>JBEVMZ010000033.1:0-7813 GCA_040508335.1 Sphingobium sp.
TGCCGACCATCCGCACCCGCCGCGCGGCATGGGCATCGGTCGCATAGACGATGCCGAGCCGGGCTTCACCCCGCTCGACAAGGGCGAGCGCGGAGCGGACATTCTCCCGCCGCGCGATCCGGTTGCGTACCGAGGGCCAGACGCCCAGATGCGTAAGCGCCGCCTTGCCATAGCGGCCGGCCGGCACGCTGTCAGGATCGGCCATGGCCAGCCGCGAGGTTCCAAGCGCGCGGGCGATCGGCATGCCGCGCGTGATCTTGAGCGTCACGGGCGCGCGGGCCGGCGACACCAGCACCAGCCGGTTGGCGGCCACGTTCGCACGGGAGGAGCGCTGGATGAACCCACCGCGCGCGACATCGTCCATCCAGGCCTGATCGGCGGAGATGAAGAGATCGGCTCGACCCCCCGCCCTGATCTGACGGGCGAGCGCGGGAGAGCCGGCAAAGGACAGGCGTGGCTGCGCATGGCCTTGTCCCGCCCAGGCTAGCGCCGCGGCGGTCATCGCATCCTGCATGCTGATCGCGGCTAGGATGAGCGGGCCGTCGTCGCGCGGGGCGGCGAGCGCCGCCGGGCTGGAGACGAGGAGGCAGCATAGCGTAACTAGGCGCAGCAGAGCTTGCATGATGCCTATCTTCCCCTGAGAATGCGGTCGAAGCACAGGCTCAACGCCCGGCGATGCGGTTGAGATGAGCGAGCAGCGTGTCGCCATTGGCACCCCAGGTAAAGCGCAATGCTGCTTCCCGCACTGCCTCACGGTCGGGCGGGTCGGCTAGGACTGCGCTGATTGCTTCGGCGATAGCTTCGGGGTCGCGCGCGACGATCCTGCCGGCTTGGGGCCGATCGACCAGTTCGCGCGCGCCGCCGACATCGCTGATGACGATCGGCGTGCCGCATGCCAGCGCCTCCACCCAAGCGTTGGCAAGCCCCTCGGACGAGGAGGGGAGCGCCATCACATCGGCGGCGGCGAAGACGCGCGGCAGCTTGTGATGCGGAATCGAGCCGAGGAAGCCGACGCGGCGCTCGACCTTGAGTTCCTCCGCCAGCTTTTCCAGCGTGCGGCGATACTGGCCCTGCCCCGCCAGCAGCAGGGTCGCGTCGGGCAGCAGGGGAAGCGCGCGGATCAGCAGGTCTTGCCCCTTGCGCGGGATGAGCGCGCCGACGCACAATATGATCTGTCCCGACACGCCGAGCGCGCCCTTTGCT
This sequence comes from Sphingobium sp., assembly GCA_040508335.1. GTDB lineage: Bacteria > Pseudomonadota > Alphaproteobacteria > Sphingomonadales > Sphingomonadaceae > Sphingobium. The sequence goes on from JBEVMZ010000033.1 coordinate 1,204, forward strand.
TCCTCACGATCGGTGATGCCGAAATGGTCGAGGTCGACGCCGGTATAGTGGACGGTGATCTTGTTGGCATCTATGCCCATCGCCGCCATCGATTGGCGCATCGCCTGGGACACGGCCAGCAACCCCGCTGCATCTTTGCCTGCTGCGCGGACGGCCGCCTTTGTGCCGCGCCTGCGGCCCCAATAATGAATGTCCGCGCCCCGCGCCTTCACTGAGTAGGGGATGCCGAGGGCGCGCGACAGACGGCGGGCGACTGGTCCGTCGGGGTAGAAGAAGCTGGCGTCGATCACATCGAAAGGGCGCTCGCCATGCAGACGCCGGACCAGCGGCAGGATGGCGCGCGTCATGGCGGCGACGTTCATGCGACCGCTCAGCGCCGGAATGATCGGGAAACGCGGACGGTGTACCGTGAGGTTCTGCCACCTTTCCTTATACGCAAGCGCGTGCAGGGGCGCATATCGTCCCGCTCGGGAAAAGGGCCATGGCGGCAGGCCGACGGGCGCCAGGACGGTGACGTCGACGCCGTCCCGCCCGGCAAGCTCGCGCGCCTGCCGTTCGACGAAGACGCCGAAATTGGGACGGCTCATGTCGGGAAAGAGCGTCGAGAGCATGAGCACATGGAGCGTCATGAGGCGCAGCTATAGCAGGCGGGGCGCATCGCGCTAGAGCAGCCGAACGAGCCGCTGCGCCACCGCGCCCCATAATGGGTCGGGAATCGTCACCGCCGCTGCGCGCGCGCCGAGGGGAAGCAGGCGCAGTGCGCCGTCCAGCCGCTCGATCAGGCGGCCGAACAGGAATCGTCCCGTCGCCTGCGGCAGCAGCATGTCGCGATTGAGCGCTTCGGCAAAGTCGACCGGCGCGATGCGGCGGCACCAAAGTTCGTCGCCGACGCGATAATCACCGATACTGCCGCGCACCTGCACGCCGACCATCTCGCCCGACAGCGAAGGCGCAGGGAGGACGAGCGGCCGCGTGGGCGCGCGCGCACCCTCCGGCCCCAGCAGCGCGGCGACGGGGAGCGCGCTCTGCTCGCCCTGCAGATCGACCAGATCTGCGCTCGATACATCCAGCGCGGCGGCGATGCGGTTCAGCCAACCCACCGATACGGTACGCGTTCCCGTCTCCAGCCGGCCGATGGTCTGGGCCGACGTCGTCGGTACGCACAGTGCGCCGACCTGGCTCAACGTCAGTCCTTTGGCCCGGCGAACATCGCGGATACGGGTAATCATGACCAAAATCCTCTAACCGATATGGTTCATGCCTGTCCTACAGATGGCCGCCCATGGCAAGGGGCGCGTCGCCATTATCGAAGGAGCGCCCTATGTCCAATAGCCATATCGAACGGATCATTGAGGATCATCTTGGTCGCCTGCAATCGGTTCTCGTCAATATGGGCGAATCGCCGCTCGGCTGGCTGCATGCGCGCGGCCATGTCAGTGATCGGCAGTATCGCGCAGGCGACATGTTGCGGGCGGATTGGGAAAAAGCGGGACTGGGCGCGCGGGTGACGATGCGATGGGAACCGACGCCCGGGATCGGGCGAAATGGCGGCGCGGCCGCTGACCCTTCGGCGCGGCAACTGAGCGCGCGCGCGCGGTTCGACGGCGCGCTGCGGGCGGCCGGACCGGGCCTCTCCGACATATTGTGGCGAGTCGTCTGTGCCGGCGAAGGGCTGGTCGCGGCCGAACGCGCGCTCAACTGGCCAGGACGCGCGGGCAAGCTCGTGTTGACGCTGGCGCTGGACCGCGTGGCGGATTGGTATCACGTCCACTAAGCTGCGAGGCCGATGGTTTCGACTCGGTCGCGAAACGGAATGGCACCTCCGTTTACTCGGCGTCCGCCATCGGGCAAAAATCGGTTTGCCGCACGATCCACTCGCGCCGACCTCCCCCGCTTCATCGCCTCGAAAAATGTTCATGTTCGGGAAAGGTTGGGCCGAACAGGCATGGGGCGTCCGGATCGGGCGAGGCGTGGTGCCGCGTCGGATTTGGAGAATGGGTCGATCGAGACGAGGCCGCGCGGCCTCGCTCCGCCCGTCAGAAGGAACGATCTGCGATCGTGCCACTGACTACAAAGGGGAGTAGCGTGATGAATGCAATTTTCAAAGGTCCCAAGGGCCTGGCAATGCTGGCCCTCATGGTGGCGCCAGCTTCCGCCGGCTTTGCCCAGGACGCACAGGAGGCCCCGCAGGCCGACCTTTCCGCTTCCTACGATGCCCCGGCGCTCGCCCCGGCTGCAATGACCGAAGGGCCTGAGGTGGAAGGCCTGATTTCCGCGCGGAGCGGCGATCGGATTCAGGTGACGAAGGCAGATGGCACAGATACCGTCATCACCATCACCGATACCACGCGGATCAGCGGACGCGGCGGTTTCCTGGGTCTTGGGCGCAGCAAGCTAGCCGCCAATTCCGTGCTGAACGGCCTGCCGGTGACGGTCAAGACGTTGCAGGCGGGCGAGGGTCTGGTCGCGAGCCAGATCAACCTCAAGAACAAAGATCTCAAGACTGCCTCGATGATCCGCAGCGGCACGTCGCAGGGCTTTGCCGAGCAGACGGCGGCGACAGCGGCGCTGCGCGGACGCATGGGCGAGATCGACCAGTATAACGTCAAGAGCACGACCAACGTGAACTTCGATATCGGTAAGGCGGTGCTGTCGCCCCAGGCCAAGGCCGATCTCTGCGCGGCGGCGACGCAGGCACAGGGCATGGACAACGCTCTGCTGCTGGTCGTCGGGCATACCGATTCGACCGGCGACCCCGAGTTCAATCAGGTTTTGAGCGAGAAGCGCGCAGGCCGGGTGGTCAACTATCTTCAGCAGGCGTGCGGCTGGAAGCCCTATCGTATGCTGACCCCGACCGGTATGTCGGAGGCTGATCCGGTCGCCGCGGAAGACACGGTCGAAGGACGGGCGCAGAATCGCCGAGTCGCGGTCAATGTGCTGGTAAGCAAGGCGGTCGACGGCTTGTAATCGGCCGGGGGGCGGGCTTCGGTTCGCCCCTGGATTATGTCACGAGGTGCCGTTCTCTGCGACAATGGCACTTCCCAGCAGCATCAGCAGTTTGACATCGATCGCCAAGCCCTCCGCCCGCCATTGCGCGACGGCGGCCGCAATGCCGCTCAGCGGAATATGGTGGACGCGAATATCCTCATTGCCAACGCCGCCGCCTTCGCCCGTTTTGACAAGGTCATGCGCGCGGAACAGGGTGAAGCTTTCAGAGACCATGCCGGGCGAGCTGAAAAACTGGCCCAGATTTTCCATCCGGCCGGCCCGGTAGCCGGTTTCCTCCTCCAGTTCACGGGCGGCCGCGATCGCGGCATCCTCGCCCGCCTGCTCGTCGCCGACCAGCCCTGCGGGCAGTTCGATGCAGCGGCGGCCCAGCGGCACCCGGAACTGATCGACCAAAAAGATATGGCGGTCGTCGCCCGCGCCGTCGATCGCGAGGATGACGGCAGCGCCGATGCCGCGCGCGCGGCTGACATATTCCCAGCGACCCCGCCGCTTTGCGCTGATAAATTTGCCCGCCCACATCAACTCTTCGGGCTGGTCCATCTCGTCTGCGCTCATAATTCGATCAACCTGTCGGGCAGTTCATTGGCGTCGCCCTGCGTGCGGGGGAAATGGGTCGCGAGCAGCGCGCCAACCCTGTTCACCGCCTCCACCATGCCCTGGGCGGGGCGATCCTCCCGCACATGGTCGATCAGCGCTGCCATCGCATCGCCCCACGCTTCGGCCGGAACCTTGTCGCTGATCGCGCGGTCGGCGACGATCTCTGCGCAATGCTCGTCGAGCGAGAGGTAGATGAGGACGCCGGTGCGGGCCTGCGTGCGCGCTTCGGCGGCGGCGCGGAACAGCAGGATCGCGCGGGCGTGGACACGACGCACCTTGGTCGCGCGCGGCGTGAACCACAGGCGCAGCGGCATGATCGTAAGCAGGTAGCGAACGATCAGAAATTTGAGGATAAGCAGGCCGAATAAACCCGTCAGCAGCTTCCAGTCGGCAAGCTCATGCTCCCAATCAGCCAGCAGCGCCGAAAGCAGGGCGCGCAGATGTTCGGGGAAAGCGGCCATCAGCGCCAGCGCGATGAACAAAGCGGCCACCGCCCATATCAATCCGACATCGTGATAATTGTCGGAACGGCGTGCGACGATGGTCACGATTTCGCCCGACGTATGCGCTTCGGCAGCCGCCACGGCGGCGCTGACATGCGCGTGATCTTCCGCCGTTAGATGAATGGGCGCTACCATCCGCCCGAGGCTCCGCCGCCGCCGAAACTGCCCCCGCCCCCGGAAAAGCCGCCGCCGCCGCCCCAGCCGCCTCCGGAAGAGCCGCCGCCCCAGCTTCCTCCGCCAAGGCCCGGTCCCCAAATGACAACCGGCCCGCGCCCGCCGCGATAGCTTTTGCTGCCCCTGATCCGTGAGAGCAAAGGCAGCAGGACGAAGAAGAGTACGAAAAGGCCGATCCACAGCGCCGCCATCCCGCCGCCATCGCTCTGGCGGCTATCGCGATCGGCCGTGGCGGCGAGCGCGCGGGCCTGGTCGGGCGGAAGGCTGAGCAATTTGGTCATGTCGTCGACGCCGGCGTCGATACCGCCAGGAAAGTCGCCCGCCTTGAAGCGCGGCGTAATGGCGTTGCGGATGATGCGGGCCGCCATGGCGTCGGTCAATATGCCCTCCAGCCCATAGCCTGCCTCTATTCGCACGCGCCGCTCATTGGGCGCGACCAGCAGCAGCGCGCCGTCATTGCGCGCCTTGTCGCCGATGCCCCACGCGCGGCCCAATCGATAGCCATAATCGTCGATCGCATAGCCCTGAAGATTCGGGATCGTCGCGACGACCAGTTGCCGGCCGCTCTGATTTTCGAACGCGGCGAGCTTTTGCGTCAGCGCCTGCTCCTGCGTGGCGTCCAACAGGTTCGCTGAATCGACGACCCGCCCGGAAAGGGCAGGGAAGCTTTGTCCCCACGCCGCCGGCGCAAATGCCAGAAGCGCGAGGATCAGGCCGAGCCGGCGAAGCATGGGGCTAATTGCCAAAATCGACCTTGGGCGCTTCCTCCGCGCCAGGCGTCGTCGCCTGGAACGGGGTCATGGGCTTCGCGCCGTGAATGACCTTTGCGCCGATCGCATCGGGGAAAGTGCGGATGCGCGTATTATAGGCGCGCACGGCCTCATTATAGTCCCGGATGGACACGGCGATGCGGTTCTCGGTGCCCTCAAGCTGCGACTGAAGGTCGAGATAATTCTGGTTGGCCTTCAGGTCCGGATAGGCCTCAACCGATGCGAGTAGGCGGCCAAGGCCTTGGCTCAGCTGCGCCTGCGCCTGCTGAAACTGGGCGACCTTCGCCGGGTCGGACAGATCGGCGGCGCTGACCTGCACCGACGTCGCCTTCGCGCGGGCTTCGGTCACGCGGACCAGCGTGTCCTGTTCCTGCTTGCCCGCCGCCTTCACCGTCGCGACGAGGTTGCCGACCAGGTTCGAGCGCCGTTGATACTGTGCCTGGACGTCGGCCCATTTGGCCTTGGCTTCCTCTTCCGCCGCCGGCACGCTGTTGATGCCGCAGGCGGAAAGCGAAAGAGCAGCCGCGAGCGGCAACATTACGGGAAAAAGGCGGCGCGTTTTAGCGGACATCAGGCATCCTCGGCTCGTGTTGTGTGACCTGAAATAGGCGCTTGAAGGAGAGCGTGCAACGGCGCATCATCAGGTTGATGTAGGTTATTGGGGGCTTTCATGGGACTGGCTTCGGAATTCAAGGCGTTCATCAATCGTGGCAATGTGCTCGACCTGGCGGTCGGCGTCATCATCGGCGGGGCGTTCGCCACCATCACCAAATCCCTGACGGACGACCTCATTATGCCGGTCGTCGGATTCATCTTCGGCGGGGCGGATTTCTCCGGCTATTTCTTCAGGATGGGCGCGCTGCCGCCTGGGTTCAAGGGCAATCCCGACAGCTATACCGACCTTAAGAATGCGGGCGTCGCCATGTTCGGCTGGGGCCAGTTCCTGACCGTACTAGTCAATTTCGTCATTCTCGCCTTCATCATCTTCCTGCTGGTCAAGATGGTCAATCGCGTGACCCAGAAGCACAAGGAAGAGGAAGCGGCGCCCGCCGTCACGCCCGAGGAAATCATGCTGTTGCGGGAAATTCGCGACTCCCTGAAAAAATGACGACATGCGATGAGCCGAGCCGCGCGACGGGAACCATCGTGCACGCGACCAGTTGATCGCCGTCGGGGCTGTCGCTATCGTAACGATCGACGGCCCGGGTGCCGAATGACTTCAGCCCCGTGGGGCACAACAGGAGAAAACGCCGTGAAAACCTTTGTCAAACTGCTTGGTGTAGCCAGCCTGATCGCGCTGGGCGCGTGCGATTCCAAGGAGGAGAACAAGGTCGAGAACGCTTACGAAAACCAGGCGGAAGCGATCGACAACCAGGCTGACAATCTGGACGCCATGGCGGACAATCTGAGCGGCTCTGCTGAAGATGCGGCTGAAAATGCCGCCGATCGCCTCGAGAACAAGGCTGATGCCGTGCGCGACGCCGGTGAAAACGCCGCTGAAAAGGTCGAAGCCGCCCACTGAGGCTGAACGCGACCATCAGGTCATGGAAGGGCGCG
>JBEVMZ010000058.1:0-3597 GCA_040508335.1 Sphingobium sp.
CGTCTTCCTCGCCTTCCGCACGCCGATGGCGGGCCTCGGCATCTGGATCGGCCTTGCGGTCGGGCTCGCCGTCGTCGCCTGCCTGATGGTCTGGCGCTGGAGCCGCCGCGAGCGGCTGGGCCTTATCTAAAGCCTCACGGCGTTGACGCGGGTCATGCGCATCAACGCCGTGCCCAATCCGGGCGCTACATTCAGGACCGGCAGCGCAAGGCGGGCGAGCAAAGGGCGCTCGGCCAACGTCCAAAGCATCACAGCCGAACGGATCGGCCGCGCCAACCGGCCTGAGCAACGCGCCTGATAGGCTTGCGGCGCGTATCCGGCGACAACCGCGTCGGCTGCCGCCATGCCGGTAGCCAGAGCAATGGCGACCCCTTCCCCGGCCAGCGACGGGATCACCCCGATCTGGTCGCCCACCCGATAGGTGTTGCCCGCTATGCCCCCGGCGCGCCAGCCATAGGGGATATTGGCGATCGCCTGCGCCCGCTCGGCATCGAATTCGCCCCCGCCGAGCCGATCCGCCAGCACCGGCGCTTCGTTCGACAGCGTGCGCAGAAGCGCGGCCGGACGGCGGCCCGCCGCCAGAAAAGCGCTGCGCCGCACAGCAAGACACAGATTGGCCATGCCCTCTTCCTGCATGACCAGCCCGGCATAGCCGCCGGCGAACAGATGCAGCTCGATCGCCGACCCAAGCGCCCAGGCCTGCCCCTCCTCCAGGCGGAACCGCCAGCGCAGGCCGATAGCGGGATCATGCGAAGCGACCGTCCGCGCCGCGCCGCGCAGATCATGCTTTCCCGTGGCGAGGATAAGCCGGTCCGGCGTTTCGGACGTGCCATCGGCATAGCGGACGACGCCGTCTTCCAGTGCCCGGACGGTCACGCCACGGCGCAACTGCGCGCCCGCCTGCACCGCACCGTCGAGCAGCGCCGCGTCCAGCCGTCCGCGCGACAGCCCGACCGATCCTGCGGGGAGCGGCAGTTCCGCCATACGCCGTCCCGAAAACAGGCGCGCCCGATCGATCGGATAACCGCCGAGCGCCAGCGGGTCGACGCCGCATCTTTGCAGCAACGCCACGCTGTTCCAGCTGAGAAACCCGCCGCAGATGACGTCGGCGGGTTGGCAAGACCGCTCCACGATGACAGGCGCCATGCCGCTGCGCGCCAGCATGATCGCGGCCGCCGCGCCGGCCGGTCCCCCGCCGATGATCAGCGGCATCGCTCGACGCACAGGCGAAAGGGAAAGACGTGGAATATGCGGGCTTCACTTATGCCCGCCGCATCGAGCAGGTCGGACCATTCAGGCGGCCGGAACGCGCGCGCAATCGACAGTGTGCCGTCCGCCCGCACGATCGGATGCCACCGCATCAGGCGCGCGAGCAGCGGATAGCCATGATAGGCGAAGCGGTGGCGCAGCAGATCGTTGACCAGCCAGCCGCGCCGGCTTTCCCGATCCATGAAGCCCAGGAAGGCGATCAGCTCCGCGCGCGTCATATGGTGCGCAACCAGATTGGACAGGATGACGTCCCACCCTTCCCCGCCCAGCGCCGCATAATCGCCGGTGCGGTAGTCGATGCCCAGTTCCGGGGCCGTCAGGCTTTGCGCGACCGCAGCGGAGTTCGGGTTGATATCGATGCCGACAAGCTCGACGGGAATGCCGCGCCGTGCACTCCAGCGCGCGATCCTGCGCAACATGTCGCCCGCGCCATAGCCGACGTCGAGGATGCGCAGCGGCTCGCCCCGCGGCGCGATCCGGTTGAGAAAGCCGATCGTCGGCCACGCGGCAAGCGTCCAGCGGTTGACGGCGCTAAGGTCACGCAGCACGGCCGCATAGACGGCGGGGGCGAGGTCGGCGGCGTCCATCTGCTCCTGCGCGACGAGCGGTCGCGACAGGTCGATCATCGCGCGGCGCGATAATGAAGGCCCTCGACCGCAAGGCCCGGCCCGAAGGCGAGCGCCATGCCGGCCTGCGGGCGAGCGTCGGCAGCCATGATGCGGGCGAGGACGAACATCAGCGTCGCCGAACTCATATTGCCGCAATCGCGCAGCACGGCGCGGGACGGCGCCAGCGCATCGGCGGGCAGGTCCAGGCTGCGCTCCACCGCGTCGAGGATCGACCGGCCGCCGCCATGAACCGCCCAGCTGTCGATCGGCCCCGCGCGAAAGAGGCGTCGCTGGACGGCGCTGTCCGAAAGAGCGCCTGCAATTCTGCCCGGCACCTCGCCCGACAGCCCCATGACGAAGCCGGTGTCGGTCACGGTCCAGGTGATAAGGTCGCCGCTGTCGGCAAGCGCCATGGAAAAGGGATCGGCGATTTCCAGCCCCTCGGGCCGCGCGCTGACCAGCGCGGCGGCGGCGCCGTCGGCAAAGAGCAGCATCGCAAGCAAGGATTGCAGCGCGTCGGTCTGCTGAAGATGCAGGGTGCTGAGTTCCACCGTGACCACCAGCACCACCGCCTCGGGCTGCGACCGGACGATATGATGGGCGGTGCGGAGCGCGGCGATGGCGGCATAGCAGCCCATGAAACCGACCAGCGTGCGCTCTATGCCGGGGTCGAGGCCGAGCAGACGCGCGAGCAGTTGATCGATGCCCGGCGCGATGAAGCCGGTGCAGCTTGCCAATACCAGATGCGTCACGCCATCGAGCGGTCCCAACCCGCAGATCGCCTGCTGCGCCAGGCGCGGCGCCTGCTCGGCATAAATGGCCATGCGGCGGGCGGTGCCGGGCCAGTCATGCTCATCATAGAAGCCGCCGAAATCGGTCTGCGCTCCGCCCGTGGCGGTTGGCGCCAGCACGCTCCAGCGCCGCGCTATCCCCGCGCGGTCCACCATGCGGTCGAAGATCGCCTTGTCCCTGCGACCAGAAATCCTGCTCGATGCCCAGTGCACGAAGGACGCATGGACATTATGGGGCGGCACAGCCGTCGATATGGCATTGATATGGGGCGCAGACGGCAAGGGCTTTCCTCGGAATGCCGACCGGGAACTGCTTGGCTTTTTCACGCAAGCGGACCGATGGGCTCCAGCTATAAAGCGATGAAACCCCAAACCGCTCCCCAATGTCATAAACATTCGACGCACCAATGCGCACGGCCATCATATGCGCCAAAGCGCTATGCTCACCGTAGGTCGCGATGACCGGCGACCCATGGACAGAGCGGGAGGGAGTAGAATCATGGTTTCATCTCCTTGTTTTTAGATGATAAAATGTATGCTCTTAAAATCGACCCCACATTATTCCCCACACTTCGTGGGAGTGTCGGCTTGTGGGGGTGTCATGAAGCCGGACCGGCGGCCTGAATGCGTGACGGTAGCGAGGCTGCCCGCACGCGCGCTTTCAAATTGCGCTGTAGCGGGTGGGCAGTCTCGCGGGCAGGGAGGAACGGCTTCTGCTTAGACAGAAGCTTGTCAGTCTGCGGGTAATGTCTCCCCAAGCTGCCATGCTCTTCGATTCGCTCATCGAGGCAGCTGTGACGGCCCTATGGAGCCCAACCTAAGGCTTCATCCGCTTGGTGGGGAAAAAAACTTGGTCCCCCAAGTTATGTTTAGGGTGCCTTAGTCGAGTAAAGCCAGGCAGCGGCTCGATCACCTTATAGATGCTGAAC
>JBEVMZ010000067.1:0-2663 GCA_040508335.1 Sphingobium sp.
GGGCACCGCGACGATCATCGAGCGGGTGTAGTTGGCTGGAGATGTAGGGTGGGCAAAGCGCAGCGTGCCCACCGGCTGAAGCCGGTAGTCTGATGGTGGGCAAGCTACGCTTTGCCCACCCTACAGCCCTAACTCACGAATTCGCTGCGCTTATATCCCTGCGCATAGAGCAGCGCGCTGAGATCGCCGAAGTCGATCCGTCCATGCGCCGCTGCAGCGACCGCGGGCTTGGCATGAAAGGCAACGCCCAGTCCTGCGTCCTGGATCATCGCAAGATCATTGGCGCCATCACCCACGGCGAGCGTGTCGAGATTGTCGAGACTTGCAGCCTCACGCAGTTCCACCAGCGTGGCGAGCTTGGCCGCCTTGCCCAGGATCGGCTCCGCCACCGTGCCGGTCAATTTGCCGTCTTGCACATGCAGCTCGTTGGCCCGGTTTTCCTGAAAGCCGATCAGCTCCGCCACCTTCGCCGTGAACAGCGTGAAGCCGCCGGAGACCAGACAGGTATAGGCGCCGTGCGCACGCATGGTCTGCACCAGTGCCCGGCCGCCCGGCGTCAGCGTGATGCGCTCGGCCAGCACTTCATCGACGACCGAAATGGACAAGCCCTTCAGCAGCGCCACGCGCTCGCGCAGCGCCGGCTCGAATTCGATCTCGCCGCGCATGGCGCGCTCGGTGATAGTCGCAACATGGGCTTTAAGGCCGGCGAAATCGGCCAGCTCGTCGATGCATTCCTGGCCGATCATGGTGGAATCCATGTCGGCGAGAAAAAGCTTCTTGCGTCGATCGAGAACAGGCTGCACCACCACGTCGATGGGCATGTCGCCTCGCGCGGCGCGCAGGCGATCGGCGAGGGCGCGTTGGTCGGCTATGCTGTTGCCGTCGCTGGCGAACAGGATATCGGCGGCGACGCCGTCACTTAGCCAATGCGCCTCGGCGTCGCCCGGCAAGATCGCGCGAAAACCGTCGATCACCGTGCTATCGAGAGCGGGATCGGCAGGGTTGCAGATCAGGGTAGCGACGAGAGACATGACGTGAATTCCAGGCCGGATAACAGAGCGCTGCTTATCGCAGGGCCGACCGCGAGCGGCAAGTCGGCGCTGGCGCTGGCGGTCGCGCGCGCGCGGGGCGGCGTGGTCATCAATACCGACAGCATGCAGGTCTATCGCGACCTTCGTATGCTGACCGCGCGACCGACACCGGAAGAAGAGGCGATGGTGCCGCACCGCCTCTACGGCACTGTTGACGCGGCCGTCAATTTCTCGGCCGGTGCCTGGGTCGATGCGGCGCGCGAGGTGCTCGCCGAGGTACGCCAGCAGGGCCGGCTACCGATTTTTATCGGCGGCTCCGGGCTTTATTTCAAAGCGCTCACCCGCGGCCTCTCCGCTGTGCCACCGGTCCCCGACGCCGTTCGCGAAGGCGTCCGGGCGCGGCTTGAACGGCTTGGTCCGGAAGCGCTGCATGCGGAGCTCGCGATGCGCGATCCGGCCTCAGCCGCCAGACTCAATCTGCGCGACCGCACCCGCATCGCGCGGGCGCTGGAAGTGATCGAGGCCACTGGCCGCGCCTTGACCGACTGGCATAGCGACGCGCTGCCGCCGCTGCTGCCGCCGGAGGGCACTACCGCCGTGTTTCTCGCCCCCGATCGCGACGAACTCTATGCCCGCATCGACGCCCGCTTCGTCCGGATGCTGGAGGAGGGGGCCCTCGACGAAGTCGAGGCGCTCGCAGCGCGCGGGCTCGATCCACTGCTGCCCGCGATGAAGGCGCACGGCGTGCCGGCGCTGATCAGCCATTTGCATGGCGAGATTTCACGCGAGCAGGCATGCGCTATTGGCCAGGCCGATACGCGCCATTACGCCAAGCGGCAATTCACCTGGTTCCGCCATCAGCTGCCCGAGTTCGAATGGATGACGGCGGAGGAGGCAAGCGCAAAACTGTAGGGTGGGCAAAGGCGCCTTTGCGCCATGCCCACCATCTTCTCTGTGCCCAGGATGGTGGGCACGCTTCGCTTTGCCCACCCTACAATGGCTCGGCGTCCTTCGCGGTCACCCGGTTGCCTCGCGCCGCTCGCAATCACGACAGCAGGCGACTCAGCCTCGCATATCAGCCCATCCAATCTTTCCGCTCGCAGACTGCCTCCGATCTCACTACCTATGGTATGACACGCACCACGCGGCATGCCTTGACTTCCAGGTTTTGCCGGTTATGGTCCGCGCAAGTTTCGAGATCAAACGGCCAAGCCATGCGCAATAAAGTTACAAGCCTCCTTATTATCGTGGTACCCTGGCGCATCGCCGGGGGTAGCTGACGGCTACCCACGATCCGAGCGGTGCGCACAGGGGTCCTCAACGGGCCCTTTTTTGTTGCCTGAACCACCTTACAAAGACCCAACCTCAATCGACCAAAGCGCCAAGGGCGCATCCGGAGCCGACCATGAGTGACGCAAAGCCCCAAGAGTCGCGAGATCTGCCCAACCAGATGACCGGCGCAGCCATGATCGTGCGCGCGCTTGCGGATCACGGCGTGAAGCACATTTTTGGCTATCCCGGCGGGGCGGTGCTCCCGATCTATGACGAGATCTTCCAGCAGGAAGAAGTCCAGCACATCCTGGTCCGCCACGAGCAGGGCGCCGGCCATGCCGCCGAAGGTTATGCCCGCTC
>JBEVMZ010000116.1:0-3767 GCA_040508335.1 Sphingobium sp.
GAGGAAAGCAGAACCTGTCCGGTAATGCCGGAACCATTTGCGGTGACCGTACCAGTAAATGGTCCAGACGCTGTCTGGGTGACTCGGCCCGTCAGGCCGACGCCGCCGAATTGGGTGCCGGGACGCAGATCGACGCTCAGCGGTCCCTTGCCGACGCGGGCGGCGACATTGGCGGCGAACGGGCCGTAATCCGTGTCCCCCTTGCCGGTGACGACATAGGTGCCATTGTTGCCGACTACGGTCGCGATGACGTTGGACAGGCCAACGCCCATGCCCGGACGCGCGGCGGCGATGCGCGCTACCGGACGGGCAACCGTGCCGGTCACATCGACGGCTAGCGGGCCATAGGCGTTGCTGTTGCCGCGCGCGGTAAAGCGGATCGCGCCGTTTGACCGATATTCGCCCCGCCCGCCGGTCAGGCGGAAAGCGGGCGCCGCGACGTTCAGACGCTCGATGGAGGCGACGCCGTTGCTGTCATAGCCGACGTCCGCGACGATCAGGGCGTTGCCGCCGAGAAAACTCTGGATGCCGTCGTTGAGGATGCGCGTGGACCGGGCCGATACTCGTCCGCCCAGCTTGAAATAGCCGTTGGCGCCGGTTTTCAGGTCCATAGCGGTCTTCACGTTGAAGATGCCGACGCTTTCCACGCGATAGCCGTTGACCGTGCCCTGCAACGCGCCGGTGTACAGCGCCTTGTTCAGGTCCGCGACGATCACGGCAGTGGCGTCGATCCGGTCCGAGCGCAGTTTGAGATTGTCGGACAGCAGGCGGCCATTGGCATAGGCGAAATCGCCGTTCATCCGCACATTTGTGAGGAGCGGGGCCACGCTTTCGATGCCGGTAATCCGGCGCGCGGTGCCATTGACGGGAATGCGCCATTGATCCTTGTCGAGCGCCGCACTGCCCGAAACGGACAGGCCATCGACCAGCGTGCCGCCGAAACCGATCTGCTTTGCATTAATTGCATAGGCGATCTCCGGCGCGACGAAGCGACCGTTCAGCGTCGCCTTCGCTACTATGTCCGAGCCGACGAGATTGGTGGCGATGACGCTGGGCTTGATGAGGCGGAAGTCGAGTTTCAGGTCCTGCATGGTGCTGGCGCCGAGGTCGACGAGGCCATCGGCGGCAAAAGTGAAATTGTCGCTGGCCATGCCGCCCTTGAGCCAGACACGGCGATCCTTGGCGGTGGCGGTCAGGTCCACCCTGGTCACCGGCTCCAGCATGTTGCGGCCGGGGCCGGTCAGGAACAGGCCGGGGCGGGTGTCGCCCTTGACCGCGAAGGCTCCGTTGCGCGCCGTAAGCGCGACATTGGCCAGCCGGTCGCCACCCACCGTGCCGTCCAGCCGCCCGTTCCAGGCGTTCCAGTCGCCCTTGCCGGTCAGCGCGACCGTCATGGGCTTGGCGACACCACTCAACCCGGCGACGAGGCCGTCTGCGGGCGCGTTCACCTTGAGGTCGAGGTCGAGCGTGTTCGAGGCCGGCACGGCGTCGAGGAGCAGCGCGAGCCTGTCCCCGCCCGCCACGCCCGGCGCGACGAGGGCGTTGGCGTTTGCACGCACCTGCGCCTTGCCATCGGCGATATGGACTTGTCCGTTCAGACCGACCAGATGCCTCTTGCCGGTGACCGGCGCGTCGATCTGGAAACGGCCGACGGACAGGCGGTTCACGTCGATGTCGAGGTCGGGAAGCAGCGGCCCTTCACTTGGCGGCGTCGCCTTGAACGCGGGAAGGCGATAGAGATGCGCGGTCGGGATGCTGAGCGAGCGTATGTCGAGGTGGCTGCGCGCATAGCTCAGCGGACGCCAGTCCATGTCCACCGTCTCGGCACTCAGGAACACGCCCTTGGGATCGCGGATCGCGAGGCCCCGGATACGCATGGCACCGAAGATCGACCCCTCGATCCGGCCCACATCGATCTTCATGCCGTTCTCGAACGTCAGCGCCGACACCTGCCGCGCCACGAAGCCGCGACCGCTGTCGCTGCCCAGCCACAGGCCGATGCCGATGACGATCACGACGATAGCTGCGAACAGGCTGCCCGCGCCGATCAGGATGCGGCGGCCCCAGTTCGGGCGGCTCGCGGGGGCGGCGGGGGTTGCTGCCATGGAGGTCTCGTCCGCCATCAGAAGGCCTGCCCGATGGAGATATAGATGGACACGCGCGATTCACCCTCCTTGCGGGCGATCGGCGTCGCGATGTCGAGCCGCATCGGGCCGAAATTTGTGTAGAAGCGCCCACCCACGCCGACGCCGAAGCGCCAGTCGGTGAAGCGCGGCAGGCTGCTCGTATAGACCTGTCCGCCGTCGACGAAGCCGACCACGCCATAGTCGCCGAAGCGGTAACGCACCTCCGCCGCCGCCTCGACCAGGCTGCGTCCGCCGATGGGCCGCGCTTCGGGATCCTTGGGGCCGAGTTCCTGATAGCCGAAGCCGCGCACCGATCCGCCGCCGCCCGCATAATAGCGGCGGGAGGGGGCGATCTGCTCGCGGGCCGCGCCCTGTATGGTGCCGACCCGCGCCCGGCCTGCGAGCACGATGCCGTCGCTGACCGGATAATAGCCCGTCGCCTCGAACAGGCCGCGTCCGTAGATCTGCCCGCCGCTGCCCAACGATCCTTCGGGGGACAGCTTGGCGGACAGGCGATAGCCCTTGGTCGGATCGAGCAGACTGTTGGACGTGTCGAACGTCACCTGCCCCGGCAGGGCAAGCACGTAGAAGGTACGCCGCCGCCGCTCCGCTGCCGCGAAATCATAATCCTGCTCATTGGTGCCGATCAGTTCGAAACCATAGCTGTAGGTCAGCCGCTTCTGCCAGATCGGCGTGCTGTCATAGGAGACGCGCCCAGCCAGTCGCCCGGTGAACGCCTCATAGGCGTCGAAGCTGCTGTGCAGCGCGTTGAGCCCCAGTTCCACCGTCCGGTCGCGCTTGCCCGCGTTGGACCGGCGGAAGGTGACGCCAGCGCCCTGCTCCTGTGTGCCCGCGACGGCGGTGCCGATCAGCGCGCCCTCCGGCGGGAACATATTGCGGTGGGTCCAGCTTCCCTCGACCTTCAGCCCCTGGCCCGTGCCATAGCCTGCCTGTCCGCTGAGGGTGCGGGCGGGACCGGCTTCCTGCTGCACGAGGATGGTCGCATAGTCTGTGCCGTCGCCCGCCGGGGTGCCGCTGGGCTTCGGTTCCGCGGCGACGGTGGAGAACAGGCCGGTCGCGACCAGCGCCTGCCGCAGGTCGTCCACCTTTCGGCTGTCGTACAGATCGCCCTTTTTGAAACGTGCGAGGGTGCGGATATGGTCCGGTTCGAAAACCGGCTTCTTGCCGCCGATGGCGATGTCGCCAAAGCTGCTGCGCGGCCCCGTGTCGACCGGCAGCGTATAATCGCCCGTGCGGGTGGCCGCGTCGAGGGCGATGTCGCGCTGGCCGACCTTGGTAAAGGGATAGCCGTTCTGCGGCAGGACGACGGCGATATTGGCCTCCGCCGCCAATATGCGTTCAGCCACTATGGGTTCGCCTGACTTGGGCACGAAGGATCGGCTGATGAGGTCGGCGGGGACGACCGCGGGCGCGTCGAAGGCAATGGCGCCCAAAGCGTAGCGCGGCCCCGGCACCGTTTCCAACAGGACGGTGATGGCGTCCTTGCTGCCCTCCTCCGGCAATTGCAGCGTTCCGCGCACGCTGGCGTCGAAATAGCCCTGGCCCGACAAAATGTCGGTCAAAAGCTGCTGATCCTCCGTCATGCGGGCGTTGATCATCGCGCCATTGGCGGCCGAGCCC
>JBEVMZ010000131.1:0-5403 GCA_040508335.1 Sphingobium sp.
TCCTCGACATGGTGCGCGTCAAGCGCGCGCTGTCGGGCAGCAAGTCGCGCCTCATCGGCCCGAACTGCCCCGGCGTCCTGACGCCCGGCGAATGCAAGATCGGCATCATGCCCGGCAACATCTTCTCCAAGGGTTCGGTCGGCGTCGTCTCGCGCTCCGGCACGCTCACCTATGAAGCGGTTTTCCAGACCACGAACGCCGGCCTGGGTCAGACCACGGCCGTCGGCATCGGCGGCGATCCGGTGAACGGCACCAACTTCATCGAAGTGCTCGAACTGTTCCTGGCCGACGACGAAACCAAGTCGATCATCATGATCGGCGAAATCGGTGGCGACGCGGAAGAGCAAGCTGCGCAGTTCCTGATCGACGAGGCCAAGCGCGGCCGCAAGAAGCCGATGGCTGGCTTCATCGCGGGCCGCACGGCGCCTCCGGGCCGCCGCATGGGCCATGCCGGCGCGATCGTGTCCGGCGGCAAGGGCGATGCGGAAAGCAAGATCGCGGCGATGGAAGCGGCCGGGATCAGGGTAGCCGCCAGCCCGTCGGAGCTCGGCTCGACGTTGGCGGAAGTCCTCAAGGGCTGACGATATAGACGGCCGGGCTGCACCCCGGCCGCCTCTTTCCCGCTTTTTGCGCGGCTGCACCCGGCGCGGATGGGATGCGAATATTATGGCTTACGAAGATCAGGGTTTCGCCGGTTTGTCGGATGAGGCCGAACAGGGGCCCAGCTGGGCGCGGACCAATTGGCCGCCGATCGACACGGACGACCTGACCGGCGCGCTCGACCCGACGCAGATGCAGGTGGCCGTCAAGGCCGCCGCCAAGGCACAGGGCAAGGCCGCGTCGCAAGCCGACGTCGCCGAAGCCGCCGATGACGCCATCCGCGCGCAGATATTGATCCGCACCTATCGCGTGCGCGGGCATCTGGCCGCGAACCTCGATCCGCTGGGCCTGTCGGAGCGCAAGCTGCCGGCCGACCTGACGCCTGAATATCACGGCCTTACGGATCTCGATAAAAAGGTCTTCCTGGGCGGTGCGCTCGGCCTCGACTATGCCACGGTGCGGGAGGTCGTTGCGATCCTCCAGGCCAATTATTGCGGCAATGTCGGCCTTGAATATATGCATATCGCCGATGTGGAGGAGCGCGTGTTCCTTCAGGACCGGCTGGAGGGCAAGGACAAGGAGATCATCTTCACGCCCGAGGGCAAGAAGGCGATCCTGGCCAAGGTCGTCCAGGCCGAGCAGTATGAGAAATTCCTGGGCCGCAAATATGTCGGCACCAAGCGCTTCGGTCTCGATGGCGGCGAATCGATGATTCCCGCGCTCGAAGCGATCATCAAATATGGCGGTGCGCTGGGCGTGCGCGAGATCGTCTATGGCATGGCGCATCGCGGCCGTCTGAACGTCCTCGCCAATGTCATGGCCAAGGGCTTCCGCGTCATTTTCCACGAATTTTCCGGCGGCACCGCCAATCCGGAAGATGTCGGCGGTTCGGGCGACGTCAAATATCATCTGGGCACCTCGACCGACCGCGAGTTCGACGGCGTCAAGGTGCATATGAGCCTTGTCCCCAACCCTTCGCACCTCGAAACGGTGGACCCGGTCGTCCTCGGCAAGACCCGCGCCCAACAGGTGTTCCGCGACGACCTGACCAAGCATGAGGCCGTGCTGCCCGTGCTGATCCACGGCGACGCGGCTTTTGCGGGGCAGGGGATCGTCTGGGAATGCCTAGGCTTCTCGGGCATTCGCGGCTACAATACTGGCGGCTGCATCCACTTCGTCGTCAACAACCAGGTCGGCTTCACCACTTCGCCGCAGTTCGCGCGTTCGTCGCCCTATCCGAGCGACGTCGCCAAGGGCGTTCAGGCGCCGATCCTGCATGTGAATGGCGACGATCCGGAAGCCGTAACCTTCGCGTGTAAGCTGGCGATCGAGTATCGTCAGACCTTCCACCGCGACATCGTCATCGACATGTGGTGCTATCGTCGCTTTGGTCACAATGAAGGCGACGAGCCGAGCTTCACCCAGCCGCTGATGTACGCCAAGATCCGCCAGCATCCCCCGGTGAGCGACGTCTATTCGGCGCGCCTCAAGGCCGAAGGCGTGGTCGATGATGACTATGTCAACGGCCTGACCGGCGACTTCGTCAACCATCTCGAAGAAGAGTTCGAGGCGGCCAAGAGCTACAAGGCGAACAAGGCCGATTGGTTCGCCGGGCGCTGGTCGGGGCTGCACAAGCCCGCCGACGGCGGGTCGCGGCAGAATGCGGACACGGCGATTTCGAACAAGTTGTTCGACAGCCTCGGCAAGACGCTCACCACCGTGCCCGCCAACGTCAACGTCCACAAGACGCTGCGCCGCGTGCTCGACGCCAAGGCGGAAATGTTCCGCTCGGGCGCCAATTTTGATTGGGCGACCGGCGAGGCGCTGGCCTTCGGCGCGCTTTTGTCGGAAGGCTATGGCGTGCGCCTGTCGGGCCAGGATTCGGGGCGCGGCACGTTCAGCCAGCGTCACTCGGTCTGGGTCGATCAGGACAGCGAAGCCAAATATATCCCGCTTTCGACCGTGCCGCATGGCCGGTTCGAGGTGCTGGACTCGCCCCTTAGCGAATATGGCGTGCTCGGCTTCGAATATGGCTATGCGCTCGCCGACCCTAAGAGCCTCGTGCTCTGGGAGGCGCAGTTCGGCGACTTCGCCAATGGTGCGCAGATCATCTTCGATCAGTATATCGCTTCGTCGGAGACCAAGTGGCTGCGCTCCAACGGCCTCGTCTGCCTGCTGCCGCATGGCTATGAAGGGCAGGGGCCAGAACATAGTTCGGCCCGTCTGGAACGCTTCCTTCAGCTCTGCGCGGAGGAAAATATCCAGGTCGCCAATTGCACGACGCCGGCAAATTACTTTCACATCCTGCGCCGCCAGATGCACCGCAGCTTCCGCAAGCCGCTGATCATGATGACCCCCAAGTCGCTGCTGCGGCACAAGCTGGCGGTCAGCAAGGCGGAGGACTTCCTGGGCGACACGCATTTCAGGCGCTTGCTCTCCGATCCCAATGGGGCGCCGGACGCGCAGACCAAGCGGCTCGTCCTCTGCTCGGGCAAGGTCGCCTACGATCTTATCGAAGCGCGCGATGCGGCTGGCGACGAGGATGTGCAAATCGTTCGCGTCGAACAGCTCTATCCCTTCCCGACCGAGGCGCTGGCCGAACGCATCAAGCGTATGACCGCGCTCGAGGACATCGTCTGGTGCCAGGAAGAGCCGCGCAACAATGGCGGCTGGTTCTTCGTCGAACCCTTTATCGAGGAAGCGCTGGACATTGCCGGTCGGGCGCCGACACGCGCCCGCTATTCCGGACGCAAGGCGGCGGCATCGCCCGCCACCGGCCTTGCCAAGCGCCATGTCGCCGAACAGGGTGCCCTCGTCGCCGATGCGCTGGGTCACAGCGTTCGTGAAGAAATCCGCCGCCAGAAGAAAGGCTGAGACAGCTTATGGCCACCGAAGTCAAAGTCCCCACGCTGGGCGAATCCGTCACCGAAGCGACCGTGGGCCAGTGGCTCAAGAAGCCGGGTGAGGCCGTGAAGGCCGACGAGCCGATCGTTTCCCTAGAAACCGACAAGGTCGCGGTCGACGTGCCTGCGCCGGTCGCTGGTGTTCTTGGCGATGTCGTCGCCAAGGAAGGCGATACGGTCGAAGTCGGCGCGCTGCTTGCCTATATCAGTGAAGGTGGGGCCGGCGCATCGC
Source organism: Sphingobium sp. (assembly GCA_040508335.1). Taxonomy (GTDB): domain Bacteria; phylum Pseudomonadota; class Alphaproteobacteria; order Sphingomonadales; family Sphingomonadaceae; genus Sphingobium. The sequence goes on from JBEVMZ010000131.1 coordinate 3,736, forward strand.
CCGCTCCGGCAGCCGCACCCTCGGCTGCGCCCGCCAAGGCCGAAGCGGCCGCGCCTGCGCCCGCTGCTTCGGCGCCCGCCTCCGACGAAGATGGCGATGGCGGCAACCTGACCCTGTCCCCCGCCGTTCGCCGACTGGTGCTGGAACATGGCCTGGACCCGAGCAAGATCAAGGGCACCGGCAAGGATGGTCGCCTGACCAAGGACGATGTCACCGCCGCCGTAGCCGCCGGGACGGCGCGCGCCGCCGCCGCGCCTGCCGCGCCCGCCGCACAGGCCGATGCACCCGCTTCGGGCCCCAGCCGCAAGCAGGAACGCGTCAAGATGACGCGTCTGCGTCAGACCGTCGCCAAGCGTCTGAAGGAAGCGCAGAACAACGCCGCGCTTCTCACCACCTTCAACGATGTCGACATGACCAACGTCATCGCCGCGCGGAACAAATATAAGGATCTCTTCGAAAAGAAGCATGGTGTCCGCTTGGGCTTCATGGGCTTCTTCACGAAGGCCGTGACGATGGCGCTCAAGGACATTCCCGGCGTCAATGCGCAGATCGAAGGCGACGAGATCGTCTATAACGACTTCGCCGACATCTCGGTCGCCGTGTCCGCGCCCAACGGCCTTGTCGTCCCCGTCATCCGCAATGCCGAAAGCCTGAGCGTCGCCCAGATCGAGAAGACGATCGGCGCGTTCGGCAAGAAGGCGAAGGAAGGCGCTCTCACCATGGACGATATGAAGGGCGGTACCTTCACCATCTCCAATGGCGGCGTGTTCGGCAGCCTGATGTCGACCCCGATCATCAACCCGCCGCAGTCGGCGGTGCTTGGCCTCCACCGGATCGAGGATCGGCCGGTCGTGCGTGACGGCCAGGTCGTGGTGCGTCCGATGATGTATCTGGCGCTGAGCTATGACCATCGCCTGATCGATGGTCGAGAAGCGGTGACGTTCCTGGTTGCGGTCAAGAATGCGATCGAGGATCCGACGCGCCTGCTGATCGACCTGTAAGCGCTGTTCGAACCGGGAAGGCTTTATGATGCGGACATTTGCGACTGCCTTGGCTCTCATTTTGGCGACGCCGGCTGCGGCCGGTGCCGCTGCCTGCGATGCGCCGCGTACCGGGTTCGACAATGTCTACTGCTTCGCCAAGGTTTATATGGACCTCGACCGGCAGTTGAATGATAATTACGCTGCGCTGATGAAGCTGCTTTCCCCGGCGCAGAAGCAGACGCTGCGCAGCGGGCAGATCGGCTGGATTCGGGAACGGGACAAGCAATGCTATCGGTCGAACGAGGGAAGCAATGCGGTGAATATCGATTGTGCGCTCAGCACGACGCGCAGCCGCATCCAATTTTTGTCCGATCGTCTGGCGGAATGTCGGGGGACGGGCTGCAACATGAGCAAGCTGAGCCGCGTAGGAGAGACTGGAAATGAGTGATTTCGATTATGACGTTCTGGTGATCGGCGCTGGCCCGGGTGGCTATGTTGCGGCGATCCGGGCGGCGCAACTGGGCCTCAAGACCGCCTGTGCCGAAAGCCGCGAGACACTCGGCGGCACCTGTCTCAATGTCGGTTGCATCCCTTCGAAGGCATTGCTGCACGCGTCGGAACTGTATGACGAGGCCGCCAATGGCACGCTCGCCAAGCTGGGCGTCAAGATCGACAGCATGAGCCT
>JBEVMZ010000224.1:0-4550 GCA_040508335.1 Sphingobium sp.
CGTCTTTCTTCACGTCATCGGTCATCGCGGCGCCTCGTCCATGGTCTGCCATCCGCCGCCCAGCGCATCATAAAGCCGCGCGAGGCCGAGCGTCTGATCGGCGCGCGCTCCGGCAAGATTGTTGCGGGCGGAAAGAAGTGTGCTCTCCGTATTGGAAAGCGTCTGAAAATCGATAAGGCCCGCCTGATACTGGCTGCGCGCGAGAATCGCCGCGTCGTTGGACGCACGAAGCGCCGTTTCGAACGACGCCGCTCGCGACCGCGCGCTCGCCAGCCCCGCCATGCCGTTCTCGACATCCTCCAGCGCGATCAGCACGCTCGACTTATAGGCCGCAAAGGCCGCGTCGGTCGCCGCACGCTGTGAGCGCACCTGCGACCGCAAGCGCCCGCCGTCGAAGATCACCTGCGCCACATTGGCGAACAGACTGCCGTTGATGACGTCGAAGAGGCTGCGGAACGTGGTCGCATTGGTGCCGATATTGCCGCTGATCCCCAGCGAGGGATAAAGCTGCGCCTCCGCCACGCCGATCCGCGCCGTCGCCGCCGCCAGACTGCGCTCGGCCGCGCGCACGTCGGGCCGGTTGCGCAGCGTATCGGCGGGCACGCCCACGGCGATGTCCGTCGGCGCGGCGGGAATGGGGGCGGGGGTTTCCAGCATCCGCGTCGCCTCGCCCGGCGCTTGTCCCGTCAGCACCGCGATCCGGTTGAGGCTTCCGCGCAGGCTCGCCTCGATCTGCGGCACACTCGCCTCGGTCTGCGCCAGTTGCGCCACCGCCTGCCGTTCGTCGAGCGACGACACCAGCCCTGCGGCCAGACGCCAGCCGGCGATCTGCGCATTGTCCCGCTGGATGCGCAGCGTCTCGCGCGCGATGCGCAACTGCTCCTGCGCCAGCCGCGCCTGCACATAGTTGGTGACCAGTTCGGAAATGACCGTCAGCCGCACCGACGCCAGATCATAGCCCGACGCCGCCAGCTCGGCCCGCGCAGCCTCGCTCGACCGCGACAGCTCGCCGAACAGGTCCGCCTGCCAACTGGCGTTCGCGCTGCCCGAATAGGTGCTGCTCCACCGGCTCGCGCCCGTGCTGATGATATTGCCGTTTTCATCGACCCGCGTGCCGCCGCCTGCGCTGTTATAGACGCGCCCCCCGCGTCCCGACGCGCTGATCTGCGGCGCAAAGGCTGCGTTCGTCTGCACGAGCGACTCCCGCGCCTGACGAAGCCGTGCCTGCGCCTGGACGATATCGAGATTGGCGGCGACCGCCTGCTCGACCAGCGCGGTCAGCGTCGGATCGTTCAGCCGTCCCCACCACATCGCAAGGTCGGCGTCGCGCACTTCGCCGCCTGGCTGCCTATCATAGGTCGCCGGGACGCCGAGCGTCGTGGCTGGCGGAGCGCGATAATTCGGCCCCACCGCGCAGGCGGACAAGAGTACGGGCAGGGCAAGGCCCGCCGTTCCGATCGAACTGAAGCGATATCGCACCTTTTCCTGTCGCTCCGTCATCGTTAAGGCCGCTGGGCAGGGCTGTCGGGCTTCGTGCTGCCGCAATGGCGCACCCGTCTCAATGGCTTTGTTGTCGTAAAGTGTAATATCTTTGAGCATACCGGCATTTTCGACGCCGGCCTGAGAGGATGATCGATGAGGGCATTTCTTTTTCCGGGACAGGGCAGCCAGTCGGTCGGCATGGGCAAGGCGCTAGCCGACGCGAGCCCGTCGGCCCGAGAACTGTTCCAGGAAGTCGATGACGCTCTGTCGCAAAATTTGTTCCGCATCATGGTGGAAGGGCCGGACAGCGACCTGACCCTCACCGAAAATGCCCAGCCCGCGATCATGGCCAACGCCATCGCAACCCTGCGGGTGATGGAGCGCGAGGGCGGTTTCTCGCTCGCCGAGAAGGGCGATTATGTCGCCGGTCACAGCCTTGGCGAATATAGCGCGCTGTGCGCGGCCCAGGCGTTCGACATCACCACCACCGCGCGGCTGCTGAAGCGGCGCGGACAGGCGATGCAGGCCGCCGTGCCGGTGGGCGAGGGGGCGATGGCCGCATTGCTCGGCGCCGACATCGAAAAGGCGCAGGCTCTGGCCGACGCCGCGGCGCAGGGCGAGGTCTGCACCGTCGCCAACGATAATGATCCGACCCAGGTCGTCATCTCCGGCCACCGCGGCGCGGTCGAGCGCGCCATCGCGATGGTCAAGGATCATGGCATCAAGCGCGGCGTTCTCCTACCCGTCTCCGCGCCCTTCCACTGCCCGTTGATGCAGCCCGCCGCCGACGCGATGGCCGAAGCCTTGGGCAAGGCGACGATCACCGCGCCGCTGCTCCCCGTCTACGCCAACTTCCTCGCCGCCCCGATCGCGGACCCCGCCGATATCGTGGCGCGTCTGGTCGAGCAGGTGACGGGCCGGGTGCGCTGGCGCGAATCCGTTGCCGCCATGTGGGATGCAGGCGTCACCGACTTCGTCGAGATCGGCGGCAAGGTCGTCGGCCCCATGGTCAAGCGCATCGCCCCCGACGCGACCGTGCGCAGCGTCGTCACCATGGACGATATCGAAGCGGCGCTGGCGTCCTTCTAAAGCGTCCGCGCAAACGACAATATAATGGAGTAAGACATGTTCGACCTCACTGGCATGACGGCTCTCGTCACCGGCGCTTCGGGCGGCATCGGGTCCGCCATCGCCAAATCCCTCGCCGCGCGCGGCGCCACGCTGGCGCTGTCGGGCAGCAATGCCGAAAAGCTCGCCGCCTTCGCGACCGAACTTGGCGGCGACCACAAGCCCCTCGTCTGCAACCTGTCCGACGCCCAGGCCGTCGACGCGCTGGTGCCCCAGGCTGTGGAGGCATTGGGCGGGAAACTCGACATCCTCGTCAACAATGCCGGCATCACCCGCGACAACCTTATCCTGCGCATGAAGGATGACGAGTGGCGCGACGTCATCTCGGTCAATCTCGAAGCCGCCTTTCGCCTCATGCGCGCGGCGGCCAAGCCGATGATGAAGGCGCGCTTCGGCCGCATCGTCTCGATCACCTCGGTCGTCGGCGTCACCGGCAATCCCGGCCAAGCAAATTACGCCGCGTCCAAGGCCGGGATCATCGGCATGTCCAAGAGCTTGGGGCAGGAGCTGGCCAGCCGCGGCATCACCGTCAACTGCGTCGCGCCCGGCTTCATCCGTTCGGCGATGACCGATGCGCTGAACGATACGCAAAAGGGCGCGATCCTCACCAAAATTCCCGCAGGCGACCTGGGTGAAGGCGCGGATATCGGCGCGGCGGTCGTCTATCTCTCATCCCGTGAAGCGGGCTATGTCACGGGCCAGACGCTGCACGTCAACGGCGGCATGGCGATGATCTGACGCTCAGCTGGGAAGCGGGTGCCCCATGGCGGCTTCCGCTTCCCAGCGCACCGGCAGGCGAAAATGCACGCCCCGCGCAGCGATCGGGATGCTGGACAGAGCGACCAGCGCGTCGGCGACGACGTCGGAAAAATAATGGCCCCCGTCGATCGGCGTGGCGATCAGCGTCAGCATGGAAACGCTCATGCCCGCGACCCGGATGGCGGGAATCGGGGCCTGGGCGAATCCCCAGCAGAAGATGACCGCCAACGCGCCGTGATAGCTGGGGAAGGTGATGATGCCCTCCAGCCGGTCGAGCGACAGCAGGCGCATCGTACCCTCGCGCAGGCCGGCGACGTTGGGCATATGCACGAGCGCGGCGGCGGGGCTCAGGCCGGGATGGTCTCCCGACACGACGCCATAATGGACATAGGCGCCCAGCGCCGGCATCCAGCTGGATAGCAGGATGATAGTCAGGCCTGCAATCATGGCCGCCAATATCGCGATGCGCAGGGCCTTTTGTCGCCGGCACAAGCCAAGCGTCAGGATCAGCAGGACCATTTGCGGGATCAGGGTGCGATAGGCGATGTTGAGGCTCACCGACGCCCACGGATGGCGGTCGACCAGCGCAAGCCAGCGCCTCCAGTCCAAGTTGAGCGTCGCGTCCCAGCTCGCGAACTGCGCGTCCCAAAATGCGCCGCCTCTGGCTGCGAGCATGTAAGAAAGCATAGCGCCGACCGCGCTGAACAGCGTCATCAGGAGCAACCCGTTCAGCATCGCGGCAATATCGGACGCCGGCCGCCTATGGCTGTAGAACCATCCCAATCCGCCCAGAACCAGGCAGGCCGCCGCCGGCTTGATCAGGCTCGGCAGGGCAATCGTGAACGGATCCTGCACCTGCAACAAAAGGGTGATCGACAATGTCGTCGCGAGCACCATCCAGGCAACGTCGTCGCTGCCGTTGTCGGCGGGGCAGGACCGGGACTTGTATCGATCGATCATCATGCGCACATAGCAAAGGGAAGCTAAAGGCGTGTTAAGGTGAGGTCGATCGTGCGAAGGAGCGCTGCCGCCGTCGATCTTCGCATTTCGCCAACGAACCGGCTTCCCTCCCTTGCCTCTTGCCTCTATCGGGGCTTGGCACTAGGGCTTGCCTGAACGGCTATTCATAACCCTCAACGATATCAGTCAAGAAGGACCACTCATGAGTGAGACCGCGGATC
>JBEVMZ010000242.1:0-3261 GCA_040508335.1 Sphingobium sp.
TGGATTTAAGGGGCTTTTCGGGTTGCGTTTCAACGATCTCGTTCAGACGGTACTGGCGGCACAGCCCCACGGCGAATTGAGCGCGGTGACCTTGTGGCGGCAATGCGTCGACCTGCTCGCCCAGCATGACCGGCACGACCGCCCTCCCCTGCCCGCCGCCGAGCGCGAGGCGCTGGGCGCGCGGCTCGAAAGCCTGCGGCCGCAGCTTTCCGAGCGACAGCGGATTGCGACCGTGGTCGAGCTGGGCAGCCGCCTGCGTTCGGCGATGCTGGTCGAATTTTTTGCGCAGGATCGCGCCGCCATCGCGGTCGCGGCGACGGCGCGCGCGCGCTTGTCCGATGCGCAATGGGTCGAGTTGCTGCCGCGCTTGACGCCGACGATGCGGGGCGTCCTGCGCGGACGCAGGGATTTGGGGGCAACGGTCGCGCAGGGACTGGAAGCGTTCGGACATATCGACCTCGTCCTGACGGCGCAGGGGGATGCGGCGCAGATGACGGGCGAGGCGATGGTGCTGACGCCCGACCTGGCGGTGCCGGACGTGCCACCGCCCGACAGCGTGGCGGACAAGTCGGAAAGCGCGTCGCCTTCCGCGCCGCCTTCTATGCTGTCCGCGCCGGTCGGCGGTCCCGACCAAATCCGCGCGCTGGTCGATCGAATCGCGCAGTTTACCGCGACGCGCCGGCCCGCCGACCAGGCCCTCGACGTGGCGGACGATGTCGCGCAGGACGCGGTGCGCGCTTTTGCGTTCGAAACCGATGCGGCAGGCGCGATCATCTGGGTAGATCAGGGTCCGCGCCCCGCGCTGATCGGCCTGCTGCTGGGCGAGACGGCGCTTGACGGGGGGAGCGGCCCGGACGGGCATGTCGCGGGCGCTTTCGCCCGGCGGAGCGGTTTCCAGAATGGTCGCTATACGCTGACGGGCGGGATCATGGCGGGCGAGTGGCGCGTCACCGCCGCGCCTTTTTTCGATCCGCGCACAGGGCGGTTCCAGGGATATCGCGGGCAGGCGCGCCGCCCCTATCTGCACGAGGTCGCGACCCCGCACGCGCCCGCCGGCGGGATCGGTGGTTTGTCGGCGGATTCGCTGCGGCAATTGGTGCATGAACTGCGCACGCCGCTTAATGCGATCCTGGGTTTCGGCGAGATTATAGAGCAGCAACTGTTCGGCCCCGCGTCGGCGGAATATCGCGACATGGCGGCGCAGATCGTGCTAGACGCGAGGCAATTGCTGATCGCGTTCGACGATCTCGACCTGACGGCGCGGATCGCGCGCGGCGAGAATGAAGGCGGCGCGTGCGAGACGCTCGACCCGGCGCTGTTGGTCACACAGATATGCGCGCGGTTCGAAGAGCCGGCGGCCTTTCCCGGCCGGCGCATCGACATCGCCGTTGCGCCCGATCTGCCGACGCTGCACATCGACCCTGCGCGCGCGGAGCGGATGGTGCAGCATCTGCTGCGCACGCTGCTGTCGGTCGCGCGGGAGGACGAGACGCTGACCGGGCATGTCGCGGCGGAGCGCGCGGGCGACGACGGGCGCATCGTGCTGGCGGTCGACCGGCCTTCGCCGCTGGTCGGCATGGGCGAGGAACAATTGCTCGATCCGGGCTATACGCCCGAGGGTGAAGGACCGGACGGGCCGCTGCTGGGCCTGGGCTTTTCGCTGCGGCTGATCCGCAGTCTGGCGGCGGGCTGCGGCGGCGCGCTTTCGGTGACGGAGGGGCAGTTCCTTTTATCGATCCCCCTGGCGGCGCAAGCGCGGGATGCGGCGATCCAGCCGTGAGGCACGGCAAGCTAATCGCAACCATATGCTGCTAAAGGGGGGCGCATGACCGCCCTCCCCCATGATGGCAGCCTGCTGCGCGCACCGCTGCCCGCCGACAGGATATTGCTCGATCCGGCTTTCGGCACGCGCTTCACGCTGTTCGTCGATACCGAGGAAGAGTTCGACTGGGACGCGCCCTTTTCGCGCACCGGCCACGGCGTGAGCGCGCTGGGCGGCATGGCGCGGGGCCAGGCTTTTTTTGCCGCCGCCGGGGTCAAGCCCATCTACGTGACCGACTATCCCGTGATCGACGACGATGCGGCGGCCGCGATGATGGGTCAGTGGGTGAGCGACGGCGCGGCCGATGTCGGCGCGCATCTTCACCCCTGGGTCAATCCGCCGCATGTCGAGGAAGTGAACGCCGCCAACAGCTATGCCGGATCGCTGCCGGAAAACCTGGAGCGGGAGAAGCTCGAGCGATTATGCGCGCGGATCGCGGAACGCCTGGGCAAGCGGCCGATCGTCTACCGCGCCGGGCGCTATGGTGTGGGGGCCAACAGCGCGCGGCTGCTGGAGGAAGCAGGCTTTCGGATCGACAGTTCGGTGCGCAGCCGCTTCGACTATCGGGCGCAGCATGGCCCCGATTTTACGGGCCTGCCGCTCAATCCCTATTGGGCAGGGCCGGCGCGGAGTCTGGTCGAGTTGCCATTGTCGACCGCTTTTGTCGGTTTGCTGCGCCGTGGGGGCGAGCGACTGTATCGCGCGACGCAACCGATGGGGCCGGTGGCCGGGGCTTTGTCGCGCACGGGGATGCTGAGCCGCGTGCCGCTGACGCCCGAAGACGTGCCGGCGGACGAAGCGGTGGCGGCGATCGACGCGCTGCTGGCCGAAGGGGTGCGGGTGCTCAATTTCAGTTTTCATTCGCCGACGCTGGGCATCGGCCATACGCCCTATGTGCGCAGCGCGGCGGATCTCACGGCCTTCTATCGCTGGTGGGACGCGGTGCTGGCGCATCTCGCGCGGCGAGGCGTTGTCGCCGCGACGCTGGACGATGTGCTGGCTGCGGTCCCTACGCGCGGGGAGGCTTGTCAAGCGGCGTGATGCTGCCTATCCCGGCGCGCAGGTGGGGCCTGTAGCTCAATGGTTAGAGCTGGCCGCTCATAACGGCTAGGTTGCGGGTTCGAGTCCTGCCGGGCCCACCAATTTTCCTCATCATTCGTTCCATACGTTCTCACAAAGCCTGATTTTATTGATCCGGCGAGAAACGTCGTGCTACATATGTTCTCAGGTCTTCTCACTGCATCAAGGCTTAGCCGGGGGCATGCGAGGGGGCATCCATTCTGGAAGTGGGGGCATCGTGGCGCTGACCGTTGTTGAGGCGAAAAACGCCAAGCCGCGCGAGCGCGATTACAAGCTGGCCGATTCTGGCGGGCTCTATCTCTACGTCACGACCAAGGGTGCGAAATCCTGGCGCATGAAGTACCGGCACGCGGGCAAAG
>JBEVMZ010000256.1:0-5019 GCA_040508335.1 Sphingobium sp.
CATCCCGCGCCAAAGTCGCCCCCATTTCGGACAAGGCCCCCAGAAACGACGAAAGCCCGACCCGGTCGGTGGTCCGGATCAGGCTTCATCAAGCTTCGATATCGATCCTGCACCGGCCAAACGATGCATGGCCAATAGGAGTGGGGAGGCGCAGTTTCCGCCCCTCCCGCCCGCTCAATCGAACAGCTCTTCCAGAAAGCTCTTCTTGCGCTTCTTCTGATAATATCGGCCATCGTCGCCATCGCTCCGGTCGGGGCGATAGCTTGGTCGGGCCGCCGCCGGGGCCGGCGCCCCGTTCGCACCCGACCGGTCGATGATCTTGTCCAGTTCACCCCGGTCGAGCCACACGCCCCGGCACTGCGGGCAATAATCGACTTCCACCCCCTGCCGGTCCGTCATCTGGAGTCCCACATGACAGACCGGGCAGAGCATCGCCGACACCGCTGCTGCGTCGCGCAAGCCGCTTACTCCCGCTCGCCGGTGAGGGCGAGCAGCATCTGGAACAGGTTGACGAAGTTGAGGTACAGCGACAGCGCGCCCATCACCTGCATCTTCGCCGCCATCTCATGGCCGGCATAGGCGAAATATTCCGACTTGATGCGCTGCGTGTCCCAGGCGGTAAGGCCCGTGAAGATCACCACGCCAAGGATCGAAACGACCATCTGCAACGCCGACGATCCGACGAAGATGTTGATGACGCTCGCCACCAAGATGCCGATCAGGCCCATGATCAGGAAGCTGCCGACCTTCGTCAGGTCGCGCTTGGTCGTATAGCCCCATAGCGCCATGGCGAGGAACATGATCGCGGCCGAGAAAAAGGCCTGCGCGATGCTCGCCCCGGTGAACACCAGGAACACGCTGGCGAGCGACACGCCCATGACGGCCGAGAACGCCCAGAAGGCCATGCGCGCGGTCGCGGTCGACATCTTCTCGATGCGGAAGCTGAAGAAGAACACGAACGCCAGCGGCGCAAAGATCGCCACCCACTTCAGCGGCGTGCCGAAAATGGCGGCGGCCAGCACCGGCGTGTTGGCGACGAAGAAGGCGACGAGGCCGGTGATGACCAGCCCGATCCCCATATTGCGGAAAACGCCCAGCATATGCGCGCGCAGCCCGGCATCGGTATCGACCGACCGGCTGGCGCCATAGCCCGGCATGCGTAGGTTGTTGTCCACTTTGCGTTGCACTCCATCCAAATGTGACGGCCGGCCAGAAAACACATGGCGCTCGGCCCGAAACTGGTTCGAGTGGCCCGCTACGGCTTCGGTTGGATTTAAGGGGGAGGAAAACCTTCCCAAATCCGCACCGAGCACACCCGATGCGGTCCGACATCACGACCGGCTTTCGCCAATCGTCAGAGGGGCCCGGCCCGCAGGAATGATATTGGCAGCCCCGCGCGCAGACGCAAGGGGTGCGGGCAGGGGTGGGGCGTGAGGGCAATGTTTTGTTACATTCGGGGGCGGGTCGAGCGCGGCGATCACGAACCGCCGATCGCCCGGTTGCTCGTCCAGCCGCTTAGGCCATGGCAATGCAACGACCGCGCCCGTCCCTAGGGCGTGGCCTGCCGCCTAGTCGCCATTGGCGTCCACGGTGAAATGCATCGTCTTGCCCCGCGACGTCGGGTCCCAACCCGCCAGCAAAGCCGACCGCACGCCCCTTGCGGCGATGGTGTCGTTGATGTGGGACCGCCCTTTGGGCAATCCTCGCATCACCCGCTTGGGCGTGGGGAATTCCAGCACCGCCTCGCGCGGCATGTCGTGCTGACGCAGGGACACGGTCATGCCTATCCAGCCATCGCCGGAGGACAGCCGTGGCTCGCTCAACAATTCCCAATGATATTTGGCGCCGTCGACCTCGACCGTGCCGCCATGGCTGCGAATATTGGACATGGCATCGCCCTAGCATGGAGATTCCGGCACTTCACCCCTTCACTGCCGACGCTTCATCCTTTCACTGAAAGTGCAGGGTCTTCCCGAATCCCTCGTTCGCCTTGGTCATCTTCGCCACTTTCCTCAAATGGCTGCGCACATGCCGCTCGAAACGCACATCGTCATGGATGCTCGTCGCCGCATAATCCTCCTGCCCGATGAGGTCCTTCACCCGCCGGGCGAACGCGGCCTGTTCCTGCGCATGGTCGCCTTGGCCGAGCGCCCGGCAAGCCCATTCCTCGGCTGCGGCCTTGTCATAATCGTCCCGCGCCTCGTAACCGCGCCGGTCCGCCGCGGCCTGATCCAGCCGCGCAGCCGCGATCCGGCGTTCGAGCCACAGCCGAACCTGCTGCGCGTCCCATGGTTTCGCCATATCCGTCATCGCTGCTTCCCATTCGCGCTATCGGCCCGCTGCTCCGCCCCATAAGACGCCGCCGGCCGCATCGCTATAGCGGAACGGCGATCAGCCGGTTACAGCGTCCCATGGCCCGAAAGCGTTCGAAACACGACCCCTATGACCATCTCCCGCAGGAAGAGGAGGTGCCCCAGGCCCCCGTGCCCTGCTGGCTGTGCGGCCGGCCGACCGGCACGACCATCGTCTGGCACCACCCGATCCCCAAGAGCCGCGGCGGGCGCGACGTCGTGCCGATGCACGGCATCTGCCAACAGACGGTGATCGCGAATTTCACCAATTCCGAACTGCAACGCCACGGGATGGATGCGTCGGGCCTGCTCGACAATCCCAACGTGCGCAAGTTCGTCGATTGGGTGGCCAAGAAGGACCCGGACTTCACCGCGACCATCACCAAGAAGCGAAGCTGATCGGTTGACCCCACCCGCGTCCCGCGACACATAGCCTTGCATGTCCGACGCCACGCCCAGCACCATGCGCCTCTTCAACAGCCTCACCCGCACGATCGAGCCGTTCGCGCCGATCGAGCCGGGCCACGCGCGCGTCTATAGCTGCGGCCCGACCGTCTACAACTACGCCCATCTCGGAAACCTGCGCGCCTATGTCTTCACCGACACGCTGCGCCGCGCGCTGCTTTGGCAGGGGATGGACGTCACCCACATCATCAACATCACCGATGTCGGCCACCTCACCAGCGACGCGGACGCCGGCGACGACAAGATGGAGGCCGCCGCCCGCGCCAGCGCCAAGAGCATCTGGGACATCGCCGCCCATTATACGCAAGCCTTCAAATCCAACATCGCCGCCCTCAACATCCTCGACCCCAGCGAATGGACGGTCGCGACCGACTATGTCCCGCAGATGATCGACTTCGCGGCCAAGATCGCCCCCGCCCACTGCTACGAGCTCGACAGCGGCCTCTATTTCGACAGCAGCACCGTCCCCGACTATGGCGCACTCGCCGGCGGCCGCGACGACGCCGCCCACGCCCGCATCGACCCCGTCGCCGGCAAGCGCAACCCGTCCGACTTCGCGATCTGGCGCAAGTCCCCGCCCGGCGAGCAACGCCAGATGGAATGGGACAGCCCCTGGGGCAAAGGCGCCCCCGGCTGGCATCTCGAATGCTCGGTCATGAGCCAGGCCCGCCTCGGCCACCCGTTCGACATCCACACCGGCGGCATCGACCATCGCGAGATCCACCACCCCAACGAGATTGCCCAGAATCAGGCCTTCCACGCCTGCTGCGCCACGCCCCCCGACGCCGCCACCGCAGGCTTCACCGGCGCGCGCTGGTGGATGCACAACAACTTCCTCGTGGATCGCCAGGGGAAGATGTCCAAGTCCAAGGGCGGCTTCACCACGCTCTTCTCGCTGATCGACGCGGGCATCCACCCGCTCGCCTACCGCCTGCTGTGCCTTGGCGCCCACTACCGCAGCGAGCTTGAATTCTCCGCCGAAGGCATCGCCGCCGCGCTCACCCGCCTCAAGCGCCTGGTCATGGGCGTCGAAGCCCTCAAGGCCCGCGCCGAGGGTGTCACCTGGCAGTCCCCCCGCCTCGACTTCCTGCGCGCCAACCTCCACCCCAAGCTCGCGCCCCTGCTCGAACAGTTCGACGCCGCCATCGCCGACGACCTCATGACCCCGCGCGCCCTCCCGCTGCTCGAGGAAGCCATCGCCCTCAAAAAAGTCCCGGTCGACGAGAAACTCTGCCTCATCGCCGCCTTCGACCAGCTGCTCGGCCTCAATCTGCTCAGCCTCACCCGCCACGACCTCCGCCTAGCCCCCAAAAGCGCGCGCCTCACCCCGGACGAGATCGAAGCCCAGCTCACCCTCCGCCGCGAAGCCCGCGCGGCAAAGGACTTCGCCCGCTCCGACGCGATCCGCGACACGCTCGCGGGCGAGGGGGTAGAGGTGATGGACGGCGACCCCTTGGGCTGGGACTGGCGCCTCCCCACCGCCGCCCCGTAAGCCTTGCGCCGCCCCTTGCATCGGCGTAGGGCCAGCCCCTATTTGCAGACGCTAAACCCAAGGATGAAGGAGTGAAGCCCGTGGCCGCGAAGTGGACGCCGGACAGCTGGCGCAACCATGAGGGCATTCAGATGCCCGTCTATAACGATGCGCAGGCGCTCGCCCGCGTAGAGACGCAGCTCGGCCGCTTCCCCCCGCTCGTCTTTGCCGGCGAAGCGCGCAGCCTCAAGGCCGAACTCGCGCGCGCCGTCTCGGGCGACGCCTTCCTGCTCCAGGGCGGCGACTGCGCCGAAAGCTTCGCCGAATTCCACCCGGACAATATCCGCGACACCTTCCGCGTGCTGCTCCAGATGGCGGTGGTCCTGACCTTCGCCAGCAAGCTGCCCGTGGTCAAGGTCGGCCGCATGGCCGGCCAGTTCGCCAAGCCCCGCTCGGCCGGCACCGAAACCATCGATGGCATCGAACTGCCCAGCTATCGCGGCGACAATGTCAACGACATCGCCTTCGAAGCCACCGCGCGGGAGCCTGACCCCGAACGCATGGTGCGCGCCTATAACCAGAGCGCCGCCACATTGAACCTGCTGCGCGCCTTCTCGACCGGCGGCTATGCCAGCCTCGACCGCGTCCATGGCTGGATGCTCGACTTCATGGGCCGCAGCCCGCTCGCCGCCAAGTTCGACGCCGTCGCCGACCGCATCGGCGAAGCGCTCG
>JBEVMZ010000001.1:0-6095 GCA_040508335.1 Sphingobium sp.
ATCCTCTCCCCCGCCCCGCTCTATCACACCGCCCCGATCGTCTATGCCGTCTCTACCCAGCGGCTCGGCGGCACGGTCGTGGTGCTGCGCAAATTCGATCCCGAAGCGGCGCTGGCAGCGATCGAGCGCTATCGCGTCGCCTTCACCCAGATGGTGCCGACGATGTTCCTGCGGCTGCTGCGCCTGCCCGACGAGATACGGCTTGGCCATGATGTTTCATCGCTGAAGATGGTGGTCCACGCCGCCGCCCCCTGCCCGGTGGAGGTCAAGCGGCGGATGATCGAATGGCTTGGTCCCATCATCTACGAATATTATGGTGGGTCCGAAGGCAATGGATCGACCTTCATCACGCCGCAGGAATGGCTCGAAAAGCCCGGATCGGTCGGTCGCGCCAATTGGGGGACGATCCATATTTGCGGCGAAGACGGGGCGGAGCTGCCGGTGGGCGAACCGGGTCTGGTCTATTTCGAGGGCGGGCTGGATTTCCAATATCTCAACGACCCCGATAAGACCAAGGATGCGCGCCATCCCCGCCACGCGGCCTGGTCGACGCTCGGCGATGTCGGATATCTCGACGCGGACGGCTATCTGTTCCTGACCGATCGCAAGAGTTTCATGATCATATCGGGCGGCGTGAACATCTATCCGCAGGAGACGGAAAATCTGCTCGCCAGCCATCCGCGCGTAGCCGACGTAGCCGTCATCGGCGTGCCGGACCCTGACATGGGCGAAGCGGTCAAGGCGGTGGTGCAGCCGGTGGACTGGGCCGACGCCACGCCGGAATTCGCCGCCGAATTGATAGCCCATTGCCGCGCCCACCTGTCCGCGATCAAATGTCCGCGTTCGGTCGACTTCGATCCCGCGCTGCCGCGTCACGACACCGGCAAACTCTATAAAAGGTTGATCCGCGATCGATATTGGGGCGGCCATGAGAGGCGAGTGGCGTGAAGCAGGCTGTGGCACGAAACGCCCGACGTCGTGGGTACGCCCTCTTCCGCCTTGGCCGCATATATCTCGACCGCGCGCTTGCCCTTATTGAGGCGTAGCGCGCGGCAACCCCTTTCCTAGAAGGACACGGACCCGGTCAGGCCATAGGTGCGCGGTTCCTGCCGCGTGGCCGAAATATAGCCGATCGGGGCCACGATCTGGTTCTGGACGAAGGGCCGCTCATTGGTCAGGTTGCGCCCGAAAATGCCGATCTCGAAACGCTCCGCAAACCGGACGGCAGCACGGGCATTGATCATGCCGAAGGCCGGGCTCGTGGTCGCTGCGACGATGGCGGCATTATTGGGATTTGGCGTGTAGAAATAATTGTCGAGCGGCGCCTTGCCGCGCCAGTCATAATCGGCGTGCAGATTGACTTCCATGTCGTCCGACAGCGGCAGGGCATAATCGGCGCCGATCGAGAATTGCTGCTTGGCGACGCCATTGAACCGTTCGAACGAGCGGTCCCCGGTCAAGTCCGAATAACGGATATATTTCGGATCGACGAGCGCGCCGGAGAATTGGACCGTGAAGCCTTCGAACAGACGGGCCGTAATTTCAGCCTCCGCCCCCCGGATGCGGACCTTGCCTGCATTACCGAGCAGGGTCGCGCTGCCCGGTACGGTCGCAGGCGGCACCGGGGGCGTCGCGATCAGGGTCGAGCGCTGGATGTCGTTCACGTCCGTATGATAGGCCGCGAGATTGACGCGCAGCCGGCGGTCGAAAAACTCGCCCTTGAAGCCCAGTTCGTAGGCGTAGGCGACTTCGGGTTCGAAGGGGAGGAAGGCCGCGGTGCTGGGCGCGCGCAGATTTTGTCCGCCCGAGCGGAAGCCCTTGGAGGTTTTGATATAAAGCAGGATATCCTCGGTCGGCTTGTAATCGAGCCCTGCGGTATAGGACCAGCCATCGAAATCGTCGCTGCGTCGATAGGCGCATTGCGCCGCGCCGACCACTTCCCCTACCGCGAAAGCGGGACGGGGGATCACCGCACAGGTGGTGAGGCCGTTGTTGCGATTGAAATTATTGTTGCGCGTCTCAAGCTTCTTCTTGTCGGCCGAATAGCGCACGCCGCCGGTGAAGGCGAATTTGTCGGTAATGTGCCAAGTAGCTTGGCCATAGGTGCCGATGCTGTCGGTATCGATGATGCCGTAGAAATGCGACGTGACCGGGTTGATCGTGGGGACGGTGATGGAAATCGACTGATCAAAGCCCGACTCATTGAACACGAAGGCGCCGACGACGAAATCGACGCTGTCGTTAAGGGCTTTGCCGGTGAACTGCAGTTCGGCCGATTTTTGCTTCAGCGCCTGCTGGCTCTCGGTAAAATGGATCGCATAGGCCGAACCGTCTAGGTCGAAGCCGGCATTGGACTTTACCTTGCGATAGCTGGTGATGAGCTTGGCCTGGCCCCAGTCGGTGTCGAGCGACGCAGTAAAATTATAGGTCTGCGTTTCGGCAAAGGCATAGGGGATTTCATTGTTGGCCGTGAGCGAAGGGTCCCGCGCCAGCCGGGCGATTTCCGCATTCAACAGGCCCAGGCCCGTCGCTGTCGCCGTGGCCGGCGTGGCGCCGCTGAGCAGGCCCACGAAGGTCGCTCCGCTCGACGCCGTATTGTAGGTGGAATTAGCGCCGGCATAGGCACTCGTCGCATAGACAATGGTCCGCGCCGGCGCGTTTTCGTCCATCTTGAAATATTCGCCGGAGAAAAGCAGCTGAAGATTGTCGGTCGCCTGCGCCAGCACCTTGACGCGGCCCTGCCAGCGATCCCGGTTGTCGAGTTTCAGGCCGTTGAGGTTACCGCGCACGGGTGGCCGGGCCACCGCGTCGGTAACCGAGGTCACGGCCGATGCCGCGCTCGCCGGAACGCTGTTGGTGGTATAGCCGTCGCGGCTGAAGCGCTTGCCGGCAAGGCGGATGGCGATCCGGTCGCCAACCGGCACGTTGACCACCAGCGTGGGCTCGAACTCGTTGAAACGGCCGTAACTCGCCGACAATTTGCCGCTGAATTCGCCCAGTTCCGGATCATTACTGTTGATAAGGATCGCGCCGCCGGTCGTGTTGCGGCCGAACAGCGTGCCTTGCGGGCCCTTGAGCACCTGGATCGAACTGACGTCGAGCATATTGGCGTTGAGCCCGTAGGCGCGCGCCCAATAGACGCCGTCGACATAGGTGCCGGCCGACGGATCGAGTGTGGCCAGCACGTCGTTTTGGAACTGACCGCGCAGGCCAAGCGTGATGCCTGCGGGCGTGTTCGACGCTGCGCGCATGTAGAGGCCGGGCGTAAAAGCGGCGATATCCTGGAAACGCACGACATTGCGCTTTTCAAGGTCGTTTGCCGTGAGCACGGTGACGGCGACCGGCACGTCCTGAAGATTTTCCGCAATCTTGCGTGCGGTCACGACGATATCTTCCAGCCCCCGGCTCTCAGATTGCGGCGCCGTCTGCGCGCCCGCCGTCGCGGCACAGCTCAGCGCCAGCACCGACGTCACCGTCAGCATCCGGACGGCGCGCGACATCATAGGCTCCATGTAGGGCATTGGTTCATCCTCCCACTGACTGGCGAACTTCGTCGCCTTGCAACTATAGTACCGGGCCGACTCCATAATGCAATCTATTAGGAACCTTTTTTGTGCTGATCGTAGCAAAGCTTAGGATATCGAACGAAAATTGCGGTCAGCCTCCTCTGACGGTTGCTCCAATCTAGCCTGGACGGAAGTAAGATTCGCGACCTTACGACTGCCGTAATCAATTATTATTGAGCATATTCCGTGGCTTAGACCTGTAGACAAGGCAATAGCCCGAAATTGTGCCCCTCGGGCGTCCAACCCTCAGTCAGATCGACCTTGTTCAAATAGGGGTCTATTTAGCCGATGAGGCAGGATAAAGGCTCACTGCGAACGCAGTTTTGCCAGCGCAAAACTATAGCGATGACGATACGTCGGATCGAATCGGAGTCCCCGCATGTCGGCTCATGGCCGGGTGGCGTCCTAGCCCTGGGGCGGCAACAGCGCGCGCAGAGCCGCGATGAAGGCGACTGGCTGATCCAGCATCAGGTGGTGCGCCGCGCCCGGTATCTCGACCAGCGGCGTGCCTGCTGACGCGACCTTGCGATTGAGCGCCACCATTTCCGGCGTCATCAGCACCGAACTGTCGCCATAGACATAGGCTATCGGGCATCGCGAACCCGCTACGGCGGCCATTACCTCAGCGTCATCGGCAAGGCCGCGCATCGGATCGGCAGCGGGATCGAACGACCAGTGCCAGCGTCCGTCTGCTCTCAGGCTGAGCGACCGCTTGGCGATGAAGTCCAGCATCCAGGGGTTGGAGCATAACTGCTCGGGCCGAAGCTTGAAGCGCGCAGCGCCCTCGGCGCGCGTCGCATAGCCCGGGTTCGACCAGGTTTCGCGCCCCTCGAACGGATCGACCAAGGGCTTGGGCCGATAGCCCGAATCGACGATGATGAGACCGCCGAACCGCGCACCCTGCTCTCCCGCGACCGCGAACAGCGCGGGGATCGCGCCGAAGCTGTGCGCCACGATCCACGGCTTTTCGCCACCATCGAACAGGCCGAGCGCCTCGGTTCCCTCCAACACCTCGCGGGTATGGATCGCGAAATCATAGCGGGCGCGGCGGTCAGACCCGCCCATGCCGGACCAGGAAAAGGCGCCGACCCGCCATTGCGGCGTGAAAAACGGGGCGAAAGGCCGCCACCAATGCGCATGGGCGCCGTTGCCGTGCAGCATCAGCAGGCCGCGCCGCCCCGTCTCTCCCCAGCGCAGCGCTTCGAGCATCGCGCCGGCCACGCTGATCGCGATATCTTCGGGCTCCTCCGCGATCGCGCGGGTGAACCAGCCCGGCGCCTCGCTCATCGGCCCTTGAAGTCCGGCGCACGTTTCTCGAGCAGCGCGTCGAGCCCCTCGATATGGTCGTCCGTCAGGTGCAGCAGCGGCTGGGTCGAAGCGGCCAGCTCAAGCGCCGCGTCATAGCTGATCGACTGGCCCTGCCGCATCAGGCGCTTGGTAAGGCGCAGCGCATGGGGCGGCATCGCGGCGATACGGGCGGCCAGAGTGCGGGCCTCAGCGATCAGCGCCTCGGCCGGGACGACCCGGCTGACCAGCCCCCATTCGGCGGCGGTGCTCGCGTCGATCAGGTCCCCGGTGAAGAATAATTCGGCGGCGCGGCTGTGGCCGATGACGCGGGGCAGCAGCCAGGACCCACCGTCGCCGGGAATAAGGCCGAGCTTCAGGAAGGTCACGCCGAATCTTGCGCGATCCGACGCGATACGGATGTCCGCGAAGCAGCTGATGTCGCAGCCAAGGCCGATGGCCGGACCGTTGATCGCGGCGATCAGCGGCACGTCTAGCCCGTGCAATGCGCGCGCGATGCGATGGATGTTGCCGCGATACTGGTTGCGCAGGTCGACGCCGCCGCCGGCGAAATTACCCGACCGTTCGCGCATCGCCTTGACGTCGCCGCCGGCCGAAAACGCCTTGCCAGCCCCCGTCAATATGACGCAGCGCACGCCGATATCTTCGTTGATCGCCTCGCAGGCCTCGGCGATTTCGCGCCCGTCCCCGTCCGCCCCCAGCGCGTTGAGGCTTTCGGGCCGGTTCAGCGTCAGGGTTACGACGGCGCCGTCGCGGTCGATCTTGAGCAGGGCCATGGTCAATCCTTTCCATCAGCCAGGATGCGCGACACTTCGGGCAGGACGGGTTTCATCGACGCGGTGCGGGGCACATCATCGACGATCCGATAGCGTGTGGGGATCTGATAGGGCGCGAGCGTGCCGCGCAGATGATCCGAAAGGGTGACGGCGTCCGGCGCGTCGGCCCCCCGCCGCAGCATGATCGCGGCTGCCGGCACCTGGCCCAGCCGCTCGTCGGGGATGCCGACCACCACGGCCTCCCGCACGGCGGGATGCGCTTCCAGCGCGCGAACGACCTCTTCCGGGCTGACCTTGAAGCCGCCGCGGATGATGACGCCGTCGGCGCGTCCGGTGATCCACAAATAGCCGTCCGCGTCGATCCGCGCGCGGTCCGTCGAGCGCAGCCAGCCGGAAGGGTCGATCAGCTGCGCCGCGCGCAGTTCCAGCACACCTTCTTCGCCGGGCG
>JBEVMZ010000011.1:0-54535 GCA_040508335.1 Sphingobium sp.
CTGCCGCGCAGATGCGAGCGCAGGCGGCCGGCGACATCTTCCATGCCTTCCGGCACATCGAGCAGCAGCAGCGCGCCGATGTGCATCGGATTGGTGTCGGTTTCCAGGAGGACCATGAAATGATCGTCCGGCCGCAGCCGGCGGACGCCCGCCACGAGCGTTTCGCCAATGGCGCTCATATCCATCCTCTCCGTAAACCCGTGCGCCGGACCTCTTAGTCCTGACGTTCCTCATTGCGGCCGACGCCGGCCAGATCCTCGGCATAGCCCTTCTTGCGCTCGACCTCCATGCCGCGCAGAATCTGGATGCGCTGCGCCTGCGGGCTGCCCGCGCCATGAAGCGATTCGGTCAGATAGCCCACCGCATTGCGGCCGAGCGTCATATTCTCGATCAGGCGAAGCACGCGCTGGCGATGCTCGACCGGCACATTGGCGCGGCCCTGGAAATATTTCTTGAGCATCGGACCGGCGATCTCATGGTCGAAATCCTGTTCGCTGGGCAGGGTCACCATGAGACCACCGGCGAGATCCTGCGCCAGTCGGCTGATCTCGTAGGGGAAGCGGGTGACGTTGTGCTTGCAGACATTGGCGAGCATGGAATCGTTCATGAAGATGCCCGAAGGCAGCTGCTTGGCCTCATGGGATGAAGCGATGGCGGAGGAATAGATCGTCTCGTTAAGATGGGTCATTTCGACCAGCTTGTCCTTGACGTGGCTTGCCGCGTCCGCGCCATTATATTCCGCTATCGTTGCTGCCGCACCCACCATCACGTCGCCCAGGCCCGTCTTGCAGACATAGGAAGCACGGTGATAGCTGGTGAAGCGTGCCACCATTTCCTGCGCGAACTCATATTCGCCATCCATGAAGACATGCTCGTTGGGAATGAACACGTCCTCGAACACGACCAGCACTTCCTGGCCGCCGAATCGGGCATTGCCCTTGTCGATCTCGCCCTTTTCCAGCGCGCGCGTGTCGCAGGACTGACGCCCATAGATATAGGTCAGGCCCGCCGCGTCTCCCGGCACCATGCCGACGATCGCATAATCCTTGTCATCGGGACCCATGTTCATGGTCGGCATGACCGCGATCCAGTGGCTGTTGAGACCGCCGGTCATGTGCGCCTTTGCGCCCGTCACATAGACGCCATGCTCCGTGCGGCGGGTGACGTGCATGAACAGGTCCGGATCGACCTGCTCGGACGGCCGCTTGGACCGATCGCCCTTGGGGTCGGTCATGCCTGCGCCGACGATGATGTTGTTGCGCTGGGCGTTCTTCATGAACTCGAGATAGCGCTGATGATAGTTAGTGCCGTGCTTCTGATCGATATCGTAGGTGATCGAGTGCAGCACGCTGATGGTGTCGAGGCCGGCGCAGCGCTGGAAGCAGGTGCCGGTCAGTTGGCCAAGGCGGCGCTGCATCCGGTTCTTCATCACCAGATCCTGGGGCGAGCCGACGATGTGCAGGAAGCGGTTGACCTGTGCGTCGATAAGGTCGCTGTGCGCGGTGGCCAGCTCCGGGTCCTCCACGGCGAGGTCGTAGGTCTGCTTGAGCGCATTGATCGACGGACGGATGATCGGATGATCGACATAATTGTCGACCTTCTCGCCGAATAGATACACGGTGACGTCGCGGCCGCGCAGACTTTCGACGTAATCGTCGCCGGTCACGATCGGCGTGAATCGCGCCCAGCGGCGGTCGGCCGACTCTTCGCGGGGGTTCTGGGTAACGGCGTTCATGATAGGCTCCTGGTCGTCGGCGGCGCGGGATCCAGCCCGTTCCCGGCCGGCGTTGGCGCCGATGACGGGGGACTAACGGCCGATAAGCACCTCGCGCAGTCGGTGTTTCTGAATCTTGGCGCTGGGCGTGCGTGGTACATCATTCGCATCCATAAGGAAAACGTGTTTCGGCACCTTGTAGAAGGAGAGATTCCGCTGCAGGCGCCCGCGCCATTGCTTGCCACGGTTTGGAGCTTTCCGTAGCGCGGTTTGGAATAGTTCCGGAAGCCCGATAGCGTCAGCCCGGGAACGGGCGTCCCGCCCGCGTCGATCTCGAGGCCCTTGATCGTCGCGAACGTCGCATTCTTGGTCAGCGTTAACGGGAGGGGATCGATGCGCGCCCTTTGTTGCGCGTTTCCAATGTGGTGCGCCGAATGTCCTTGTAGCGGCGACCCGCTATTTCGCTGCCTCGCGCGCCACGGACGACACCGGGCAGATAGTCCAGGTCCGCAAGTTCCTAGACCCGCAGCGGGGCCGACGCCCGCGCGCATAATAGCAGTTGGCGACGTTTATTACTTGGTATAACAGGTACCCATTGTTTACCGTTTTAGGAGAAGAAGCCGCTTGCGTCCGAGCCCCGCCTCCGGCCCCGCTGCGCGCCCCGGGAGGGTGGCGTGATGCGGATCGCGACTGGCGGAGGCTTGTCCGTCGCCGCTGACGCCTGTGGCGCAGAGGGGGCGCCTAGCGTTGTCTTCCTGCATGGCGGTGGCCAGACCCGGCATAGCTGGGGGGCAGCCGTAGACGAGTTGGGGCAGGCGGGTTTCCGCGCCATCACCGTCGATCTGCGCGGCCATGGTGACAGTGACTGGTCCACAGACGGCCGCTATGATCTCGATGTCCTGTCGGACGACCTGCGCGCCGTCATCGCCACGCTGCCCGACCGGCCCGCGCTCGTTGGTGCCTCGCTCGGCGGGCTGACGTCATTGCTGCTAGCGGGCGAGGCGCCCGATCTTGTCTGCGCGCTGGTGATGGTGGACGTGGTGCCGCAAATCGAACCGGACGGCGCGGAAAAGATCCTTGGTTTCATGACCGCCAGTCCTGATGGTTTCGCCACCGTCGATGAAGCGGCCGACGCGGTGGCCGCCTATCTGCCTCATCGCGAGAAGCGATCCTCAGGCACGGGCCTGATGAAGAATCTGCGGCTGCGCGAGGATGGCCGCTACCGCTGGCACTGGGACCCGCGCATGCTGGAGCAGCCTGCGCGCGGCGCGGCCGAGCAATGGCGCGGACGGCTCGAGGCTGCGGCGACCCATGTGCGCGTGCCCACGCTGCTCATCCGTGGCGGCATCAGCCAAGTGGTCAGCATGGAAGGGGTGGAAGCGTTTCGCGCGCTCATCCTGCATATGGAGTTCGCGAATATCGCCGACGCCGACCATATGGTCGCGGGCGATGAAAATGACGCTTTCGCCACGCCGTTGCGATCCTTTCTGGAGCGGACGGCATGACGGACACGGCAAACGGACTAATCATTCAGACCGGAAAAACGAGGCTGCATGTCGATATTATATGACGAGGGCCAGCAGGCGATCGCGACTGAGGTTCAGCGCGTGCTCGACGCCAGCTATGCAAGCGAGCGGCTGAAAACGCTGCTGGAGACGCGCGGCCGGTATGACGAGACCTTCTGGGCGCTGGCACGCGAGCAGGGCTGGACGGGTATCGCCTTTCCCGAGGAGCATGGCGGCCTGGGCATGGGCCTGGTGGAACTCGGCCTGGTGGCGGAAGCCTGCGGGTCGGTCGCGGCGGGCGCGCCCTTTCTCAACAGCAGCTTTGGCGTCGGCCACGCGCTGCTGAACTATGGCGATGCGGCGCTGACCGGCGAATGGCTGCCCAAGCTGGCGAGCGGTGAGGCGATCGGCGCCGTTGCCTTTGCCGAAGGGGCGGACATCCTGCCCACCGAGCCGACCGTGCGGATCGTCAACGGCCGGCTGCACGGCACGAAGCCGGCGGTGACGGGCGGCGCATCGGCCGATGTCGCGGTGGTGCTGGCGGCAGGCGAACATGGCCCGGTGCTGGCGCTGGTCGCGCTGGCGCAGGACGGGGTCGACCGGGACGTGCTGGAGACGTTCGACAACAGCCGGGGCGCTGCCGACCTTCGCTTCGACGGGGCGGAAGCGACGGCGTTCGAGAATATGGGCGACGCACTCGCGGCGGCGCTCGATGTGCTGCGCCGGCAGGCCGTGGTCACCGCCCATGAGCAGGTCGGCGGCGCCCGGCGGATGATGGAAGCGGCGCGCGACTATGCGCTGACCCGCCGCGCCTTCGGCCAGCCGATCGGTGCGTTCCAGTCGATCAAGCACCGCATTTCGGAAAATTACGTGCTGGTGGAGCTGGCCCGCGCCAATGCGATCCACGCCGCCGCATCGGCCGACGACGCGGTCGAATTCCCCAGGGCCGCCGCCGCCGCGCGGCTGATGGCGACGGATGCCTATGACACGGTCTCGCGCGATGCCACACAGAGCCATGGCGGCATCGGCGTGACCTGGGAAGCGGACCTGCACCTGCATCAACGCCGCGCGCGCAGCCTCGCCATCGAGCATGGCAATATGATGTTCTGGGAAGATGCGCTCGTCGAAGAGCTGGAAGGAGCTGCCTGATGTCCGATTTGGACGCCTATCGTCTCAAGGCGCGCGAATGGCTCACGAGCCAGGCTTCGATCTTTGGTCGTGAGCAGCGCCGCGGCCTCAGCCATGACGAGGATCTGGCCTTCGCCCGCCGTTGGCAGATCGCCAAGCAGGAAGCGGGCTATACCGGCATTACCTGGCCCGCCTCGCATGGCGGGCAGGGACTGAGCGCTCTTGAAAAGGTCGTATATGAGCAGGAGGAAATCCCGTACGGTTTCCCCAACGACTATTTTGCGGTCAGCCTTGGCATGCCAGTGCCGATCATGCTGCGCTACCTTCCCGACGGCGACCCCTGGAAGCTGGAGCGGGCGCGCAAGGCGTTGCGCGGCGAGGAAATCTGGTGCCAGCTCTTTTCCGAGCCGGCGGCGGGATCCGATCTTGCAGGTCTGCGCACCACTGCGGTTAAGGATGGCGACGACTGGGTGGTGAACGGCCAGAAGCTGTGGACCACCTGGGCGCAGCATGCCGATTATGGCGTGATCGTCGTCCGCACCGATCCCAACGTTCCCAAGCATAAGGGCCTCACCTACTTCTGGCTCGACATGAAATCGCCAGGGATCACGGTAAGGCCGGTGAAGCTTGCGGCCGGGGACGAACATGTCAACGAAGTGTTCTTCGACGATGTGCGCATTGCCGATACGCAGCGGCTCGGCCCGGTGGGTGGCGGTTTTGGCGTGGCGATGGAAACGCTTATCATCGAACGCTATTCGGCGACCGATCCGTCGGGCTTCGGCCCCCCCGTCGCGTTGCTGGTCGACCAGTCCAAGGCGCTGACGATCAAGGGCAGGCCCGCCATCGAGGACGGCCGCGTGCGCGAACGGCTGGCGCGGACCTATGCGATGCAGAACGGCCTGGCGTCGATCTACAAGCGCACGATCCTGTCGCTCCAGGCGGGTCTCGAACCGGGGCCGGAGGGCGCGGTGCACAAGCTGGTATCCGTGCGCGCGCGGCAGAAGCTGAGCGAATATGCGATCGATCTGCAAGGCGTGCAGGGCATTCGCCACAGCGAGCAGGACGATCCCAAGCAGACTTGGCAGGCAAGCTGGATGACGGCGCCCACCGGCCGCATCGCCGGCGGTGCGGACGAGATGCTGCTCAACACCATCGCCGAACGCATTCTGGGCCTGCCGCAGGACCATCGTCCCGACAAGGGCGTGCCGTTCAATCAGATCCCGCGCTGACGCGGACATGATCGACAGGCTATGGGATGGTCGCATATGCTGACCATCCCTTTCCTTTCGCGGCTGCCCGTCGCGAAACGCGACCAGTACCTGCTCTTCGGCGCGATGCTGGTGATCGCTTCGGGCAATACCGGGCTTCAATCGGTGCTGCCCGCGATCGGGCGCAGCCTCAAAGTGCCCGATCCGCTCGTCGCGACGGCCTTTTCCTTTTCCGCCCTGCTTTGGGCGATGGCCGCGCCGTTCTGGGCGAAGCGGATCGGCCGGATCGGCGCACGCCGCATGGTGCTGACGGGCCTGGCGGGGTTTATCGGCGCGACGGCATTATGCGCGCTGTCGCTGACGGCGGGGCTGGTGGGCTGGGTCACGGGCGGCGTTGCCTTTGCCGGCTTTATCGTCGGACGGACCGTCTATGGCAGCTTCGGCGCCGCGGCGCCGCCGGCTGCGCAGGCCCAGATCGTGATGCAGACGCCGCGTGACGAGAGGGTGAAGGCGCTTTCGCTCCTCGCCTCGGCATTCGGGCTGGGCACGATATTGGGTCCGGCGTTCGCGCCCTTCTTCCTCCTGCCGGTCGTCGGTCTGGCCGGTCCGCTCTATATGTTCGCGCTGGCGGGCGGAGCGATGTGGCTGGCGGTCCTGCTGTTTCTCAGCGACTTCCGCGCGCCGCATCTACGCGCCGTGCCTGCGGCGGAGCCCGGGATCGGCAGCGAGCCGGTCGATGCGCCAGCCGACGCCGATGAATTGGCAGGCGAGAAGGTGGTGCGCTGGCGCGACTCGCGTATCTGGCCCTGGATGTTAAGCGGGCTGGTCGCCGGCCATGCGCAGGCGATAGTCGGCCAAACGCTTGCCTTCCTGCTGATCGACCGGATCGCGGTTGCCCCGGCGGTCGCACAGCCGTTGATCGGGATTGTCCTGATGGCGGGCGCCGCCTCCGCGCTGCTGGCGCAATGGGGCGTTATCCCCCGGCTTGACATGCAGCCGCGCTCGGTTGTGCTGTGGGGCGCGGGGCTGGCCGCGCTCGGCTGCGCGGGGGTCGCGTTTGCGCCCGGTCTGCATGCCATCGGGGTCAGCTTCGCTATCGCGTCGCTTGGCTTCGGCTTCCTTCGCCCCGGCTTCACGGCGGGCGCCAGTCTGGCGGTGGAGGAAGCGGAACAGGGATCGGTGGCCGGGCGGGTGACGGCCGCCAACGGCCTTGTCTTCATGTTCGGGCCGGCGGTGGGCATTCTTATGTATGAAGTGTGGCGACCGCTGCCCTATGTAGCCAGCGCCATCGCGCTATTAGTCCTGCTTTTCTACTGTCTGGGCCGGTTGCCGAAGGGTCTCACTTCGCGCTGAGGATCGAGCGGGGCGGGGCTGGGAACCACGCCCTTTCTTTCGAGCGCCGCGATCTCCGCCGGGCCATATCCAAGGTCCTTCAGCACCGATGCGCCGTCGCTGCCCGGCTGCTTCGCGCCCGCCGGGGTGCTGGCCGGGGTCTTGGAGAAGCGCGGGGCGGGTGCCGGCTGCCACTTGCCGTCGACCACCGGGACAAAGGTGCCGCGCTGTGCATTGTGCGGATGCGTAGGCGCTTCGGTAAGCGAGAGGATAGGCGCGAAGCAGATGTCGGTCCCTTCCATCAGCGCGCACCATTCGTCGCGGGTCTTCGTCAGGAAGATAGCGGTCAGCCTTGCCTTAAGGACAGGCCAGCGGTCATGATCCATATGATCGTCGAACGCCGGATCGTCGGAAACGCCGAGCACGTCCCGCAGGATCGCATAGAATTGCGGTTCGATCGCGCCCAGCGAGACGAAGCCGCCGTCCTTGCAGCCATAGCTGTTGTAGAAATGGGAGCCGCCGTCGAGCCAGTTGCTCGCCAGCCTTTCTTCCCAATAGCCGCCGTTGAGCAATTGCCAGGTCATGCCCGACAGCAGCGCCGACCCGTCGGTCATGGCAGCGTCGATCACCTGCCCCGGCGCACCCATGCGGGCGGCCAGGATCGCGCTCACGATGCCAAAGGCGAGCAGCATGCCGCCGCCGCCGAAATCGCCGAGATAATTGACCGGCTGAACCGGCTTGCCTCCGGCCGTTCCCATAGTCGAGAGCACGCCGGACAGCGCGATATAGTTGATGTCGTGGCCGGCAACCTGCGCCAGCGGACCTTCCTGCCCCCAGCCGGTCATGCGCCCGTAGACAAGGCGCGGATTGTCGGCGAGCAATATGTCCGGGCCAAGGCCCAACCGTTCCATGACGCCGGGGCGGTAGCCTTCGATCAGGGCATCGGCCGAAGCGCATAGTTCGCGCACGATCTTCAGCCCCTCGGGCGTTTTCATGTCGACCGTGATACTGCGGCGGGACCGGGCGAGCACATCGTGGGGATCGTGATTGGCGCCGGGTCGGTCGATGCGGATCACGTCCGCGCCATTGTCTGCCAGCATCATGCCGCAGAAAGGCCCGGGGCCAAGTCCTGTAAATTCGACGACGCGTATTCCCGTCAGCGGACCGGCCATGACCTTCCCCTTAATCCAGCTTTATCAGATAGGGCGTCAGCGCCTGCCTCGCCGCGTCGGGAAAGGGTTCGGCGCGGCCGTCCCGCGCCGCCACCATCACGGCCTTCGAAAAAGCACAGACCCGTCCGGACTGCGTGGCGATGGAACCCAGCGTCCAGCTCGTTCGGCCGATCGCCATGGCACCGATATGGAGGACCAGGAGATCGGGATAATGCGCTTCGGCTAGATAATCGATATAGTGGGCGCCGACCACCGACCCCAAACGTCCGAAACTGTCATAGACGCGCGCCTGATCATGCAGCCGCACGCGTGCATCCTCGAACGCTTCGGCGATGGCGACATTGTTGATGTGCTGCTGCCTGTCCATGTCGGCAAAGCGCGTCGTTATCTCGATGCGTAGCGGGTAGCGTGCGGCCTCCAGCAGCCGGGGATCGATGCGTGCCATGGGTCCCGTTCCGCCGCTTCTATTCCGCCGCGGCGGCGAGTTGGCCGGTGAAGCCGCCCAGGCGCTGCGCGATGATCGCCTCGGCTTCGCCCATGATCCGGTCGATCAGCTCCTTGCAGCTCGGCACGTCATGGATCAGGCCCTGCACCATGCCGGCCCAGATCAGGCCCGCATCGAGATCGCCGGAGTCGAGCGCGACCTTGCCCTTCGCACCGGGAACCAGATGCGCCACGTCCTGGAAGACGGCGCCTTCGCGCGCCGAGATGGCTACGACTTCGTCGGAGACGCTGTTTTTCGCGACGCGGCCGGTATTGTGGAACTTGCGGAAGATGAGATTGGTCCCGCGTTCGTCATTGGCGACCAGGAACTGCTTCACATTGTCGTGGATCGGCGCTTCCTTGGTCGCGCAGAAGCGCGTGCCCATGTTGATGCCCTCCGCACCCAACGCGAGCGCGGCGACCAGGCCACGCCCGTCGCCAAAGCCACCGCTGGCGATCATCGGAATCTTAACCTTGTCGGCAGCGGCGGGGATGAGGATGAGGCCGGGGATATCGTCCTCGCCCGGATGTCCGGCGCATTCGAAACCGTCGATCGAGATGGCGTCGACACCCATGCGCTCGGCCGACAGCGCGTGGCGAACGGCGGTGCATTTATGGACCACGATGACTCCGTTGGCCTTGAAGTCGTCGACATGTTCCTGCGGCTTGTAGCCGGCGGTCTCGACGATCTTGACGCCGCTCTCGATGATCGCCTTGCGATATTCGGCATAGGGCGGCGGTGTCACCGACGGCAGGATGGTGAGGTTCACGCCGAACGGCTTGTCGGTCATCGTGCGGCAACGGTCGATCTCGGCGCGCAGCGCGTCCGGCGTCGGCTGCGTGAGCGCGGTGATGAGGCCAAGGCCGCCTGCTTCGGACACGGCGGCCGCCAGATCTGCTGTCCCCACCCACATCATGCCACCCTGCACGATCGGATGCTCGATTCCGCAAAGTTCGGTGAAGCGCGTCTTGATCATTGCCTTTTCCCGCCTGTGATACTTAGTAAACCATGTCTGGTCGCCCCTTGATCCTATTTCGCGGCGGCTGGCAAGATCATAGCGGCGGCGCGTTGCGGGACATAGGGCATAAAATGGGGCGGACGGGATGACGGCGCATTTCTACCGCAAGGACGGCGGTTTCTACCATCCGACGCCGCTTGCCTATAGTCCTTGGGAAAGGGATAAGCAGAACGGCGTCGCCTTGGGTGGCCTCGCCACCTTCCTCATCGAAACGGTGTCGATGCCCGCGCCGATGGCGACGGCGCGCCTCGCCATCGACATATTGTCCGCCGCCGCCCACGCGCCGACCCAGGGCCGCACCCGCATCGTGCGGGAGGGCAAGCGCATCCAGATGGTGGAGGCGGAGCTGATCGTCGAAGGGCGACCGGTCGCACGCGCGACGGCGCTGCGCGTGCGCCTGGCGGACAGTCCGGTCGTGGGCAGCTTTCCGGCCTATCCCGCGCCCGAGGATGTCCCCGAAGGATCGTTCATGCATCCGGGCGCCTTTGGCGGCAGCCTGGAGACCCGGCCGGTGCGCGGCGGTCTGCGCGAGCTGGGGCCGGGCACGCTCTGGGCGCGTTTCGGACACGAACATGTGCTGGGCACGCCGCTTTCCCCGCTGCTGCGCGCTGCAATTCTCGCCGATTTCGGCGGAGGTGTGGGCGGGGCGCTGGGGCCGGAGTGGAGCCACGCCAATCTCGACATCGCGCTGCACCTGTCGCGCGAGCCGGACGGGGAATGGCTGCTGATCGACGCCACGACCTTCAGCGCGGGGCAGGGCTTTGGCCATTCCGACGCGCTGCTCGCCGATCGGCGGGGCGTTTTCGCGCGCACCCATCAGACCCTGTTCATCGCGCCGCGTGGCCGCGCATGAGCCCTGCCGGGGACGGTGGACCCACCCGTCGCAATCAGGCTAAGCAGGGCGCCAGCCCGAGCGGCCGAACATCAAGGAGAAAGACAATGACATGTTTCCCCGCCGCCGGACAGGCAGGCCGCTGATGGCTGACGCGCTCGTCACGCTGGGCGTCGAAGACGGCCTCGCCACCATCACGCTGACCCGGCCCGAGGCCGGCAATGCCATGAGCTGGGACTTCATCGCCGCGTTCACCGACACGACGCAAAAGATCGCAGACGATGCGTCGGTACGCGCCGTGCTGATCGAGGCGCAGGGCAAGAATTTCTGCGTCGGCGGCGATATCCGCGCATTTGCGACCGAAGCCGATCCGTCGGGTTTCATCCGCGCGCTGGCGACCCGCCTGCATGAAGGCGTGCTGCGCCTCGCCAATCTTCCGGCGCCGGTCGTGATCGCCGTTCAGGGTGCTGCGGCGGGCGCGGGCCTCAGCCTCGTGGCCGGGGGAGACGTCGTGATCGGTGGGCGCTCGTCGAGCTATTCCATGGCCTATACCGGCATCGGCCTCACCGCAGACGGCGGCGCGACCTGGCTTCTGCCCCGCCTGATCGGTCTGCGCCGGACGCAGGAACTGGCCTATCTCGGCCGTCGCCTTAACGCCGAGGAGGCTGAGCGCTATGGTCTTCTCACGCGCGTCGTCGAGGATGACGCGCTGGTCGAGGAAGCCCGCACGGTCGCCCGCAAGCTCGCATCCGGTCCCACCCATGCTTATGGGCAGGTCAAGCGCCTGCTCGCCGAAGCGGACCTCGCTCCGCTCGGTCGTCAGCTCGAAAGCGAGGCCGACGCCATCGGCGTCGCGATGGCGACCGGCGACGCCCAGGGGGCGATACAGTCCTTTCTGGCGCGGCAGGCTCCGAGCTTCACGGGTCGCTGAACCACGAGCACGCCCCGTCCGTTCCGCATCGCCGTATCGGACGAGGCGACCGCCGATCTTGCCCGGCGGATCGACACCGCGCGCTGATCGCCGGGCACCCGATCCGCAATTGAAAAGGATTGGACGCGCCGACCGGGGGGCGGCTGCTGTCGCGCATGGAAGAAGGTGATGGATGAGCTACGAAGATATCCGGCTGGAGGAAAATGAGGGCATCGCGGTACTGACGATGAACCGGCCCAAGCTACTCAATGCCCTGTCGCAGCACTCGCTTAAGGAAATGATGCATGCGCTCGATCGCGTGCGCGACGAAGGGCTCGCGCGGGTGCTCGTGCTGACCGGGGAAGGGCGGGCCTTCTGTTCGGGCGCCGACCTGACGGCGGGGGAGAGTCATCGCCCGATCGATATGGGCGCGGGTCTGGAAGCGGGCTTCAATCCGGTGCTGGAGCGGCTTCGCCGCCTGCCGGTGCCGCTCGTCACCGCGGTCAACGGGTTGGCCGCGGGGGGCGGGTGCGGCTATGCCTTGGCCGGCGATATCGTCGTCGCGGCGCGATCCGCCTATTTCCTGCAACCTTTCGCCAATATCGGACTCGTGCCCGATGTCGGCGCGACCTGGCTGCTGCCGCGCCTGATCGGCAAGGCACGTGCGACCGCGATGATGATGCTGGGCGACCGGGTAATGGCGGAACAGGCGTTGGAATGGGGCATGATCTATCAGGTCGCGGACGACGACCAATTGGCCGAGGTCGCGATGGCCATCGCCCGTCGCCTCGCCGCCGGGCCGACCGTCGCCTACGGCCTGATGCGCCAGGGAATCGCCGATAGTCTCGAAATGCCGCTCAGCCAGTCGCTGGCGCTGGAGCGCGACAACCAGCGGGTGGCGGGGCGCACAGCCGATCATGCCGAGGGTGTCGCCGCCTTTCTCGAGAAGCGAAAGCCCGCCTTTACCGGACGTTGACGCCAAGGCGGAGCGGAAAAGGCAGCGGCAACGAGTTGATTCCGCCGCCACCGACACCGTTCAGAGCGCCGCGAGCCGGCTGAGCGCCGCACGATATTCGCGGCTCAGCCGAGCGACCAATTCGGCGGCGGGCACGACCTTGTCGATCGATCCGATGCCCTGACCGCAGCCCCAAATGTCGCGCCATGCCTTTTTGCCGTCGGACAGTTCGGCGAAGTTCATCTTCGACGGGTCTGACGTGGGCAGGTTCGCAGGGTCGAGGCCCGCCGCGACGATGCTGGGCCGCAGATAATTGCCGTGCACGCCGGTGAACAGGTTGGAATAGACGATGTCGTCGGCGACGCTATCGGCGATCATCTGCTTATATTCGTCGACCGCCGCCGCTTCCTCGGTCGCGATGAAGGCGGATCCGATATAGGCCAGGTCGGCGCCGAGCGCGCGCGCCGCCGCGATGCTGTTGCCGTTGGCGATCGCGCCCGACAGCGCCAGCGGCCCGTCGAACCAGCTGCGTATTTCCTGGATCAGTGCGAAGGGCGACAATGTGCCGGCATGGCCGCCCGCGCCCGAAGCGACGGCGATTAGGCCGTCCGCGCCCTTTTCGATCGCCTTCTTGGCGAACTGGTTGTCGATCACGTCATGCAGGACGATGCCGCCATAGCTGTGAATCGCATCGTTGATGTCCTGACGCGCGCCGAGCGACGTGATGATGACCGGCACCTTATATTTGACGCAAAGGGCGACATCCTCGTCCAGGCGCGCATTGGTTTTGTGGACGATCAGATTGACGGCGAAGGGTGCGTCCTTGTCCGTCAGTTCGGCGTTCAGCCGGATCAGCCATTCCTCGAACACGCCGGAGGGCCGCGCGTTGAGCGACGGAAACGACCCAACGACCCCGGCCCGGCACTGCGCGATCACCAGATCGGGCTGCGAAATGATGAACAGCGGCGAAGCGATCGCGGGGACCGAAAGCCTGTTTTCGAATATTTTGGGCAGGGTCATCAGGGTCTTTCCACTTACGATTGAAAGGTCATTCGACGGTCCCGCGCCCGCCAGAGACGGGGATCGTGATCCCCGTCAACCAGGCGCCCGCGCGCGACGAAAGATAGATGACGGCGCCGGCGATATCGTCCACGCCGCCGGTACGGCCGCCGAGCGGCGAGGCGACCTCGTCCAGATCGTCCGGATTGTCGAGATCGACCACGGAGGCGGTCATTTTGGAGGGGAAAAAGCCGGGCGCGATCGTATTGACGCTGATATGGTCCTTCGCCAGGAACTTGCCCATGTGCCGGCCCATATGGATGATGCCGGATTTTGTGGCCGAATAGGGATAGCTTTCCCATTCGGGGAGCTTGAAGCCGTCGATGGACGCGATGTTGATGATGCGCGCGGGGTCTGCCGCCGTGCCCGCCCGGCGCAGCGCCGGCAGCAGCGCCTTGATCATTTCGAACGGCGCCAGCAGATTGAGCTTGAGCACCTTGTCGAAGCCGGAACGGGGGAACTCGTCGATCGGCGCGCCCCAGGTGGCGCCGGCATTGTTGACCAATATGTGCAGCGGCCCGGCGGCATTCACCGCTTCAGCGACCTTGGCGATCCCTTCCTCGCTGCTCAGATCCGCCGCGATGGCGGTGACTTCGCCGCCCGCTTCGCGTAGCCGCTGCGCTGCCGCTTCGATATCGGCGGGCTTGCGCGAACAGATGAACAGTTTGCAGCCGGCCTCGACCAGCCCTTGGGCGATCATATAGCCGATGCCGCCCGATCCGCCGGTAACCAAAGCGGTTTTTCCCGTGACGTCGAAAAGGCTGCTGATGTCGTTCATGTCTCTCTCCTGTCCCCTGCCCGTGTCGGCGGGCTTTCTTTTTCTTGGAATGCCGCAATGCCTTCGATCAAGTTGGGGAGAGCGTCTGGTTTCGATCCTCCATCGCGACCGCTGCTCCAGTCCCTGCGCGTCGATCGGACGGTTCAGCGCGTCCAATTGTCGGCGAAGAGGCGGCGGACGCTATCGCGCAGTTCCTTCTGTTCTTTCGAAAAATCGACTGCATCGCTCTGATCCTCGCTTTGCCGCCCGATCTTAACGCTGGGTCACATGGTTGAAGCTGTTGGTCGATCCTCCGGTCAGGCCCGATCCGCCGTCACATTCGATGATGGCGCCGGTGATGTAGCGGGCAGCGTTGGTCGACAGGAATATGGAGAGGTTGGCGATGTCGCGCTTCTCACCATAAATGCCCATCGGGATGGTGCGCTTATAGGCCTCCTCCGCTTCAGCTGTAGGGGTGAGACGGCGCATGCCTTCGGTGTCGGCGATCGGGCCGGGGGCGATGCCGTTGACGCGAATGCCCTCTGGTCCCCATTCAAGCGCCAGGCACTTGGTCACCATGTTGACGCCGGCCTTGGCAGCGCAGGCATGAACCTGGTTCATCATGGGCTGCGTGGCCTGGCCAGCGGTGATCGCGATCAGCGACGCGCCGGGCTTGCGGATATAGGGGTAGCTGGCGCGGAACACGTTGAAGGTGCCGAGCAGGTCGATATCCACCACGGTCTTGAAACCGTTGGCCGACAGTTCCTTGGCCGGGGCAACAAAATTGCCCGCCGCGCCGGACAGTATGATGTCGATCTCGCCCCATTTGTCGCGTGTCGCGGAAAGCATCTGATCTACCGCTGCAAAATCGCGCACGTCGGCGGCAAAGCCGATGGCGTCGAATCCCTGATTGCGCAGACTCTGCGCGGCTGATTCGATCTTTTCGGGCGAGCGGCTGATGAGTGCCACCTTCGCGCCAGCCTGTGCGAAACCGAGCGCGACACCAAGATTGATCCCACTCGATCCGCCCGCGATGAACGCGACCTTGCCCGCTAACAGACCTTCAGACATTGCCGACTTCCTCCGCTATCGGAATCCAACATAGATAACGCCGTTATCTATGCAAGTGCCATTCAGCCGAACCGGCAAATCCGCTTAATCGAACATGCTTCTCTTCAGGGCCTTCCGGGACTGCCTGGCCCAGGTATATTATCCCGGCTCGGTCAAAATAGGCGCCGGTGTCGCGCGCCGTAGATAGCTCAGGGCCGCGTGGCGAGCTGGTCGATCTTCTGCTCGATCGCCGCCAGCCGGGCATCGGTCGAGGATGGCGCAGCGCGAGGGGCGAGCACTGGCAGCACGAAATAACGCAGGCGACAGCGCAGACTCTGTTCGTCCCACGCGCGCGCACTCGCCAGCGCGATCATCTGGTCGGTGCTCCATTCGATAAGGTCGGCGACTGTGATGCCGGCCTGCGCCGCCTCCGGCGGCATCAGCATTTCCAGCACGGGACCGATCGTGTCGCTCGCCCCTTCGGCATGCGCCGCCTTGATCAGGCGGGCGCTGGCTGCCGAGATGCCGGCGATGGTATGGTCCAGCCATCCCACGCGCTGCATTTCGATGATCGCATGGGTCAGCACCGTCTCCAGCCGTTCCTCGGGCGTGCCGGGCCCCATAAGCACCTGCCGCGACCAGGCCCGGAACGGGCGCGCCCGCTCGCGCAGCAGCGCCCTGAAGAGATTTTCGCGGTTGCCGAAGCGCCGGTAGAGGGTAGTACGCGATACCGCCGCTTCGGTCGCTACCTCCTCCAGCGAAATATTGTCGAAACCCTTGCGCCGCACGCATTGCGCCGCGGCGTCGAGTACGGGGTCGCCGACCGGTCGGGCGCCGGTAGGGGGCGGGGCGGTGGCGAAGGGCTCGGCATCCGAAACAGCATCCGGTCTGGTCCGGGGCAGCATGTCGGTGACGATAGTGACGGCTCTTGTCATTGTGGCACGCATTCCCCTTGCCGCTCCTGCGCCGCGAGCGCGCGTTCGCGCAGAACGTTCTTCAAAACCTTGCCCGCCGCCGACAGCGGCAGCGCGTCGGCCAGTTCGTAGCTGCGCGGAACCTTATACCCCGCGATGGTTGTGCGGCAATGATCGGACAGTGACTGAAGATCGGGCGCAGTGCCCGCGTGCGGGACAATGACGGCATGAACCCGCTCGCCCCACCGTTCGTCGGGGATGGCGATCACCGCCGCCTGGCCGACCTGCGGATGGGTGGAAAGGGCGCTTTCGACCTCCGCCGAATAGATATTCTCACCGCCACTGATGATCATGTCCTTCAGCCGGTCGACTACCGTGACATAGCCTGCCGGGCACATGCGGCCCATGTCGCCGGTGTGCATCCAGCCGTTGCGCAACGCTTCGGCGGTCGCGTCCGGCCGGTTCCAGTAGCCCAACATGACATTGGGGCCGCGCACGACGATCTCGCCGATTTCGCCGCGCGGCACCTCCTCGTCCTGCATGTCGACGATCCGCACCTCGCAGATGGTGCTGGCTCGGCCCGCCGACCGCAGGCGGCCATCGCTCCGTGCGTCGGGACCATGGTCTTCCGGACCCAGCACGGTGGCGACCGGCGACAGCTCGGTCATGCCATAGGCCTGCTGGAAAGCAGCGTTGGGGAAGGCCGCGATCGCGCGGTCGAGCAAGGCGCCGTCGATCGACGACGCGCCGTAACGGATGCGCGTCACATTCGTCATGTCAAACGCGCCGAAGCGCGGATGGTCGATCAGCATCCGGATCATGGTCGGGACCATGAACAGTTCGGTGACGCCCTCGCCGTCGATCGCCTCCATCACCGCAACGGGTTCGAAGGCGGGCAGGAAGCGGCTATGGCTGCCCGAATAGAGCGCGATGAACAGGCCCGACAGCGCCCCGATGTGAAAAAGCGGGGCGGTATGGAGATAATGGGCGCTCGCCGGGCCGGTGCGCGCGATAGTGCCCAGCATCGAGGCGGACAGGCTGTTGTGGCTCAGCATCACGCCCTTGGGCGTACCCGTGGTGCCCCCAGTGTAGAGGATGGCGGCCAGTGCGTCGCCGCGGCGCAGCGTATCTTCGACCGGCTCGGCGCCGGCGAGCCATATTTCATAATCCAGCGCATCATCGTCCGAACCGCCGCCGATCGTCAGCACATGACGCAGACCCGGCGCATGCTCGCGGATGGCGGGAACGAGGGCAGAGAAAGCGGCGTCGACGATCAGAATATGGGTGCCGCAATCTTCTAGAGAAAAACCGATTTCGGCCGGCGTCCAGCGCAGATTGACCGGGTTGACGACGCCCCCGGCCCAAAGCGTGCCGAGCAGGTAGGTCAGGAAATCCGTGCCATTGGGCGCCAGCATGGCGACGCGGTCGCCAGGCTCTATGCCGCTCGCGCGCAAAGCGCCGGCAAGCCGTGCCACCCGGTCGCGCAGGCCGGCCCAGTCGATCGCGCCTTTGGCATCGGTCGCGGCCGGAGCATCCGGCGCTTGCTGTACCATCCGATGCAGGCACTGGGTCAGATACATCGCTTTTCCTCCCTCCCTTCGGCCCGGTCCAGCGGTCGCGCCAGCTATGACGCGGCCGATAGCCGATCAGCGCCTGCGCCCTTGAGCGCACACACCGCCATCCGCCCTATCTTGCAGGCGGCTCCGGTTACCAGCACGCGCATTGCGATTACCCTTCGCCCAACACGGAAACGCGGCCTTTGAAGCGGCCCATGGTGGTCAGCCCGACAACGGGATGCGGAACATAGGGCGCCTCAAGAGCCGCGATCTCCTCGTCGGAGAGGACAAGGTCGAGGGCAGCGACTGCGTCGTCCAGATGGTGGGGCTTGGACGCGCCGATGATGGGCGCTGTAATGCCGGGCTTCTGAAGCAACCAGGCGAGCGCCACCTGTGCGCGGGGCACGCCGCGCGCCGCCGCCACCTGCGCCACGGCCTGCGCGACCGCGCGGTCCTGCGCATCGGTCTTTCCGAACAGCGTCTTGCCGAAAGCGTCGGTTTCCGACCGGTCGGTGGTCGCGTCCCAGTCGCGCGTCAGCTTGCCACGCGCGAGCGGGCTCCACGGGATGACGGCGACGTCCTGGTCGATGCAAAGTGGGATCATCTCGCGCTCTTCCTCGCGGTAGATGAGATTGACTTCGGGCTGCATCGAAACGAAGCGGGTCCAGCCGTTGCGCTCGGCGACATGCTGCGCCTTGGCGAACTGCCAGGCCCACATGGACGACGCGCCTATATAGAGCGCCTTGCCCGCCTTCACGATATCGTGCAGCGCCTCCATCGTTTCCTCGATCGGGGTCTCATCGTCCCAGCGGTGGATCTGATAGAGGTCGATATAGTCGGTACCCAGGCGCTTGAGGCTCTGGTCGACGGCGGCAAACAGCGCCTTGCGCGAAAGACCCATCGTGTTGGGCGCGTTGCGCCAGCCGCCATGCGCCTTGGTTGCGAGGACGATCTCGTCACGGCGGGCAAAGTCGTTGAGGGCGCGACCGGTAATCTCTTCGGAACTGCCGCCCGAATAGACATTGGCCGTGTCGAAGAAATTGATCCCCGCCTCCAGCGCGCGGCGGAAATAGGGGCGGCTTTCCGCCTCGGTCAGCGCCCAGGCATGACCCCCGCGTGCCGGGTCGCCATAAGTCATGCAGCCCAGACAAAGACGCGAGACCTTAAGGCCAGTGGAGCCGAGATTGACGTAGTGCATGAATATCCTTTGCCGGACGACCGATGTTTCCCCGGCAGATTGCACGCGCATAGTCGTCGTGGCTAGTCCCGAAGCGACGCTTCCGCCGGATCGTCCGCCATTTGATGCACCTGCTGGCCAAAATTACGGCCCGCAGTCAGCGAATTGACGGCCGCGTGCAGCTGATCCAGCCCCTTGGTGACGGTCGAGCAGGGGCGAAGCTGGCCGGAGCTCACGAGGGCCGCCGCGCCGCGTTCGAAAACCGGCAACTGGTCGAGATGGTCGCTCGAAATATAGCCGCGCATCGTCAGCCGCTTGTTAACGACCGGCATCAGGTTCGGGCCTTCCTCCGCGCCGCTGCCGTCATATTGTGCCACCTGGCCGCACATCACCACCCGGCCAAACAGGTTCATGGACGATAGCGCCAGCCGCTGGATCGCGCCGCCGACATTCTCGAAATAGACGTCGACCCCGTCGGGGCATTCCCGAGCCAGCGCGTCGGCGAGGCCGTTCGAACGATAGTCGGGACAGGCGTCGAAGCCGAACCGCTCCACGACCGCCGCGCACTTCTCCAGCCCGCCGGCGATCCTGACGACGCGCGCGCCGACGGCCTTGGCCAATTGTCCCGCGACCGATCCGACCGCACCTGCGGCCGCCGAGACGAGCATCGTCTCCCCCGGTCGGGGTTGGCCGATCATGAAGACGCCGAGCCAGGCGGTGAAGCCGGTCATGCCAAGCGCGCCGATATGGGCATGAAGCGGCCCGTGCGCCGGATCGACGATCCTTACTGCGACGCCGCGATCAGGCGCGATGGTCAGATATTTCTGTCGCGTTACCGACATCGCGCGGACATAGGCGTCCGCCGGAAAGCCCGGATGCCGGCTTTCCACCACCCTGCCTACAACGGCGGAGGTATAGACGCGGTTTCCGGGCCGCAGCATCATCGGGTAGTTGGAGGCAGGGTCGAGCATCCCGCGCGCACCTGCATCGATCGTGGCGTAAATCGTCTCCAGCCGAATTTCGCCATTGCCGAGCGGCTTGAGCGGCTCGCGCCGATATTCATACACGTCCGGTGCCAGCGGCCCTGGGGGCGGCATGCGCGCGACGCGCACGACGATATCTTCATCCATCATATCGCTAACATCGCGCGTCTGCACGATGAAGGAAAGAGCGGGGAACTGCTCTTGCGCCTTACGTATAGGACAGCAGCCGCCAGCTTCTCTTCGCTCAGCGGAAGATCGAGCGCGCCGGTCGCATCGCGCTCTTCGAAGCGTCCATAGGCGCGCGATATAGACAACGGAGGCATAGGTGCCGACCAAAGGATCGAGCGTCGCCGGCATGTCGGCCAATTCTGTCACCGCGATCGCAGATCGTTGCTGAAACGATCAGCCGATGCTCCGCGTGCCCAGCGCTTGACGGCATGACCGGCGAATTGCAGTGCAGGGAGAAGAACAAAAGAGAGGCGCGCGGAATGCAGTTCACCATGGCCGACCTGCCGGTGCGGCAGCGGTACAAGATATTGGTGTCGACAGTGACGCCCCGCCCGATCGCCTGGGTCACGACGCTGGGAGCCAGCGGCGTGGTCAATGCCGCG
The DNA here is from genome assembly GCA_040508335.1 of Sphingobium sp. Classification (GTDB taxonomy): domain Bacteria; phylum Pseudomonadota; class Alphaproteobacteria; order Sphingomonadales; family Sphingomonadaceae; genus Sphingobium. The sequence continues at coordinate 20,366 of JBEVMZ010000011.1, forward strand.
CCCTATAGCTTCTTCAATGCGGTGGGCGACGACCCGCCGCTGGTCGTGCTCGGCCTCCTGAAGGATGGCGCTGGGCAGGACAAGGATACCGCGACGAACATCCTCGACAATGGCGAGTTCGTCGTGAATCTCGTCACCGAAGCGGACATGGAGGCAATGAACCTGTCCTGCGCCGATACGCCGCGCGACGTCAGCGAAGTGGAATATGCCGGGATCGCGGTCGAGCCGTCGACCATAGTCGCGCCGCCGCGCATCGCCACGTCGCCGGTCAGTTTCGAATGCCGGCTCGCGCGCAAGGTCGAGATCGGTCCGCGCCAGATAATAGTGGTGGGCGAGGTACTGGTCGCCCATGTCGCCGACGCCTTCGTCGCCGACCGCGACCGTCTACATTTCGATACGCTGGGCATGAAGCTTGTCGGACGGGTCCATGGCCCTTGCACCTACGTGCGCAACAGCGATCATTTCGACCTGCCGCGCGGCGCGTTCGATCCCGATCGACTGGCGCGGCTGCGCGGGGAAGGCGGGGCATGAGCGAAGCATTTCTCGTCACCGCTCTCGCGCCGGGCGCGCGCCGCATCAGCAGCGATCGCGCGACCAAATGCAACGCGCATTGCCCCCCATGATGATCCATCGGCGGGGTGATCTGCGCTTTTGAATGAAGACCATTTATGGCAATTTGACGATGCACCCAAACGTAGACAAAGCGGTCTGCCAACTAATGTCTATGCAATCGTCGGTGGCGATCAGGAGATAGAATAGATGAGTACCGTATTTGCCCGGCGACCGATTGCCATAGTCACTGGTGCAGGAGGCGGCATGGGAGCGGCGTGTGCACGCATTCTCGGGCGGCGCTATCGCCTGATACTGGCAGAGCTCGGCGCCGAGCCTTTAGCAGCCGTGACGGCAGCGCTGCGGCGCGACGGAACGGAGGTTATCGGCGAAGTCGTAGGAGATATTTCTTCGCAGGAAACGCTCATTTCCATCAAAAATTATGCCGAGCAAGCCGGAGGGATCGACGCGCTGGTGCATGCGGCAGGCATTTCGCCTTCCATGGGGTCATGGGATAAAATTCTGACGGTCAACCTAGTCGCGACCTTGGACTTGCTTCGCATCGTCGAGCCGAACCTGCTGCCAGGGTCGTCCGCCGTCCTGATCGCATCCCTGGCGGCTCAGACATTTCAGGGATCTCCGCAGATCGATGCGACGCTCAGAAGCTTTACCGGTTCGGATGCCGTTCTGACATTGGAGCCGCTAGTCCGGTCCGCCGCCGGTGATGATGAAGCCCTGTCCCTCAGCGGAGCCGCCTATGCCCTCAGCAAATATGCGGTGATGCGCCTGTGCGAGCAGCGTGCGGCGCAGTGGGGTAAATTAGGCGCGAGGATAACCTCTGTCTCGCCCGGGCTGATCGCCACGTCTATGGGGCGTATGGAAGCCAACGGCAATCCGTCCGCCGAAGGCTTGGCAGAACAAGCGCCGGCCGGACGCTGGGGAACGGCAAACGACATCGCGGACGCGGTCGAATTTTTAGTGTCGGACGCGGCAAGTTTCATCACCGGCTGTGACCTGCGCGTCGATGGCGGACTGGCCGCGAAGCTCAACGGCTATTCTTCGTAGCAGCTGTCGGCCAAATAGCAGTCCTGGTTGGCAGAACCGGAATTCAATTTGGCATAGCTTCACGCAGGGGAAGTTGCGAGAAAAGCGGAAGAAACCTCGGGCGCGCGGTCCGCAGGATACAGACTCAGGAGGAGCGCAGCATTGACCGATGTCGCAAAGCGTGTGGCAGTCATCACCGGCGGTGGCCGCGGATTCGGCAAGGCATTTGGCCATGCGCTCGCGGGTCAGGGGGTGACGGTCGTTCAGGTCGACCTTGATGCCGCCGCTGCCACGGCCGCTGCAGCGGAGATCGGTCCGTTGGCAGAAGGCGTACAGGGCGATGTGTCCGACGAGCAGGCCATGCTCAACCTGATGCAGGACGTGGCCCGGCGCCATGGCGGGATCGACATCCTCATCAACAATGCCGGTATTCACTCGACCGAAGCGAGCAAGCCCATCGGCGTGCTGGGCACGGCCGCCACCCGCAGGATGTTCGAGGTGAATATCTGGGGCGTAATATACTGCACGCTCGCGGCCCAGCCGTTCATGGCGGGCAGGGATGGCGCCGCCATCGTCAATATTTCGTCCATGTCGTCCTATGGTTCGGACACCGCCTATGGTGTCTCGAAGCTCGCGGTGAAGGGACTGACGGCTTCCTTTGCCCATGAGTTGGGACCCAACGGTATTCGCGTCAACGCCATCGCGCCGGGCTTGATGCTGACCGACACGATCCGCGCGGAGCTGTCACCGGAGATCATGACCCGGGTCAAGGCCATGCAGATCGTCCAGCGCGACGGGGAGGAGGCGGACATCGTGAACGCGATGCTCTGGCTCGTATCGTCGGGGGCGAGCTTCGTTACCGGCGAGACAATCCGGGTCAGCGGCGGCGTCACCTTGCAGGTGTGACGCCGGCCAATCGGCGTGAAGGCGAAGCGATCCGGATATTCAGACTGGGGAAGCCTAAAGTTGATGAACTCCGACGTCGCCCTCGTTTAAGCTTTTCGCGAACTTTTTCGCTGCAAGGAAGATCGGCCGCCATTGCGCCTGCGGCGTCTGGATCACGCGCTACAGCTGTTGAACATCCTCCATGCGGTGAGGGAGACCGGTGCTGGCTGGCCAAACCGACGGTGGACACGACTGCGCAATTTGCCGAGGTGATAATCGCAGTGTTGGGGATCGCGGCGCGCTGGGACTGGGAACGGATCGCCGAGCACTGCCGCAGGACGTGTCCAGGCAAGGGCACGTGGCGTCATGCCCATGTGGCTTTCGGTTAGCTGGTCGGCATGCATATCGACGACGCCTTCCGGAAGACGGGCACATTATGCGGAAATGGCGCATCTGCTCGCTCGTTGTGGTAGCCCGTCCGACTATGTGGTGATGAAACGGATGTTCAAGGGATCAGGCCGGCACGTCATATCCCCCACGCCGCAATAGGCGGATCGGGTCAGTCTTGCCGTCCCATTCCGCCGCCACCTGTGCCAGATCGGTCAGGACCTTCAGAAATCCGTCGTCCTGCGAAACTACTTCGGTGATGAAACCGAAATCCGCATGCGTGTCGAAATAGCCGACCCGCAGCGCGCCAGTGGTTTCCGCGACGAGGGGATAACCCAACGACTCATAATGACGAACGGTCGCGTCATAATCGCTGCTGAACGTGCACATATGGTGGAAGCCGCCCTTGCCGGCATCGGGAAAGATGTCGCGATAGACGCTCTCGACGTCGTTGGTCTGCTGGATCAGCTCGATCTGCACCGGCCCCATCTGCGCCACCGCAAGCTGCATCTCCAGCGCCACCTCGCGCCCCCTATAGCGCACCACGCCGGTGCGCTTGGGCATCACGCTGAAGGGGCCCGCGCCGAACACCTCGACCCATTTGCGGCAGGCGGCGACCACGTCCGGCACGATCCAGGCAATCTGGAAGAAGCTATATTCGCCAGCGGGCTGGGGGCCTCCGAAAAATTTGTGCGAGACGGCGGGGCTGGTGCTCATCGAAATTTCCTTATCCGAATATCGTCTCTTCGCGCGTGTAGAAACGCTTGCCGACATTGAGGTCAAAGGCGTTGGGCAGGTCGTTGACCTGGTTGGTGCGATGCGGCTCGCTATTGGAAAAGACGGCGTTGGCCGCCTCGTCGGGAAAGCTCATCTCGGCCAGTCCGTCGAATTCCGGGCCCGCATCGTAGCTGTCCGTCAACCGATGGTTCTGCGCATAGCGCGTGACGCCGGCCTGGCCGATCAGGAGCGGGCCGTGGACGCCGCGCCAATGATCGTGAAATCCCGTTGGCCCGATATCGTCCCGGCCCTTCACCAGATAGATGGCGCGCAGCGGAGTCTGGCCGAAATCATCCTCGACGCCCAGGCGGAAGCGCTGGACGAGCGGCATGGCGATGATGCGCGCGTTGCCCAGTTGGGGATGCCTGCCATGAACCTCGCCCGCGCGCAGCTTGACATTGAGTACGAGCGCCGTTGCAGCGTCGGGCACGAACAGATGTGCGATGCCGATACGGCCTCGGCGCAGCAGCACCGGATCATCCGTGGCAACGGCAAAGCCGCGCACATAACGGGTGACGCCTTCGCTTGCCAGGTCGCCGAAGGGATCGTTCGCCGCCCAGGCAGCGTGGAGCGCGTCCATATCGGCCGAAGACGATGTCTCCAGCACCGCAACACAGCGATAGGGGCCTTGAGTTTCAGCCAAGCTCTCTCTCTCTCCTGGCAATTTATCCTTATCTACCGTTCGCATAAGCCAGCATCAGGCCGGAATAAAGCGCTGATCTAAACGATTGCCTGATGTCGTTGTGAGACGCTGATGACGGTCCTGATCCCCTCACTACGCTATTTCCCCAGCCGACTACACCACCCCGTCCGAAACGACGGCCGACGAGGCCAAAGCTATTGGCAAATAGAGTGAAGCCCCCGGTTCGCAGCCATATGCGCTCGCGTTACACTGCCGGCCCACAACTTGCGGGATGCGTCCGGTCCGCTAATGAGGTTGCGCGGGCCGACCAACATCGCGTGCAAAGATGCAAAAGGAAATGGATGCCACAGGATCCCTATTTCCGGGAAGAAAATGGACGGTTCGTTCCACTTGAAGTCGCGCGCGGCTACTGGAGCCGTGACATGCTGCACGGGCGCCCGCTGATCGGGATTATCGGGCGCGAACTGGAACGTGTCCATGGCGACCCCGCGTTCATTCCCGCGCGCTTCAACGTCGACCTGCATCGCACGCCCCGCTTCGCGCCGGTCGAGGTCGAAACCCGATTGCTGCGCTCAGGCGGACGGCTTCGCCTTGCCGAGGCGGTGCTGACGATCGACGGTGAGGAATATGCCCGCGCCACCTGCCAGTTTCTTCGCGTCGGCGAAGCCCCGCCGGGGCGCATCTGGGCACCCGCGCCCTGGGACGTGCCGTCCCCGCACGCCATTGCACCGCGACCCGACCCCAAAAGACGCGGTCTTTCGGAAATGCGCCCGATCGCCGGGCGGATGGGCGCCTATGGCCCGCGACAGGTGTGGACGCGTGAATATTTCGATCTGGTCGAAGGGCAGACGATGACGCCTTTTGCCCGCGTCGCGCTGGCCGCCGACTTTGCCAGTCCATGGACGCATATCGGCGATGCCGGCGTTCATTATATGAACACCGACATCGTTGTGCATCTGCATCGTCTGCCGCGCGGCGAGTGGCTGGGGTTCGAGGTGACCGGCCACGACGCATCGCAAGGTATCGCGGTGGGCCATTGCCGCCTGTATGACGCAGACGGCGCCATCGGCTTCATCAGCGCCACCGCGCTTACCAATCAAAGGCGCTGAAAGCAGATCACAGGCTTTTGTAGCGTTCGAAGAGCTGCGGGTTGCGCTCCAGCCCGGAGAGACGGTGATGCGAATTGGGATAGCGCATCGGACCCTGGCTCGCGCGGTCGAGTGCCGTCATTTCCGCGTCGGTCAGCGACCATTGCGCCGCAGCCAGATTGTCCGTCAACTGCGCGTCGGTACGCGCACCGATCAGTACGCTGGTCACGCCCGGACGCCGCAGCAGCCAGTTCAACGCGACCTGGCTGGGCGTCGCGTGATGCGCCGCCGCAATCTCGTCCACCGTGTCGAGCAGCCGTTCGCCCAGCGGTGTGTCATAAGTCTTGAGGCGATCGCTCTGCTCCAGCCGGGTTTCACCCCCGCGCTGGCCGCGAAACTTGCCGGAAAGATAGCCTTGCGCCAGCGGGCTCCAGATCAGCGCGCCAACCCCCTGATCGACGCCGCAGGGCAGTAATTCCTCTTCCGCGTCGCGAACCATCAGCGAATATTGGATCTGCTGTCCGATGAAGGGCACATAGCCGCGCCGGTCGGCGACGGCCATCGCCTTCATCAACTGCCAGCCGGCATAGTTGGAACAGCCCACATAACGGATTTTGCCGGCCGTGACGAGGTCGTCGAGCACGCGCAATGTCTCTTCCAGCGGTACGCGCGCATCGAAACTATGTACCTGGTAGAGGTCAATCCAATCCGTGCCCAGGCGCCGCAGCGAGGCTTCGCATGCTTCGACCAGGTGGCGCCGCGACAAACCGGCGTCATGCGCGTTTTGCCCCATGCGGCCGAACGCCTTGGTCGCGACCACGACCTGCTTGCGGCGATCGCCGAGCGCTTCGCCCAATATCTCCTCCGACCGGCCGGCGGCATAGATGTCGGCAGTGTCGAACAGGGTCACGCCCGCATCGAGGCATATATCGATCTGCCGCTGCGCCGCCGCGCCATTTGTGCCGCCGGTCATGGCGAACTGCCCGGTCCCGTCGGAAAAGGTCATGGCGCCAAAGCCCAGCACCGATATTTGAAGGCCGCTGTTGCCGAGAAATCGCTGTTCCATATTATCCTCTTCCTTTTTTTGCCTTCGCGTTCTTGGGCGGCGCTGTTCCGTTAGGCCGATCCGCTGGGCACGGGAAGCGCGTCGTGCAGCCCCGTATCGCGGGTTTCGTCGCGCCACCGCACCGATCCATAAGGCCGCTCCAGCAGACGACGCACATGCGGCCGCCGGTCACCGCCGTGAAACGCGATAGCCGCCTCGATCGTTTGCATCTCTTCATGCGTGTTGCGGTCGCGCAGGCGCAGATAGTCATGCCAGGTCGGACAGTGGAACCGCTCGGTCCATGCCCGGGTATCGGCAATGTCCCGCGCGATGGACCAGTCATAGGCGCCGTTGCGGTGCCGCAGCTGCTGGACGTTCTGCATCGCGCGATAGAAGGAACGCGCTTGCGCCGGGTCGACGCTATATTCGATCTCCACGATGACCGGCCCACTGCGCCCGCTGAGATCCAGCGCGACATCGATCTGATCGTCGAGCAGCACCTCGTCCTTGCCGATCGCGCTCACGTCCGGAAGGCGCAGGGCGAAACGGAGCGCGGCAGTGCCTGCGATCGCGGCGGCGGACAGCGCAACCGCGCCCGACACCGACAGCAGGTCGGCGACCTCGCCCCAAAGCCAGCTGCCGATGGCGATGCCGCCGGCGATGGCCGCCTGGAATGCGGCCAACGCCCGACCGGCGACCCAGCGGGGTGCTGCAAGCTGGATATTGATGTTGAAAAGGGTGATGCTGAGCGTCCAGACCACCCCGCCTGCCAAAAGCGCGGCCAGCGTTAGTGCGAGCGACGAGCTGAACGCGACGACGGCGAGGCATGCGCCCAGGATCAGCGCGCATATTCCCGCGCTGCCTTCCGCCCCCATCGCGTCCTTGACCCGCCCGACGCAGACCGCGCCGACCACCGATCCCACGCCGACCGCGCCCAGCAGCAGGCCGTAGGTTCGGGCGCCACCATGCAACAGCGTACTGGCGACCAGCGGCATCAGCGCGGAGATCGATCCGCCTGCGATGCCGAACAGCAGCACCCTGGTCAGCGCGATGCGCATCGGCGGGGAATGCAGGACATAGCGGATGCCCGACACCATCGCCCGCCCGATCCGCTCCGGCGGCAGGCGCATGGGCGCTATCTTCCGCCGCCAGGTGAAAAGGACGATGAGGATGGGGATGTAGAAGAGCGCATTGACGGTAAAGGCCGCGGCGGCGCCGGCGGCCGCCACGACGATCCCGCCGATGGCCGGACCGAAACTGCGCGCGATGTTGAAGCTGATCGAGGCGAGCGCGACCGCCTGCGGCAGCGTTTCGGCGGGGACCTGCTCGGCGACGGATGCCTGCCAGGCGGGGCCGAACAACGCCTGCCCCGTACCGATCAGGAAACAGAAGAGCAGGATCAGTGGCGGCGAGAGCAGGCCAAGATAGGCGATGCCCGAAAGGCAAGTCGCACTGACGAAGGAGATGGCGAGCGCCGCCATGCCGACCTTGCGCCGATCGAACATGTCGGCGAGCGCGCCTGCGGCCATGGCGACGAACATGACCGGCATCATCAACGCCGTCTGCACCAGGGCGACGATATTGGGCGCGGCATCGAGCTGAACCATTGCCCAGGCCGCGCCGACACCCTGGATCAGCAACCCGAAATTGGACAACAGGCTGGCTAGCCAGACGCGGCGAAATACAGGCACACGCAGCGGTGCGGTCAGCGGCACCGCGTTTCCTTCGGCCGGCGACCGTCCTGACATTCCATCCTTCCCCATAAGGAAATTCATGAACGTCGCGTCGGCACTTGCCAACGACTAATTCGACTTACCGGTCAGGAAGCGACGTGAACGGGCACGCCGCCCTGGATCGTTGCGGCGACGGGCGCAAGGTGCGGCTCGGCAAGAATGCGTCCGATCGGTGCTTGCAGCACGCAAAGATCGGCCGGCGCTCCGGGCACGATCCGGCGAACCGGCCCGCCTGGCGCATCGGCCGGGGCAAGGTAGAGGGCGAGCGCGCGGGGCGGGGAAAGCGCCTCGGCAAGGCCCAGCGGATTGCCCCCCTGAGTGCGGCGGACGACAGCCGCACGGATTCCGGCCCACGGATCGGGATCGCCATAAGGCGCGTCGGAACTGCCGCCCAGCGGCACCCCGGCCGCGACCAGACTAGCGGCGCGATACAGATCGGGCTGTTCGGCAGGATCGACAAGCGCGCGGTAACGCTCGCCACGTGTGGCGACGAAGCCAGGCTGCGTGACGACGGTCAGACCGAGCGCGCGCAGCACCGGGATCGCGTCGGCCGGAATGATGCTGCCATGCTCGATCCGGTCGCCCGGCCTGGCTCCCGCCTCCTCGAACGCCGCCAGCATCATCGCGAGTTCGCCTGCTGTCACGCAATGGGCGGCGACAGCGCGCCCTTGCCGCCGGGCGTCCGTGATGGCGGCGACGATCGCGTCGAGCGCGGGCAGGCGGTCATCATCCAGCAGAATCTTGACCGGACCTGTCGTATAGTCGGGCGACGGCGGCAGCGGTCCGCCTGACATCAGCGTCAACCGCAGCGGCAGTCGGGTGCCGACGATCAGCGTGGCTGCGGATGCGTCGGTGCTGACGCTGGCATCGGTCACGCCGGTGACGCCCTGCGCAGCGAGCGCGCGGCCGAGCGCCGCAAGGTCCGGCGGGGTCCGGCCGATACGATCGCTCAACCATGGGTCGCAGCGGAAGAAGCGCCCAGTGGGCGCGCCCAGGGCGTCGCGTTCGGCGCCTTCTGGCCAGTCGGTGGTTCCAAGGGCAGCAAGAGCCGGGCCGTTCAGCATCCACAGCGCCCCGGTCTGGTGTTGCACCCGGAGCGGCCTGTCGGGAATCAGCGCGTCGAGTGCGCGCGCATCGAGGGGGCCGGCGATGCGCTCATGATAGCCCGTCGCGCGCAGCCATCCCCGGCCCGGCGGCGCTACGCGCAGTGCGCGGGCGACCGCGTCCCCGTCGGCGCATCGCTCCAGCAGAATCGAGTCCCGCTGCGCGGCGGTGGCCAGCAGATGGATATGATGATCGTGCAGCCCGGGCAGCACCGGTCGCCCGCGCGCGTCAAACAATTCTTCGCCGCGCAGGCCGGGACCGATATCGGCGATCCGTCCGCCCGCCAGCGCGATGTCGACGATGCGCCCATCGAGACGCGCGTTGCGGATAAGCGTCCTATTCATGCCGTCGCCGCCCGCGCCGCCGTTTGGGCGAGCGCCATATCGATCAGCACGCCACCGCCGTCGTGGATCGCCTCCAGCGCCGCGCGCGCCGCCCCCAGCCCGGTCAGCGGATCGGCTAACGCGTCGCCTGCAAAGACCGGGCGGCCGCCCTGCCAGTCGACCAGCCCGCCCGCCACCGCCGCGTCATCGCCAAAGCCGGTGCGCAGCCCCGCCGCGCCGCTCCAGCCATGGCCGGTGATCGCTATCCAGATCGCATGCGGCTTCATCGCAAACAGCGCGTCGGGACCAAGACCCAGCGCCTCGAATGCACGGGGGCGGGCACTGGTGACGATGATGTCCGCCTGCGCCATCAGCGGCCGCAGGGCAGCGGCGGTGAAGGCAATGCTTTCGCGCCGCTTGAGCCCGTTCAGGCGGGCGTCATGCGCAGGTGCGGAGCGCGCGAGCGGATCGGGGCGCGTCATGCTCTCGACTTTGCGCACCTCATGCCCGGCCTGTGCGAGCAGGCCGGCGCATAGCGGTCCGGCCCAGAGCGTGGACAGGTCGAGGACCAAGAGCGTCTTTCCTAAAGGCCCCTTTCGCGCACCCGCCGGTCGAAGGCGGGGCGGGGGGGAGGGGGCGGCTTCGCCCAGCCGTGCGACAGCCAGACCCAGCAACGCGCCATGCGCTACGAATTCGGCGGCTGGCTCCGAGCGCGCCGCCGCCTCGACCGCGGCCCAGGGCGGATCGCCAAAGGCGCAGCCGGTCCAGGCGGGAACGAGATCGAAATCGTCCTCCCTGGGAAGATTGGCCGCGATCCAGCCGTCCGCCGCGCGGAGGATTCGACAGCTGCCGTTGGCGGACACCGGGCCAGGCGGCGCGAGTGGAATGGCGTCGGACCGGTCGAGCAGAGCTGCGGCGTCGAGCGCCACCCGTCCGTCAGTCAGCGCCGCGATCGCCTGAACATCCCGCGCCGCTGCGGCCAGTGCCGCTGCCATCCCGTTCATGCCGCTTCCAGCGCGGTCAGCAGGCCCCAGGCGAGTGCCGTGGCACCGTCGATGCGCCGTCCTGTCAACAGCATCGCGGCGGTGCGGTGTCGGCCGATGGCGCGGGGCAGGGTAACCGTGCCGCCAGCGCCTGGCATCAGTCCCATGGTAAGCTCAGGCAGTTGGAAGAACACGCCGGTCCGGCCGATCCGGTGCGGCGCGGCAGCGGCTATCTCTATGCCCGATCCGATGCAGGCACCATGCAGGAGCACCTGTGCCCGTTCGCCAAGCCGATGAAGGAGCAGCGCGCAGGAGCGGGCCGTGCGGATCGCATGGGCGTTGGCGAGGTCGCTGGCGGTGCCGAACTCGTCAAGATCGCCACCGGTGGAAAAGCAGGCGCCGCGCCCCGACAGACATACCGTGGGCCGGCTCGGGTCGTCCAGGACCGCCGCCAGCGCGTCGAACAGGGCGTCGCGCATCCCGGCGCACATGCCGTTGCGCCTGTCGGGGCGGGCAAGGTCGATCGTGACATGATCGTCCTCCCGCGCGATCTCGACAAAGGCGGTGGATGGATGGGCGACAGGGGCTCCGCGGGCATGATCATGTCGCCATCGATGAAAGGCAGCGCCCCCGAGCAACGCTGAATAACCCAGAGATTCGAGATGGATGGCGTCGCCAAATGATAGAGTTTCTTCGATACGCAAGACGCGCATCGCCGTGCAGGCGGCGACGGGAGCGGCCGCGACGATTGCCGCTATCCTGGCCAGACGGTCCTCCCAGCGGCTGGCCGGCACCGCGACCCACGGCCGAGGCGGTGCGGAAGCGGTCGTCAGCAGCGCATCGAAGGGAGCGGGATCGACAGCCGGGAGCCGGCCGGTCGGATCGAGCCCTATTATAACCGCCTGGCTATGCGTCGCCATCGCCTCGGCCTCCACAGCGGCGCCGGGCGCGCAGGCATCTGTCAGCCATAGCGGCCGGTCGCCCAACGGGCCGAACCTTTCGGCTTCCAGCGTATCGATCATGGACGGGAGGTGACCCCGGACGCCGCCGGGGTCAAGTCCTGCCGTCGGGTACGGTCAGGCCGCGACGCCCTTGCTCATTTCGGACTTGAGCACGCGGCGAAGCAGCTTGCCGGTCTCATTATAGGGCAGCTCTTCGCGAAAATCCCAATTTTCCGGCGTCTTGGTGGAGCGGAGCCGCGACTTTACCCAATCGGCCAGTTCCTCGACGCTGGGGACGTCCCCGTCGCATACCAGCGAGCAGGCGACCCGTTCGCCCCAGCCGTCATCGGGCAGGCCATAAACGGCAACGTCGCGCACGCGCGGATGGAGGCGCAGTACATCCTCGACCTCACCGGGCGAGATATTCTCGCCGCCCCGAACGATCACGTCGTCCAGCCGGCCCTCGACGAAGAGATAGCCTTCTTCGTCCAACCAGCCCGAATCGTTCGTCGCGAACCAGCCGTCGTCGGACAGCATCTTCTTGTGCAGATATTCACCGGCGACCTGCTCGCCGCGCACATAGACCTCGCCAGATTCGCGGGGGCCCAGTACGGTCGTGCCGTCGGCGCCGCGGATTTCCAGTTCCAGCGAGGGCAGCGGCCGACCGACGGACCCCAGCCGCGCGCGCACATGCGCATCGTCGGACGAGAAGGCGGCGCGATGGTCTTCCGGGCCCAACACCGAAATGGTGGAACTCGTCTCGGTCAGACCGTAAGCGTTGACGAAATCGACCTGCGGCAATTTCTTAATCGCCCGCTCGATCACCGATTGCGGCATCCGGCCTCCGCCATAGGAAAGCGCGCGCAGGTGGGGCAGGTCGATGTCCATCCGCTCCATTTCGTCCAGAATGCGTGCCAGCATGGTCGGCACGACCATGGCGTGCGTCACCTTTTCAGCATGGGCGAGCTGCACCCAGGCATCGGGAGCGAAGCTGTGCAGATAGGCAATGCGCCGGCCCGAATAGGTGCCGGTCAGCACTGCGGAGATGCCGGCGATATGATAGGGCGGCACGCTGACCAGCGCGGCCTCTTCTTCGCCAGCGCCCATGAACTCGACGGTCGAGATGACGTAGGAGGTAAGGTTGCCGTGACGAAGCACCGCCGCCTTGGGATCGCCCGTGGTGCCGCTGGTGAACAGCAGGACGGCGATATCCTGGTCGACGAAGGGCAATTCCTCCTTATGATTATCCTCATCGTCGCAAGCCGCCTCGAAGGCTTCGCGGGTCACGATGGTGACGCCATCGATCCCATGCACGCGCGCGGCCATGTTGCCGTCCGCAATGACGATCGACGGAGCAGTGCGCGCGACCAGCTTGCGCAGGTCCTCGTCGGCCAACCGGTAGTTGACCGGCGCGAAGGGCTTTCCGGCAAGTCCGGCTGCGAACAAGGCCAACGGGAAGGCTGGGCCGTTATGACCCAGGAAGACGACCGTATCACCTTTCAGTCGATGGAATAACGCCGCGCCGCCTTTTGCCCGGTGAAAGGCGTCAGCATAGCTAAGGGTGCCTTCGACAGTGGTATAGGCTTCGCGGTCGCCTATCGTTTCCGCCGCCATTTCCAGAAGGAGTTGGGTCTGCATTGTGCTTGCTGGCTTTCCTGAGGGGTCGTTGCGCGTTCGGCTGCGTGTCAGTCGGAGGCAGGAAGCGGCTTGGCGTCCTTGAGCTCGACCGGGCGGCCGTCGATTGCCAGCGATCCCGTGCCTGCCTTGCTGCCGAGCAGCTCGATGCCGCTTTCGGCGTCGACATAACGCTTGCCGACCGAAGTCCCGGCCGAAAAATCAGGGGAGATGGTCAGACCCTCGGGCGCGTCGGAGCCAAGCGCGACCATCGGATGCCCGCCGCATTCGAGCGATACTTCACCCTTGGGCGGACGGACCACGACCACTTCGGTCGTATCGACGGCGCTCCTCCAGCGCGATCCGGGCTTGACCTGCATCTTCATACTCCCCTGGGCGCACGTCGGCGCCCTTGCGTTGACATCAGTCCGTACCCCTCGGGGTCGCACCATCGCCCACGCATGGGCGAAGCAGGCCGCTTTTGCAACATGGCGCAGCGGCTTTCCGCAACGGACTCTAATAACTGACGCCTCGTCAGCCTGGCGGCTATATACGGACGGCGCGACTTATGTAAACAAGTGAGCGAACTGCAGCGAACGACCCGCACACAATGTTGAACGGCGGCTGCGGGATGCAACAGCCTGCGCAATTTTAGGATGCGAAGCGCGACAGTGGCTCGATGCTGGACTTCGCGGGCCAGGCCGTCGCACCAATGCACGACGACCATGGCTGGCAGGCAGGGAGCGCTTAGCGCCGTGCCGACCAATCACGGCAAGTCCGACCGACAGCCCATATATGCGTAAGCCGGGACATTTTCCTGGCTTTTGGCATGACAGTCGTCCCGTTCACTCAAGGGGAACGGGACGATTAGGACGGAGGCCGCCGCTTCAGGCGCCTGCGGACAGTGTCGCGCGCACCTCGATCAGATCGACGTTGACGTCGGCAGGCAGCGAAAGGACATTGGCCAATGCCTGTGCCATCGACTGGGGCTGTGCCGCCGCCCCGCTGAAAGCGACGTGGCCGGTGCGCTGGATCGTCGCCAGAAAAGCCTGACCCACTTCGGGGTCCCAATCGGCCGCGCCCGATCCGCCCGCGACGGAGCCCGAACGCAAGATGGTCGAGCGGATGCCGGCGTCGCGCAGTTCTTCGCGCATGGCGGCGGTCAGCGTTTCCAGCCCGCCCTTGGTCGCGGCATAGACCGACAGATAGGGGTAGGGCATCCGCACAGACTCGCTGGAGACCGAGACGATCGTCCCCTTCGTCGCGCGCAGATGCGGGATCGCCGCCCGGATACACCAGATCGGCCCCAGCAGATTGATGCCGACATGCTGCTCGATCTGCTCGGGCCGCGCGTCTTCGAGCCGGAACGGGTGAAAGATCGCGGCATTGTTGACCAGGAAATCGAGCTTGTCGAAATGCTCTACCGTGCGTGCGACAGCGGCGTCGACCTGGTCCATGTCGCGCACGTCGCAGGGGATGACGAGGACATCATCGCCCAGTTCGCGTGCCAGCGAGTCACTTTCGGGCGAGGGACGAGCGAAACATGCGATCTTCGCCCCGGCGGCGATCAGCGTCGTGACGAAATGCCGGCCCATCCCCTTGGAGCCGCCCGTGATGATCCCGACCTTGCCTTCGACGCTCATGCCTGTCCTTTCTCATTGTCGTGCCCCCGGCGGGCGATCGCTGAAGCCAGTCCGGGACAAACGCCTTTGGCGCATCTTCCCGGGCCATTGCAATCAGCTTATGCTTGATGAAGAAGGGCGCCATGACCCAAGACACCGTCGACGCATCGCTCCTGTCCGATGCGGCCTCGCCCGATCCTGCCATCGACCGGATACTCGACGCCGCGCTGCCGTGCATCCTGACGAAGGGGTTCGACGCGCTGACGATACGCCTGGGCCGTGCGCGCCGTGACCATATCCGTCCGATAGCGGCCGGCGGCGGGACGCTGGGCGCCGACATATTTGGGGAGATGCTGCGCTTTGCGCATGCGCAACGCTGGCTGCTGCGCATCGAAAGCTTTGCCGAAGCGGCGGCGCTGAAAGTGCGTGTCCGCCGAGTTCTCATGCCGCTATTCCTGCGCACGCAGCTTGCTGCGCCGCGTGCCGATCTGGCCGCGCGGCTCTTCGCCTTAGTGCGCATCGAGCGCGGGGCAGGACGGAGTATTTTCGCATGAAAAAGCCCCTGTTCGATCTGCACGGAACGCATAATCCCCACCGCTATTATCTCCCCGTCGTGCAGGACCTGTGCGTCGGCGCGATCGACCGGCAGTTCCTGTTCGGCGGCGTGGGGCTCGCCAGTGCGATCGAGGCGCTGGAGCGGACCTGCAAGCGGCCCGTCATATGGGCGACCGCGCAGTATCTGTCCTTCGCGCGCCCCGGCAGTGTGGTCGACCTCGACGTGCTGGTCCCGGCGGAAGGGCGGCAGACCAGCCAGGCGCGGTGCCTGCTGCACGTCGATGACAAGCAGATCGTCACCGTGCTGGCGGCGCTTGGAAACCGGGACGAAGCCCATGCCGGCCAATGGGTGGAAAAACCCGATGTGCCCATGCCCGATGATTGCCCGGCGGTCCAAAACTGGCGCGGCAACAAGGCGGGGCTCGACACCCGGTTCGAGATGCGGCTGGCGTCGGGACGGCTGTGGCACGGCGGACGCTTCCTCGGCACGGGCGAGCAGGGGCGGACACGTCTTTGGCTCCGATCGACCGAAGGACATGTCAGCGATTCAAAGATGTTGGCGGTCGCGGCTGACTTCGTGTCGAACGGCATCGGCCACGCGATCGGCCGGCATGCGGGCGGCAACAGCCTCGATAATACGATCCGTTTCGTCAACGCCGCCAGCAGCGAATGGATGCTCTGCGACATCCATATCGAAGCGATCCATGCTGGCGTGGTGCATGGCACGATGCATCTTTTCACGCCCTCCGGCACGCTCATGGCGATCGCCAGCCAGTCGCTCATCCTGCGGCTGCACGCCGAACCGGCGGCAAATACCGGGGGGTAGGTTTCGGCAGAAGCGGGACGCAACCTCTGCGCGCGCGCATTGGCGCACGCAGCCTTTTCTATCGCGCCCCGCCGATCCGGAAAAAGAGTTGCTTGTCCCGGACGGCGCAGATGTCGCCGGTCGGGAGCCTGCCCTCCGGATCGCGCATCTTGGCCCTTTCCTTACCGACATAGCCCAGCATCAGCGTGTCACCACGCACCTATCTAAAACCAGCTCTATTGGCGGCTGTCGCAGGCGCGAAGTCATGCCTCAAATCGACTGTCGACAAAATCGATGCCAGTATCTTGTACAGCTGTACAATCTAATTTACCGATGGTGGCAGGAGATGGACAGGAGAGTCGCATGCCGACAGCGCAGGACGCCATGCCCGGCACTGCTGGCGACGCCCGTCGCGCGCGGGGGGAGGCGACGCGCCGGCGTCTGCTCGATGCGGCCGAGCATCTATTTGCCGATCGTGGTTTCAAGGCGGTGACCATGCGCGACATCGCGGCGGCGGCAGGCACGGAACTCAGTCTCACCACCCATCATTTCGGATCCAAGCAGGCGCTTGCCGAGAAGGTGTTGATGCGCCGCGCAGACGAAGCGTTCGGCGCGGTGCTCGCCGCGTTGGATCAGGTGGAAGCGCATGGCGCCGTGTCACCAACGATGATCTTCGGCGCCTATGTCGGGACTTTCCTGACGGCGATCGAACGCGAGGACCCAGGCTGGACCAGCTATATGAAGCTGATGCTGCGCCGCGCCGACGAGAGCAGCCAAGCCTATGCCGCCGATCAGCCGCTGATGCTGCATTATCGACCGGTCCGGCTCCGTTATATCGCCGCCTTGCGAGCAGCACAGCCCGGCACCGATTATGCATCTGCCGCCTTTGCCATGACGATGCTGGAAGGCGCTTTGGGTTACGCCTTGTTCGAACGCTCGCACCGCGCGTTCGATGACCCCGACAAGCGCCGCCGCCGCGCCGCGCTGCTGCTGCGGCGCCTCGCGCTGTTCCTGGCCGGCGGCTTCGAAGCGACGGGCGCACTTGAGGGGCCGGACAGTAAGACGACGGATCGACTGGAATTCGAAGCAACGAATTAGCGGCTGAAGAGGAGGGAACGATACCTTCCCGACCAGAAAAAATGAGAGGATGTACGATGCGGACGAAGGGCAGGGCATGATGGCTACCAACAGCTGTTTGAGAAGCACGGCGGTCCAAGGCCATGTTCCCGTCGCGCTGGCGCGCGAATGGGATTTCGCCGCGCCCAAGAGGGGCAAGATGGATGCGTTGGGCGCGGCAGGGACCGCGTCTCGCGACAGCGGAATGGCCGGGCCGCGTGCCCCCCTTCCTGAGGGACCCGGTCAGCCGGCCCCGCACCTCAACCGGACTGTTCGGCGTGGATTACCTGCCGCTACTCTGGGCTATGCGCTGAAAGGATTGTGACAATGTCCCATCAAGCGACCGCCGCCTCCGCCATTCCCGTGGCCGAGCGGCTTCCCTATCGATCCGTCGATTCAGACGGCCATTATTATGAGCCGCACGACGCCTTCACCCGCCATCTCGAAAAGCGCTTCGCCAATCGCGCGCTGCATGTGCGGGTGTCGGAAAAGGACGGGCTGGGGCGCCTTTATTATGGCGAAAACAAGCTCGGCATGATGAAGGTCACGCAGACCGACTATACCGGCGCGCCGGGCAGCCGGAAGGATTTCTTTCAGGGGCTCCACGACGATCAGGAAGGCTGGCACCAGAGCGAGGTCATTAGCGCGCACGACCATCCCGCGATGATGAACAAAAAAGCCCGGCTCGATCTGCTCGATCAGCAGGGCATCGAAGCAAGCTTGATGTTCCCCACCGTGGGGGTCGCGGTGGAGCATGAAATGCACGACGATGTCGATGCGCTTTATGCCGGGTTGCGCGCGTTCAACCGCTGGCTGCAGGAGGATTGGGGCTATGGCGACGATGGCCGCATCTACGGCGCGCCGATGATCTCGCTGATCGACACCGACCAGGCCTGCGCCGAAACCGAACGGGTACTCAAGGAAGGCGCCAAGCTGCTGCACATGAAGCGCGGTCCGCTCTATGGCGGCTCGCCTGCCGAACCGAGCCGCGACCGTTTCTGGGCGATGGTGCAGGAAGCCGACATCCCCGTCGCCTTCCACATCGGCGACGCGGGCTATCATGAACTGTGGGGCACGGCCTGGGGCGAGGACGCCCGCCCGCCGGTCCAATATACCTCACCCTATCAGGTCTATCTCTCCGACACGGCGATGGCCGACACGGCGGCGAACCTCATCCTCAACAATCTGTTCGACCGCTTCCCCCGCCTGAAAATCCTCAGCATCGAAAATGGCTCAGGCTGGATTCCCAAGCTGTTCAAGCAGATGGACAAGGCCGCGTTTCAGACGCGCGGGCAGGCCGGGCTCGGCGGGCCGGTCATCTGCCGCCCTTCCGAAGTGTTCCGGCAGAATTTCTACGTCTGCCCCTTTTTCGAGGAAAACCCGATCGAACTTGCCGAGCTGATCGGCGTCGATCATGTGCTGTTCGGTTCCGACTGGCCGCACCCCGAAGGATTGGACGAGCCGCTGGAATTTGCCGAAAAATTGATCGGCGTGGCCAGCGATCAGGACACGCGCAGGGTCATGCGCGGGAATATCGCCGAAATGATCGGGCTTGCGGTCTGACGGCCACTGCATGAACGACATGGGGACTTTCGTGATCGATCGCCGGCTTATGCTGATGGGAACGGCATGGCTGGCGATCGCGGCCAGGGGAAAACGGGTCAACCCGCCTCCTTCGACGCGCGATGGCATCAATCGGACAGGAGCGAGTATGACGGACGACGATATCAGCAGAATGCGGGGCATCTGGTCGGCCTATCTCGACCAGTTGCGCGTCGCGGGCGATCAGTTCTTCCGCCCGAGCACGCCTGCAGATGAGGTGACGCTGGCGGAAGGGCTGCGACATCTCAGCCGCATCACGCGCCTGGGGCTGCTCGCCCAGCTGGAATTCGCCGATCCCGATTTCCCCGTGCTCGCCCAATATGTCGACGATGTCACCAAATTCGGCTGCGACAATCCCGACACCATCTATCAGCGCGCGATGGTGAACGGCAATCTGCGCTATCGCATTTTGGGCAAGCGCAACACGGTGGATTATCTAAGCTTCATCACCTCGCGCCCCGGCGAAAACGGCCGCGTGTTCCAGATCGATCATCTCGACGTCGAACGGCTGAAGGTCGGCGCCGACGGAACGTTCGAGATCAGCATCTCGCCCGAGCAGCAGGGCGATAACTGGCTGAAGCTGACCCCAGACACTACCGCCGTGTCGGTGCGCCAGACCTTACTCGACCGCGCGAAGGAAGTGCCGGCGGATCTGCGCATCGAACGGGTAGGGGACAAGGCGACCCCCGCGCCGCTCACGGTGGCAAAGGTGCAGCAGGGTCTGACCGCGGCGGCTGGCTTTACCCATTATCTCGCCAGCCTGTTCCCCGACTGGACCCATGGCTATCTCGCCCATGTGAACGCGCTGCCCCCAGCCGACCAGGAGGCGTGCCTGCGCGCGGGTGGCGATCCCAATATCTATTTCTACCGCTCGGTCTGGCAGCTTGGCCCCGAGCAGGCGCTGGTCGTCACCATTCCGCGCATTCCCGAATGCGACACCTGGAATCTTCAGGTCGACAATTTCTGGCAGGAATCGATGGACCGCCGCTATTTCCGCAGCAACATCAACCGGCATACGGCCCATTACAACGCCGACGGCAGCATGACCGCGATCATCGCGCATCGTGATCCCGGCCATCCCAACTGGCTTGACACTGCCGGCCATGTCACCGGCCATTTCGCGATGCGCTGGATACGCGCGGCTGAGCATATCGACCCGACGACGAAGCTGGTCTCGTTCGACGACGCCCGCGGGATCGCTAAAAGCTGAGGAGAGGTTTCCAAGTGAGCGCATTGTTCGATCCCGAGCGGCTGATCGCCGCCGCCCAGCAGCGGACGGGCCTGTCCGACTTAGGCGACCCCGCCTTTCGCGAGCCGTTCGACATATTGTGCCGTTCGCTCGATACGGAAGCGCCGCTGAGCGAGGCGGGTCGCGAGGCGCATGCCGAGCGGCTGACCGGCCTGCTTGCGGATCGGCTGAAACTGCAGCACTGGGTCACCTGCCATCCCGAGATCGCGCAGGAGGTCATCGACCGGCCGGTCGTCATCGCGGGCCTGCCGCGCACCGGCACCACCATGCTCTACCGCATGCTAGCGGCCGCGCCGCAACTGGCCGCGCCGCTTTTCTACGAAGCGACCGAAGTGGGCCCGCGCGAAGATTGGGACTATAGCGAAGCAAACGACGCCCGTATTCCCGACGCGCGCCTGCGCGTCGAGGCGATGATGCAGGCCATGCCCGAGCTGGCATCCATCTATCCGTTCGAGGCCGAGGCGCCCGAGGAGAGCATCTTCCTCTACGGCCCCTCTTTCCTGACCACCAGTCAGCAGTCCAGCGCACTCGTCCCTTCCTACGATGACTGGTTCGCCACTGCCGACAAGCGGCCCGGCTACCGTTATCTCAAGCTGGTCGTGCAATTCCTGCAATGGCAGCGGTGCCGGTCGGGCCGTTGGACGCAAGGGCAGCGCTGGCTTCTCAAGACGCCCGATCATTTGCACGGCTTCCAGGAAATGCTGGACGTCTTTCCCGACGTGAAGGTGATCCAGACCCATCGCGACCCGGTCGAAACCATCCCCTCCATCTGTTCATTCATCCATGTGCTGCACGAGCCGACCCGCGCGCGCGACGACGCGCGCGACATCGGCGCGGCCTGGAGCCACATGTTCGCGGCCAGCATGACCCGCGCCATAGCGGTGCGCGACCGTAATCCGGCGAGCTTCCTCGACATCTGGTATCGCGATACGGTCGCCGATCCGCGCAAGGTGGCGGAAGATGTATTCACCTTTATCGACCTGTCGCTTACCGAGGAAGCCTGGGCCGAAATGCAGTCCTGGCGCGACGCCAACAAGCGCGAAGCGCGGCCTTCGCACAGCTATACGCTGGAGGAGTTCGGCCTGAGCGGCAATGTGATCGTCGACCTGTTTGCCGCTTATCGTGAGCGGTTCATCATTCCCCACGGCGTTGCAAACAAGGCGGTAGCGGCGTGATCGTCCTCAATGTCGGCAAGGTGCGCATCAGCGTCATCGCGGAAAATGATTTCACCTTTCCGCACGACCTGCTGCTGCCCGCTTCTACCCTGGAAGAGCTTAAGGCGCTCGATTGGCTCGACGCACCCTTTTTCGGGCGAGAGGATGGAACGCTGACTTTGCGGGTCCAGGCCTTCGTGATCGAGGCGGAAGGACAGCGCGTCGTCGTCGACACCTGCATGGGCAATGACAAACCGCGCTCCTCGCCGGTCGGGAACATGCTGCGTACCGATTTTATGGAACGGTTCGAAGCAGCCGGCTTCGCGCGCGAAGCTATCGACGTCGTGCTGTGCACCCATTTGCATGTCGACCATGTCGGGTGGAACACGATGCTCAAGGACGGCAAATGGGTGCCGACCTTCCCCAACGCCCGTTACCTGATCGGGCGCGAGGAGCATGATTTCTGGAATAAGGCGGCTCAAGAGCGCGGCAGCGACGACGCCGCGATCATGGCCGATTCGATCCAACCGCTGTTCGACCATGGCGTGGTCGATCTGGTCGAGACCGATCATGTTATCAACGCCGCGCTGCGCCTCTTTTCCACCCCCGGCCATACGCCGGGCCATGTGAGTCTCGCTATCCTTTCCGACGGGCAGCAGGCAATTTTGAGCGGCGATTTCCTGCACAATCCCGCGCAGATCGGTCAGCCCGACTGGGGCGCATTCGTCGATGAGGACAGCGTGCGGTCTGCCGAGACGCGGCGGGCCGAACTGGCACGGCTCGCCGACGAGCCGGTCCTTCTCATCGGCACGCATTTCCCGGCTCCCACCGCCGGCTATGTCGTATCCGACGATGACGGCTATCGTTTCAGGGGTTTGAGACGATGAGCCAGATGGAACAGCTTTGCACGGACCTGCGCGAAGAAGCGGACGCCCTACGCGCGCTCATGACGGGAGCGGGACTGGCACCCGATAGGGTCACGCCCTTCATGGGCTGGACGGTGCGTAACAGTTTGTCGCACATCGTCACGATCGACCGGCTGGCGACGCTGGCGTTCTGCGATATCCCCAAGGCGGCAGAGGAGCGGCGCGCATTCGCTGCCGGAACGACCCAGCCGTCGACCGCGCCGATCGATCGTTATCGTGCGATCGCCGATTATGAGGAAGCGCGGCTCGGCCTGCTCAGTTGGGAGCAGTTGATCGCCGCCTGGGACATAGGGCTCGACCAGTTGATCGCCGCCGCCCGCGCGGCGGGCGACGATGCCAGGGTCGAGTGGTTCGGCGGCGCCATGCGCGCACCGTCTTTGCTGTCGGCGCGACATATGGAAGTCTGGGCCTATGGCCAGGACGTGTTCGACGCGGCCGAGGCCGATAGGCCCGATGGCGAACGGCTGCGCAACGTCGTCGAATTCGGCCTCAAGACCTTCGGATTCAGCTTCGCCAATCGGGGCGAGCCGGTGCCGACGACCAAGCCCTATCTGGCGCTAATCTCGCCGGGCGGCGTCGAATGGACGTGGAACGACCCTGCCGCCGGCGATCGCATCACTGGCAGCGCGCGCGATCTTGCCTTGGTCACGACCCAGCGGCGCCATGTTGCCGACACCGACCTGACGGTTGAAGGCCCGGTCGCCGCGCGCTGGATGGCGATCGCACAGAGCATCGCCGGCGTGCCGATGGACGGACCGGCGCCGGGCCGCCTAGCCTGCGGATGATGTCGGAACAGCTTCTCGGGTTGGATGAGAGCGATGCGGTGCTTGATTTGGGCGCCTTTCCAGAGCGCAGCAGCAGCACGGGGCATTTCCAGCGCGTGCGATACTGAGCTTATTTTGCGCTGGAGCGCGGCGCTGACGCCTCCGACCTCGATCACCCATAAACAAGGAGGGAGCCGGCGCGCCTTTCGGTACACCGGCTCATTTTCTTTCAAAACGAAAGGATCAGGACGCGGCCAGCATCTTCTGCACATCGATGACGCCCGTCATGACGCCGCCGACGAAGCCATGATCCACCGGCATGGCCAGGCCACTGATGAAACGGGCCGCTTCGCTGTTGAGCAGCAGCAGCGGGTCCGCCTGCTCCGATGCGGTCGAATGCCGTCCGACCGGCTCGGAAAAGACGTCGAACACCTTGGCGGGCGCGATCTTCACAAACTCTTCCATCATCGGCGTCGCGATCGGGCTGGGCAGGGTCACGTTGAGGCGAATGCCCTCACGCCCCAGTTCGGCCGCCCGCTTAAGCGTATAGGCGACCATCGCTTCCTTGGAGAAGCCGTAGCCGTCCGCCACAGTCTCTGCATTGTCTTCGACCCACTTCACCGCGCTGTCGAAATCGGGCGTGTCGACCAGTTCGAGCAGCGTCGGCACGCGCTGGGTATATTGGAACGCCGCGTTGGAGGCGACGGTGGCGACCGCGCCGCCCTTGCGGAGTTTGGGGATCCAGCTTTCGATCCAGTAGCGCATGCCGATGAAGTTGACCTTCATCACGTCAAGCGCGGGGAATGTCTGGGGAAGGCCGGCGCAGTTGAACAGCGCGTCGATCTCCCCACCAATACCCTGGACCGCCGCGTCGATCGACGCGGGATCCTTAAGATCGACGGTGCGGAAGGACGCCATCGGCACCTTGCTCTCGCGCACGTCTACGCCATGCACTTCGGCACCCATTTCGGCCAGGCGGCTCGCGCACGCCTCGCCAACGCCGGAAAAACATCCGGCAATGACGACGCGCTTACCCTCGTAGGAAAAAATGCTCATTCAATGTCCCTTCAGGGGGTGGTTCAGATCTGGCGGTAGCTGATCGACTTCAGCTCGGTGAAGGCGTTGACGCCTTCCTCGCCCCATTCGCGGCCGATGCCCGAACGCTTGAAGCCGCCGAACGGCGAGATCGGCGCACCTGGGATCGAGCCACCGCCGTTGATCGAGACAACGCCGGTACGCACGCCAGCCGCGATGTCGAACGCCGCGCCCAGGTCGGACGAGAAGACAGCGCCGCCAAGGCCGAAGCTGGAATCGTTGGCCATGTCGATCGCCTGCTCGTCGCTGTCGAAGCCGGTGACGGCCACGATCGGCCCGAACACTTCTTCCTGAGCCAGGCGCGACTTGTTGTCGACATCGTCGAATACGGTCGGTTCGAAGTAGAAGCCCTTGTCGAAGCCGGCGGGACGGCGGCCGCCTGTGACGAGCCGCGCATTCCCCTTGAGGCCTTCCTCGGTATAATATTCCGTCTTCGCACGCTGCGCTTCGCGGATCAGCGGGCCAAAAGTGCTGCTCGGATCGGAAGGCGAACCGATCTTGAGCGAACGGAACGCCTCGGCCAACTGTTCGACATATTGCTTGCGCACCGAATTATGGACGATGTGCCGCGTGCAGAGCGCGCAGCCCTGCCCGGAGTGGGACAACGATCCCACACCCGCCTGGACTGCGGCCGCCAGATTGGCGTCGCTGCGGATGATCAGTGCGGACTTGCCGCCCAGTTCGAGATGCAGCCGCTTGAGCGACGGGGCGCCCTGCGCCATGATCGCCGAGCCTACCGCGTCCGAGCCGGTGAAGCTGATGACATCGACGCGCGGGTCGGTCGTCATCTGCTCGCCGACGTCCTTGCCGCCCGTGATGACGTTGATGACGCCCGGGGGGAAATCGAGACCCGCAGCGATCTCAGCGACGATAAGCGCGGAAAAAGGCGTGAACGGTGAAGGCTTGAGCACGACAGTGTTGCCCGCGACCAGCGCCGGGAACAGCTTCACGATGTTCAGAAAGAAGGGGAAGTTATAAGGCGTGATAGCCGACACGACGCCGATCGGTTCGCGCCGGATCATGCCGCCGACGAAGCTGCGCGACCCGTCATGATTGGCAACGGTGCCCGACGGCAGCGCCTTGTCCAGGCTTTTCGCGCCTTGTTCGATCATGTCGCCGGACAGGAACATCGGCACATCGAACTGAATGGGGTGGATCGAAGAAACCGCGCCGGCTTCTTCGACGATCAGGCGGATGATGTCATCACGGCGCGCGGCGATGGCCGCGTGCAGTTCGCGCAGCTTTGCGGCGCGTTCGGCGGGCGCCATGCGTGGCCAGGGACCCCGGTCGAATGCTTCGCGCGCGGCGGCTATGGCCTGTTCCACCTCGGCGCGGCTGCCCACGGGAGCATAGGCCAGCACTTCTTCGGTTGCCGGGTTGATGACGGCTTCGGGCTCGCCGGTCGCCTTCACCCATTCACCGCCGATATAGATGTGGTTCTCAAGCTTCTGGGGTAGGTACATCACAGTCTCCATATTCCAGCGCGCCGGTGGCGCGCGGCGCTGTCGTTTGAAAAATATGCCGCCATTACGGCATTGCCTGTTTTGGAAGCGGGATCGTGCGCACGGCATAGAGCATGCCGATCGCGATCGCGACGATGCCAAAGCTGGTAAATACCGCGCCCGGTCCCGCCTGCCCCCTGATCCCCTCAACCACGAAGGGGAACAGCGCCTGCGATCCATAGAGGACGCCGTTGGCTAGGCCGATCGCTCCGGCTCCGTCATCCGGGCTGCCGGCGACGGCGGCTGCGTTCATATTCGGGGTGAAAAAGGTCACGCCGAAACCGACTATGCCCATTGTCACGGTCAACCCGGCAATGTCGCGCATCCAGGCGGTCGCAACCAGGCCGATGCCGGTGATGAGCAGCGCGGTCGTGAACATGCCTGGCACGCCCGTGCGCCGAACGCAGCGCGCATAGAAATAGCCTGACACCATTGCCGCCCCGGCGCAGCCGACCAGCGGCAGCGACATCAGAGCGGGATCGCTAATCCCCAGATGCACCATGAAGAAGGGGCCGAACGTGCCGGGCAGGATGCTCGCCATGCCCATAAAAGCGATCAGCAGCAGAAATGCCGGCGACAGGCCGCGCTGCGCGGGCCGCCGCGTGACCGCGGCCTTACTCGCGCCGCCGCGATGGCGAGGCAGAGTGAGGATCAGAGGGATTAGCACCAGCCCTATCAGATGCAGCGCAAAAGGCGCGCGCCAACCGTGACGGGCGAGGGCGCCGATGACGATGAAGGATGCGACGCCGAGCAATGCGCCGGCGAAGGCCTGGAGGCCGAACAGCTTGGTGCGCTGCGTTTCGGGAAGCGTTCCGATGCCGGCGAGACTGGCCACCATCGCGCCCGCTATGCTAAGCCCGAGCACCACGCGGGTGGCAAGGATCAGATAAATATTGTCGAGCAGCAACACGCTGCTACCTGCCACCACGAACATGGCGGTCGACCAGAGATAGACCGTGCGATAGCCCCAGCGCGACACCAACCCGCCGGATATCGGCGCGCCGATGGCGAAGGCAAAACCAACCAGCGTAGCCACGAGCTGGCTCAGCAACGCACTGTCGGGATTGTCGGCAAAGGCGATGGCCATCTGCGGCAGGACGAGGCCGAAGGAATAAATGCCCAGAACGGCGAGCAAGGCGGCTGCGACAAGCGCGAACTTCCCCGGAAATCCCAGTTCCGCCGATTCCATCCATCCGCTCCTTGCGTCCTGTGGGGCGATGTGGCCCCTTTGCCATCGTCCGTCAATGCCGGTTGACTTAGCTGATAATGAAATAAATGGTTGGACCTGTCCTGCAATTTGGTGCATAGGCCGACTTCTGTAACATTCAAACGCGATGCGCCGGCTGGCTTGGAATTTGCCGGGGATTTTGCGATGACCGTCGCCTAAAAAGCGGCAAGGACAGGGTGATGATATATGGCGATGCAGGCTAAACTCGACGTGCCAAAACCCACAGTCGAGCCGGTCGTGCTCGACATGGACGTACCGGCCCATGTGCCCCGGCATCTGGTCCGCGACCTTCGGGTTGCGATGGGCAATGTGCCCAACACGCTGAACGAACCTTATGACAACACGCGGCGCCTGCTGGAGGACGATGTTCCTCCAGTGATGTACACGCCGTTCCCGCAGGCACAATTCCAGCAGGGCGCTTGGGTGCTGACGCGCTATGCCGACGTGCTCAAGGTCTATACCGATGCGGAACTGTTCTCGACTAAGGGGATCGCGTCGTTTCAGATCCTGATCGGTGAGACTTGGCCATCGCTCCCGCTCGGCGTCGACCCGCCTTTGCATGGTCTCTACCGGCGCTTCCTCAATCCGCACTTCACCGCCAAGGCAGTCGCCGAAATGGCGCGCGATATCCGCCAGATGTGCGTCGATATGATCGCGGAGTTCGAACAGAATAAGGGCGGCGACTTCGCCTGGGATTTCGCCCGCGTCTTTCCCGTGCGCGTGTTCTTCAATCTCATGGGCTTTCCCATGACGGTGTTGGAGCAGTTTCTGGAATGGGAATATCAGATCCTGCATTCGCGTGATCTCGATGCCATGGCCAGCGCGGTGCGGGGCACCATCGGCTATCTGCGCGATTTCATCGCCGAAAAGGAAGCCAATCCCGACGACACGCTGACCAGCAAGATCGTCAACGGCACGATCGACGGTCGCCCGCTGACCGAGGACGAACGTATCGGCATCATCTTTTTCCTGTGGCTGGGTGGACTGGATACGGTGGCGTCGACTTTGTCGCAGATGTTCCGCCGACTGGCGCTCGACCATGATCTCCAGCAGAGGCTGCGCGAAAATCCGGCGCTGATCCCAGGCGCCGTCGAGGAATTTTTGCGGATGCAGCCGCTCGTCAACTCGACCCGTTTCCTCAAGAAGGATCTGGAGTTGCACGGCGTCCAGATGAAGGCGGGCGATCTGGTCTGCTGTTTGACCGCCGTGGCCAGCTTCGATCCTCTCGCCTTTCCGGACCCGCGCACGTTCGATCCCGAACGTAAGGCGAACCGGCATGTCACCTTCGCAAGCGGCCCGCATCTGTGTCTGGGCGCGCATCTCGCCCGACAGGAACTGAATATCGCGCTGGAAGAATGGCTCTCGCGCATACCGATGTTCTCGATCGCGGAGGGCACGGACATGACGGTGGTGCCAGGTCTGCTCTCTGTTCGCAACCTACCGCTGGTCTGGTCGTCGGCGGACTGATTCGTCTCTTGGGCCGCTGGTCCGGTTTCACTGTGTAACGGCCTTCGCAATCAATTTGCGGAGGCCGTTTCGCATTCACCGCCATCCGGGTGCAGACGGCACCGTGATGTAATTGCAACTATGTTTCCCTAATCCGCATCGGACGGCTGCTCCCGGCACATTACTGCGTGGGCGATATTGATTTAATCTATACATAACAAGGACATAAGGTCCTGCGAGCACCTGCGGCTTAGTGTTTCCCGCAATTGATTTCTGCCGCCCTGATGATAGAGGAAGGACCTGGCCGGACAGTGTTTTTGGCTTTGGTGCACCGATCGGGATAGCGGCGGGCGCATAAATTTAAGGGGAGGGTATCTTGAAAATTTGCAAATCCGTCATTTCGGTTTTGGCATTGACTGGCGCCATGGCTGTGCCTGTCTTCGCGCAGAACAGCCAGCCCGCGCAGCCCGCCACCACCACCGGCGGCCTTGAAGACATCGTCGTCACGGCGCGTCGCGTCGCCGAGAATCTTCAGAACGTGCCTGTCGCCGTCACTGCCTTCACCGGCGAGCAGCTTGAGCGCCAGAACGCCCGCTCCGTCATCGACATCGCGCGGCAGACGCCCGGGCTCACCATCCGCGAGAGCACGAACAGCGAAAACGCCGCCACTTTCTCGATCCGCGGCCAGGTCCAGACCGACATTTTGGCGACCACCGACCCGTCCGTCGGCGTTTATGTCGACGATTTCTACTGGGCGCGCGCCTATGGCGTGAACGCCGACCTGCTTGACATCCAGAGCGCGCAGACACTCAAGGGACCGCAAGGCACGCTGTTCGGCCGCAACACGACCGGCGGCGCGATCCTGCTCCGGACGAACGATCCCGATACCTCGGCCTTCTCGGGCAATATCTCGGCCACCTACGGCCGCTTCGACCATCGCATCGGTAGCGTCGTGCTCAACGTGCCCTTGGTGCAGGACCGTGTTGCCGTCCGCGGCGCATTTCGCATCGAAAAGCGTGACGGTTATGTCACCAACATCGTGAACGGGGAAAAGCTGGCGGAGCGCGACAACTGGACCGGCCGGCTGAAGCTGCTTGCCAAGCCCACAGAAACGCTTTCGGTGCTGCTGTCGGCTGAAATTTACGACACGGACGTCAACCAGCGCGGCTATCAGCTGACGCAAATTTCCCCCAATCTGGCTGCGGCCGAAATCGGTTTCGAAAGCGGCGCGACCAGCTTCCCGACCGCGATCGGCACGGGCGTGACCATCGGCAACGACCTCATCGACTATCTGCGCGATAATCCGAACCGGGTCGCGCTGAACGATCCCACAGCGTCCGGGGCGAAGACCCACACCTATACCGGCACGGTGACGCTCGACACTTTCTTCGGTGCGGTCAAGTTCGTCGGTGGCTATCGCCGCGTCAACGGCTTCAATTCGCTTGACCTCGACGGCACGCCCTTTCCCGTGCTGACGTCGGCCGGCACGCAGCGTCTCAGCCAGTATTCGGGCGAGGCGCAGATCACAGGCTCGACGGCTGACAGCGCGGTCGATTTTGCGGCGGGCGTATTCTACTTCCACGAAAGTGGGACGGATATGACGCGGTCGCTTGCGCTGCCCGTGATTTCGGGCAGCACCAACCCCAACATCCAGTCCGGCTTCATCGTCAATGACAGCCAGGGCGCTTACGCTCAGGCGAGCTGGCACATCACCGATGCCCTTACCTTTACCGGCGGTCTGCGCTATTCGGTCGAGGATAAGGCGCTGACGATCCGCAACCGGACGGAGACGCCGGGCGGGGCGGTGGTGCGATGCACGGTGGGCGGCGCATTGATCGCCAACCTGTGCGCCGTGCGTCGCAAGGATGACTTCGACGGCTGGTCCTACACTGCCGGACTCGACTATCGGATAAATCCAGACGTACTGATCTACGCCAAGACGGCACGCGGCTTCCGTTCGGGCGGTCAGAACCTTCGCGCGACGGCGACGACGAACTTCATTCCATTCGGCCCTGAAACTGCAACCTCTTACGAGGGTGGTTTCAAGTCTGAGCTGTTCGATCGGCGCGCACGTTTCAACGTGGCAGCCTACTATACCGAGGTGAAGGGCATCCAGCGCTCGATCCTGACGCCGACCAATCCTCCTGCGACCCTTATCCAGAATGCCGGCAAGGCGAGAATCTATGGTCTTGAGGCAGAACTGACCGTCATTCCGTTCGAAGGCCTTGAACTGGCGGCGAGCGGCGCGATCACTAAGCCGAAATATCTGAACTATTTCGAGGGTACGAAGGATCGTCGCACCGATCGGTTCGAAACCATTCCGGAACAGACCGCAACCTTCGCAGCCACTTATACGACCGACATCGGCGCAGGCACGCTGATGCTGCGCGGCGACTATATCTATACGGCCAAATATTTCTCCGGCCCGTATAATGAACCCAGCGACCCGTTTAACCAGGCGGTGATCGACGGCACGACCGTGCCGGCGTCGCAGATAGTCAACGGCCGTGCATCGCTGACGCTGATGGACGATGCGCTCGAAATCGCGGTATGGGGACGCAACCTCACCAACAACCGCGATATCGACGCCGGCCTCCTGCTGCCGCCGGGTGCCACCGGTCTGGGCTATTCGGTTGGCGTCCGTCGCGAACCGCGCACGTTCGGCATCACCGGCACCTATCGCTTCGGCCAGTAAGGCCCGGCAGCGACCCGACGGGCAAAAGCTCGCGGACCCGGCGGAGGCAGATCGCTTCCGCCGGGTCTTTTGCATCCGTCGCGCGCCGCCTCCACCGGCAGTGGGCGGACTGCTCGAACGCCGTGCAAGATTAAGAGAGCCATTCACGCCCAAGCCTTTTCTGCGCGGCTGGACCCGGCGAACTATCCGCTCACGGCGGCGGCGGCGATGCGTTTCGGCGACCTGAATCGGGTCGGCCATGGTAACAGTGCATCGAAGGCATAGCCGCCATGTTTGTGTCCATCACCCTCAGCTTCGTGGCAGCGATTTTTTACCCCGCACCGGTCATCATCTATTGCGGAGATCGGCCGGCTCAACGGCGCGTCCTTGGAATTGATCAAATGACGATGCAGGGTGAGCGGCCGCCGCCACTTGCGCGCGTCGTCGAGCGGGGGCATGGCGGGTCGTTAAGGGAGAACGCCTGATGACCGATCCGCTTGCCCAACCCCTCGATCTGGCGCGCGGCCCGGCGATGCCGAACCGTTTCATGTTGGCGCCGCTGACTAATCAGCAGAGCCATGCCGACGGCACGCTGAGCGATGACGAATATCATTGGCTCACCAAGCGGGCGGAGGGTGGCTTTGGCCTGACCATGACGTGCGCGGCGCATGTGTCGCGTGAAGGACAGGGTTTCCCCGGTCAACTCGGCATCTGGTCCGACGCCCATCTGCCCGGACTTTCGCGCCTCGCCGCCAGCATTAATGCGCAGGGCGGCGTGTCTTCGGTCCAGCTCCAGCATTCGGGGCGCCGCGCCCGTGCCGACGTGACGGGCCTTGCCGCCGTGTGCCCGTGGGACGATGCGGAAACCGGCGCGCGGGCGCTCTCCACCGCTGAGATCGAACAGGTGATCGAAGATTTCATCGCCGCCGCCGTACGCGCCGAGAAGGCGGGCTTTCACGGCGTCGAACTGCACGGAGCGCATGGTTATCTGCTCGGGCAGTTTCTCGACGCGGACAATAATCACCGGACCGACAGCTATGGCGGGTCGTTCGATGATCGCTGCCGCGTCCTGCTGACCACGATTGAGGGCGTGCGCGCGCGCACCGGGCCGGCCTTCCAGCTAGGCGTGCGCATCTCGCCCGAGCGCTTCGGCATCAGCATCGAAGAGTCGCGGGCACTTGCCGAGCGGCTGATGACGGGCGGCGATATCGATTATCTCGATCTGTCGCTGTGGGACGTCGCCAAGCTGCCGGTGGAGGAGGCGCATCGCGACAAGCCGCTGATCGCGCATTTCATGGACCTGCCGCGCGGACGGACGCGGCTCGGCGTCGCGGGCAAGATCCTCGATGCGCGCACTGCCCGCCGCTGTCTGGATGAAGGTGCGGACTATGTGCTGATCGGGCGCGGTGCTATCCTGCATCATGATTTCCCCCGCCTGGCACTGGCCGATCCGGACTTTGCCGTGACAGCCCGTCCCGTAACCCGCGACTATTTGCGCAACGAAGGGCTGGGTGAGGCATTCATCGACTATGTCGCGGCGGGATGGAAGGATTTCGTGCGTGAGGAGTCCAGCGCGGCCTGAAGCACAAGGCCGCGACCGGCTCCGGTCAAAGGCCTGCTGCGTCGGTCCTTGATTTTTCTTCAAGCCGTACCTGGGCCGCAAGCCGGCTGACGTTTCAGCGCAGCGTGGCGCTCGCCTGCATGATGAGGCCGCCTTCGGTCGTGGCGATTGCCATCGTCAGTTCCTGCCCTTCGCGCCGTCCGAGCAGGCGCAGCGGCGTGCCCGCAAACGCTGGGCTCACACCGCGAAAGGCGAAGCGGGCGAGCGCGTCGGGCCCCAGATGCCGGTCGGCAAGGTCCAGCAGCAGGCTCGCCATCAGCGGTCCATGCACCACCAGACCGGGATAATCCTCTTCCTCGCGCGCATAGGGCAGGTCGTAATGGATGCGGTGGCTGTTGAAGGTCAGAGCCGAATAGCGCAGCAGGAGCGGCGGCTGGGGATCGACGATACGTTCCCACGTCCACGTGCCGGCCGCGAGGGCGGGCGGGGGGGGGGGAGGCGCCGCAGTTTTCGGCAGCGCCGCGCGATACACGACGCTCTGCTTCTCCGATATGGCGGGGACGCCGTTCGCCCTTATGTCGTGGGCAATGGTGACGAACAGCAGACGACCAGTCCTGCCATCCTTCTCGCTGGTGTCGACGGTGCGGCTGGTCCGTTCGACCCGCGCACCTACGGCGATCGGCGCATGAAACTCCATCTCGCTCGACGCCCACATGCGGCGCGGCAGGTCCGCATGATCGGCGCGGATCGGGTGCCCGTCCGGCCCCAGTTCCTGCGTCGGCGCCTCGGGCGTGTTGAGGCACCAGTGAATGCCCTGCGGCCCGGTGGCGCGCACGTCGCGGTCGAAGGTCGCGGCGTAGCGGGCGGCAAGGGCGGGCGTCAGCAAGTCGGCGCGCTGCTCTTCCATCAGTTGCGCCCGGCCAACAGCCCGCGCGCGATCACATGCGCCTGGATTTCCGCCGCCCCCTCGAACACGTTGAGGATACGCGCGTCGCACAGCAGCCGGCTAATCTCACTTTCGAGCGCATAGCCGTTGCCACCGTGAATTTGCAGCGCATTGTCCGCATTGGTCCAGGCGACACGGGCGGCCAGCAGCTTCGCCATGCCCGCCTCCACGTCGCAGCGGCGGCCCTTGTCCTTTTCGCGCGCGGCGAAATAAGCAAGTTCGCGCGCCGCGATCGTTTCCACGACTATCATCGCCAGCTTATCGGACACGCGGGGAAATTCGGCGATCGGCTTGCCGAATTGCTTGCGCTCGATCGCGTAAGCATAGCCCAATTCGAACGCGCGCCAGGCGACGCCGACGGCGCGCGCGGCGGTCTGAATCCGTGCGCCCTCGAACGTCTTCATGAGCTGGCGGAACCCCTGTCCCTCCTCTCCGCCGAGCAGGCCGTCGGCGGGTATGGCGAAATCATCGAACATCAGCTCATATTCGCGCATGCCGCGATAGCCGAGCACCTCGATCTCGCCGCCCGACATGCCCTGCGCCGGGAAGGGGTCGGCTTGGGTCCCGCGCGGCTTGGGCGCGAGCAGCATGGACAGGCCGGCATTGCCAGGGCCGCCCGTGCGCACCAGCAAAGTCATAAGGTCAGAGCGCGCGGCATGGGTGATCCATGTCTTCGCGCCCGTCACGCGCCAGTCGCCGTCTGCGGCGCGGGTGGCGCGGCTGGCCAGATTGGCAAGATCGGAGCCGTTGGACGGTTCGGTGAAGACGGCGGTCGGCAGGATCGTGCCCGCCGCGATGCCGGGCAGCCA
>JBEVMZ010000241.1:0-13039 GCA_040508335.1 Sphingobium sp.
CTTGAGCTGATCGATACGCTCGTCGGTCCAGGACAATGAAAGACTCCTCAAAATTCGATGACTGGCGCCCTATATGGGGCGCATGGCGCCAAGGTTCAAATCGCTGAACCGGGCCGTCACATATCGCCCTTGCGGACCAACAGCCCAGCCGATAGTCGATCCAGCCATGAACGACCAGCCCAAAAACTTGAAAGCCCAAGCCGCTCCCTTCCCGTTCCCCGAACCGGGCGAGCCGGTGATCCGCGCGGTCAACTGGGCGGGCCTGCGCGCGCTGACCCGAAAGGAAGTGCGCCGCTTCATGAAGGTGCAGCTCCAGACGATCTGGGCGCCCGCCGTCACGACCCTGATGTTCCTCGTCATCTTCACCATCGCGCTGGGCGGCGCGGACCGGCGGGTGATGGGCGTGCCCTTCGCCGAATTCATCGCGCCCGGCCTCATGATCATGGGCATGATGAACAATGCCTTTGCCAACAGCAGCTTCTCGCTGCTCTCGGGTAAGATGCAGGGGACGCTGATCGACTATCTTATGCCGCCGATTTCGAGCGCCGAACTGCTCGCGGCACTGGTCGGCGCAGCGGTGCTGCGCGCCTTTGCCGTCGGCGGCGCGCTGTGGCTCGCCATGGCGCTGTGGCCCGGCGTGCATGTGACCCCGGTTCATCTCTGGGCGGTGCTCTGGTTCGGCCTCATGGGCGCGACGCTCACCGCGTTGATCGGCGTGCTGACCTCGATCTGGGCGGACAAGTTCGACCACGCCGCCGCGATCAGCAATTTCGTGATCGGGCCGATGACCTTGCTGTCGGGCACATTCTATTCGATCGACCGCCTGTCGCCGCTGTTTCAGGCGATCAGCCATGCCAACCCGTTTTTCTACGCGATATCGGGTTTTCGCTATGGCTTCGTCGCGGCGACCGATGGCGACGTGCTGGCCGGGAGCGTGGTATTGCTGACGCTGAACATGGCGCTCGCGCTGCTTTCCTACACGCTGCTGCGCCGGGGCTGGAAGCTCAAGGCCTAGGCGAAGGCCGCAAAGACCGGCACGATGGCGCAGGTCGCCGCGAAGAGAAAGGCGGCGATCAGCCAATGGCGAAGGCGCGGGGTTGTGCGGGGGTCGGTCATGCCTCCTTCAACGCCAGCGTGCCCGCTGCTGCAATCCCTTATCGGCATTCAGTGCCTATATACTATTTGCTGCCAAAGCGGGGCGGGTGAGCGAATAGGGGAATGAAGAAGCCATGAAGGTTGCGTTGGTGTTCGGGACACGGCCCGAAGCGATCAAGCTGTTTCCCGTCATCCATGCGCTGCGCGCGCGCGCCAATGTCGAGACACGCGTCATCGTGACCGCCCAGCATCGCGGGTTGCTCGATCAGGTGCTCGACATTGCCGGCATCGTCCCCGACCGCGATCTCGACGTCATGACGCCCAACCAGACGCTCGACGGGCTGACGGCCAAGCTGATGCTGGCGCTGGGCGAAGCGTTCGACGCGGAAAAGCCCGACCGCATCCTGGTCCATGGCGACACGCTGACGACCATGGTGGCGAGTCTCGCGGCCTATTACCGTAAGATCCCGGTTGGCCATGTCGAGGCGGGGCTGCGCAGCGGCGACATTCATCATCCCTGGCCGGAAGAGGTCAACCGCCGCGTCGTCGCCTGCATCGCCGACCTGAACTTCGCGCCGACGCAGGCTGCCGCCGATGCGCTGCTCAAGGAAAATCGCGATCCCGTCGGCATCCATGTGACCGGCAACACGGTGATCGATGCGCTGCTTTCGACCGTGGCGCGGGTACATGAAAATCCCGCGCTTGCATCGGGCCTCGACGATCTGGCGTCGCGCTTTGCGGGCAAGCGGATCGTCGCCGTCACGAGCCACCGACGTGAGAATTTCGGTGGCGGTATGGAGGCGATTGCCCACGCCATCGCCGCCATCGCCGCCCGGCCCGATGTGGCCGTGATCTTCCCCGTTCACCCCAACCCGCATGTTCGCCCGGTTATGGATGCGGTGCTTGGCCAGTTGACCAACGTCGCGATGATCGAGCCGCTCGACTATCCGCATTTCGTACGGCTGCTCGACATGTGCCACCTCGTCCTCACCGACAGCGGCGGCGTGCAGGAAGAAGCGCCCTCGCTCGGCAAGCCGGTGCTGGTCATGCGCGAAACGACCGAGCGGCCCGAGGGCGTGACAGCAGGCACGGCGAAGCTGGTCGGCACCGACCGCGCTGCGATCCTGCGCGAAGTCTTCACGCTGCTAGACGATGAAGCCGCCTATGGCGCGATGGCGCGGGCGCATAATCCCTTCGGCGACGGCAAGGCGAGCGCGAGGATCGCCGCAATCATTGCCGGCTGATCGGGGGCGTCACAGCCCGGTCATCAGCCCGTCGATCGCCCCCTGTAATATGTAGCTGGCGGCCAGCTTGTCGACCAACTCACTGCGCCGGGCGCGGCTGGCGTCGGCCTCCAGCAAAGTGCGCGTCACCGCCTGCGTCGACCAGCGCTCGTCCCACATCAGCACCGGCAAGCCGAGGTCAGCGATGTTACGTCCAAAGGCACGGCTCGCCTGGCTGCGGGGCGATTCGCTGCCGTCGAGATTGAGCGGCAGGCCGATGACGACGCCTTTTACCTGCTGCTGGGCCATGAAGGCCGCGAGCGCGACCTTGTCCTTGCTGAATTTGCCGCGCGTGACGGTGTGGGCGGGGCTCGCGATAGACCAGCCCGCGTCGCAGAGCGCGAGGCCAATGGTCTTGGTGCCGACGTCTAGCCCGATCAGCCGCCCGCCTTCGGGCAGCGCCTCGCGGAACAGGGCGCGATCGGCGGTGAGCAGCGGCGCGCTCATCGCGCGAGGAATACGGCGAGCCGCGCCTTGGCATCAGCCCTGATATCGGCCCAGAACAGGGCATAGTCATAGACATGATAATTATTGCCCGGCAGCGTGTAGGGGCCAAGATCGGGCGGATCGCCGATCAGCAGTAGCCCGTCGACGCAGCGCGCGGGCACCGCGCTCTTGATGAGGGCGACGGGCTTGCCATCCTCCCGGTTCGACAACGTGCCGAGATTGGCCTTGGCCGGCGCGGTGCTGTTCATCGTGCTGGTCACGGGGTTGCTGCACAGCATATGCGTGCCTTTGCGCGGCCGGCCGGTCAGGCCTTTGCTGTCATTGAAGCTCCCGACCATGGGCGAGGGATCGGCCGGCTCGCCATAGCTTTGCCAGGACAGGATGCACCCGGCCTGGTCGGCCCTCGCGCAGGCGGGCAGGCCGAGGGCGGGCAGGTCCGCCTCGACCGACACCGGCATGCCGACCGCATAAACGGCGGCGATCCGCTGCGCCACCGGGGTATCCGCCACATGGTCCTTGAGCAGGCGGAGTAGATGCTGCGTCCCCTGGCTATGGCCGGCGAGGATCAGCGGTCCTTTCGGGTTGGCGCGCAGGAAGGTGGCGAAAGCGGCTTCGACATCGCGATAGGCGGCGTCCAGCGCCTTGGCGCCCTCGGGCTTGTCGGTAAGGAAGGCGCCGAAATTGGCCTGCCGATAGCGCGGCGCCCAGACATCGCCCGCGCTGCCCAGCGCACTCGCCTGCGCTCGCACGAAACGCTGCGCCGTCTCCGTCGCTTCCTTGTCATCCAGCGCCATGTTCCAGGCGGCGTCGCCAAAGGTGATGAAGGAGGTCGGATGGACGAAAAAGGTCGCCGCCTTTTGCGGCGCGGCCTTGTCGCTATAGCCTTCGGGCAGCCAGAGGGCCGGATTGTCCGCCTTCATGTCCGGCCGGGCGACCCACATGGCGCGTGCGTCATAGGCGTCGGCTGGCAAAGGCCTTAAAGGCGCGAAGGCGGCGCGGGGGACCATCACCGTCGCGATCAGCTGCTGCCCCCAGATGCGGTAGACGAGCGCCGCCGCCAGCACCGCGACGATCAGGGCGGCGAAGATATAGAGAAATTTGCGGGCCATCGCGTCTTTCAAGGAACAGCATCCAGTCGCCGGCCTGTCTGGCGCATGGGGGTGGGCTATGCAAGCCGACGCGGCACTTGAAGCGATCCGGCCCCGATGCTAGCGGCTATGCCCATGTCGATAGACCTTCAGACCGTCAAGAAGATCGCCAGCCTCTCGCGCATTTCGATGCGCGATGCGGAGGCCGAGGCTATGGTGCCGGAACTCAACAAAATCCTCGAATGGGTCGAGCAGTTGGGCGAGGTGGACGTGACCGGCGTTGAGCCGATGACCGCAGTCATCCCCAATCATCTGCGCCTGCGCGACGATGCCGTGACCGACGGCAATGTGCGGGACAAGGTGCTGGCGAATGCGCCGCAACCAGAACATGGTTTCTTCACCGTGCCCAAGGTGATCGAATAACCGGGGCTGCGGACCGGACTTCCGGCCCTCTGGGTCGATTTCAATGCTGACGGGATCAGCATGACGGATGGAAATATGACCGATCTGACCGATCTTACAGTAGCCGAAATTCGCGATGGCTTTCGCGCCGGTGACTTTTCCGCGCGCGAGGTGGCGAGCGCCTTCAACGCCAATGTCGCGGCCGCCGGCGCCCTCAATGCC
Organism: Sphingobium sp.; assembly: GCA_040508335.1. GTDB lineage: Bacteria > Pseudomonadota > Alphaproteobacteria > Sphingomonadales > Sphingomonadaceae > Sphingobium. The sequence goes on from JBEVMZ010000241.1 coordinate 4,538, forward strand.
TTCATCGTCGAGACACCGGAAAAGGCGCTGGAAGCCGCCGACACTGCCGACGCGGCGCGTTCTTCGGGCGATCTCAAACCATTGTCGGGCGTGCCCATCGGCATGAAGGACCTCTTCTGTACGCAGGGCGTGCAGACGACGGCCGCCAGCCATATCCTCGAAGGCTTCACGCCGACCTATGAATCGACCGTCTCCGCCAAACTGTGGGACGCGGGCGCCGGCATGCTGGGAAAGCTCAATCTCGACCAGTTCGCTATGGGGTCGTCCAACGAAACCAGCTATTTCGGCAAGGTCGTCTCGCCGTGGCGGCGCAACGATGGTGACGACGCCGCGCTCGCGCCTGGCGGATCGTCGGGCGGATCGTCCGCCGCGATCGCCGCGCGTCTGTGCCCGGCGGCGACCGGCACCGATACCGGCGGCTCCATCCGCCAGCCGGCTGCCTTCACCGGCATTTCCGGCATCAAGCCGACCTATGGCCGCTGCTCGCGCTGGGGCACCATCGCCTTCGCCTCGTCGCTCGACCAGGCCGGGCCGAAGGCGCGCACGGTGCGCGACAATGCGATCCTCTTAGAAGCGATGGCGGGCTTCGATCCCAAGGATGCGACGTCGCTCGACCTGCCCGTGCCGGCGTGGGAAGCGGGTCTGTCGAGCGATCTTAAAGGCAAGAAGGTCGGCATTCCCAAGGAATATCGCCCTGATGGCCTGGACGCCGAGATAGCAGCGGTGTGGGATCGCGGCATCGCATGGCTGCGCGACGCGGGGGCGCAGATCGTCGATGTATCACTGCCGCATACCAAATATGCGCTGCCGACCTATTATATCATCGCCCCGGCCGAAGCCTCGTCCAATCTCGCGCGCTATGACGGCGTGCGCTACGGCCAGCGCGAACTGCCCGAAGGGGCTGGCTTGCAGGATATGTACGCCGCCACCCGCGCGGCCGGTTTCGGCGCCGAGGTCAGGCGTCGCATCATGATCGGCACCTATGTGCTCTCGGCGGGCTTCTACGACGCTTATTATACGCAGGCACAAAAGGTGCGCACGCTGATCTCCCGCGATTTCGAGCAGGCGTTCACGCAGTGCGACCTGCTGCTGACCCCGACCGCGCCGAGCGCCGCCTTTGCGCTCGGCGAAGAGCAGGACGACCCGCTCGCCATGTATCTGAACGACGTCTTCACGGTGCCCGCGAGCCTGGCCGGTTTGCCCGCCATGTCGGTGCCGGGCGGCCTCGATGCGCAGGGCCTGCCGCTGGGCTTGCAGATCATCGGCAAACCGCTGGACGAGCAGAGCGTTCTCAATGCTGGCCTGGCGATCGAGGAACGGTCCGGCTTTGTCGCGCGGCCCGGGAAATGGTGGTGATATGACGGATTCAACCTATCGGGTTCAGGGCGCCACCGGCGAGTGGGAGGTCGTGATCGGCCTTGAGGTCCACGCCCAGGTGGCGAGCGAGGCGAAGCTGTTATCGGGTGCGGCGACCGCGTTTGGGGCCGAGCCCAACACGCAGGTCAGTCTGATCGATGCGGCGATGCCCGGCATGCTTCCCGTGCCCAACCGCGAATGCATTCGCCAGGCGGTGCGCACCGGCATGGCGATCGATGCGCAGATCAACAAATGGTCGCGCTTCGACCGGAAAAACTACTTTTACGCCGATCTGCCGCAGGGTTATCAGATCAGTCAGCTCTATCACCCGCTGGTCGGCGAAGGCGCGCTCGACATCAGTCTGGACGAGAAGAATCCAGATGCTGAGGTCAAGCGGATCGGCATCGAGCGTATCCATGTCGAGCAGGATGCCGGCAAGCTGATGCACGACCAGCATCCCACCCGCTCCTATGTCGACCTCAACCGTTCGGGCGTCGCGCTGATGGAAATCGTGTCTAAGCCCGAAATGCGTTCGCCGGCGGAAGCGGGGGCCTATCTTTCCAAGCTGCGCACGATCCTGCGCTATGTCGGCTCGTGCGACGGCAATATGGATCAGGGCTCGATGCGCGCCGACGTCAACGTCTCGGTGCGCAGGCCCGGCGAGCCGTTCGGCACGCGGACAGAGACAAAGAACGTCAATTCCGTGCGCTTCGTCATGGCGGTGGTCGAGCATGAAGCGAGCCGTCAGGTCGATGTGCTCGAAGCGGGCGGCAAGATCGTTCAGGAAACGCGCCTCTACGATCCCGATCGGAACGAGACGCGCTCGATGCGGTCGAAGGAGGATGCGCACGACTATCGCTACTTCCCCGATCCCGATCTGCTGCCGCTCGAACTGGACGACGCGTTCCTGGAGGAATGCCGGCAGTCGCTTCCCGAATTGCCCGATGCCAAGCGCCGCCGCTATCAGGAGGATCTGGGACTTTCGCCTTACAATGCCGCGACGCTGACCGCCGACGCCGATACGGCGCGTTGGTTCGAGGCGCTACTCGCCGAGGGCGCGAAGGCGCAGAAGAAGAGCGAGAGCAACGTCGCCAAGGCATCGGCCAACTGGCTGCTCTCGGAACTCTATGGCGCGCTCAACCGACTCGGCAAAAGCCTGGACGACAGCCCGGTCGGACCGGCCGATGGCGCGGAACTGCTTGCCCTCGTGGCCAACGGCACGATCAGCGGCACCATCGCCAAGCAGGTGTTCGAGATCATGCTGGAAACCGGCGCAAAGCCGGGCGCGATCGTCGAGGAAAAGGGCCTAAAGCAGACCAGTGACACCGGCGCCATCGAAGCGGCGGTGGCGAAAATTCTTGCCGACAATGGTGACAAGGTCGCGCAGTACAAAGCGGGCAAGGAAGCGCTGTTCGGCTTCTTCGTCGGGCAGACGATGAAGGCGATGCAGGGCAAGGCCAATCCGCAGATCGTCAACGAACTGGTGCGCAAGGCGCTGGGCTGAAAGCCAAGCGCGCCGCGGGGTCAGAAAACGAAGTCGAGCCCGATCCGGACGGTGCGCGGGCGTATCGGCGTATAATAGTCCGCCGACAGGTCGAAGGGCGTGCCCAGCGCGAAGCGGTTGCCGCGGTCGTCGAGCAGATTGATGACGCCGATCGTCAGCGCGACCGGCCCGCGCGACAGCGTCGCCGACATCGCCGTTTCGACGTAATCGCCCTGCTGCTCGCCCAATATCGGCCCCACGCCGATGCGCGACCCGCCGACATAGCGGGCCGAGCCTGACAGATGCAGGCCCATGCCGCGACCCAGCGGCGCGCGATAATCGACCGCCAATCGGCCGCCTAGGTTGGCGACATTGGGCAGCCGCAGGGAATTATCCTCGCTGGCAAGCACGCGCACGAAAGCCGCCGGGCGGGTAAGGCGGCTGCCATTATAGATGATCGCCCCGTCGAGCGCCAGCCTCGCAATGGGGCGGAGCACGACGCGACCCTCCAGCGTATAGATACGGCCGTCGCCGATATTGGCGGTGGAGGGCAGGCCGATGCGGTCGGTCACGTCGGCCTGAATATCCTTCCAGTTCGTATAGGCGATATTGGCCGACAGCGCGATGGCATCGCGGCCCGGCACGCCGCTACGCAGGCCGGCTTCCACCGTGGACACGCGGTCGTTGCGATAACGGATGATCCGCTTGTCGTCGGCCGCGAGGCCGCCGGGCCGGAAACCCTGCTGGAACCGCACATAGACGGCCGTGCCCGGACCCATGTCGGCAAGCAGCGAGAGGGAGGGGAGGAAGATCGTCTCGCTGCGGTCGGCGCGTATGCGCGCGGCGGCGATCTCGGTCGCCGGCAGCGCCCCGGTGGGGTCGACCGCCGCGCCCGAAAGCCGGCTGTTGGTGAGCCGCCCGCCCAGGGTCGCGATGATCCCGGTCCAAGGTTCGAAGGACGCCTCGCCGAACAGCGTTCCTTCGCGGATGCGGTTGCGTACGCCGGTCGCCTGCGCCGGTTGTCCTCGCCCGTACATCGGCACGCCGGGGATGATTTCACCCTGCGCCGATGCCGGGCCAAAGGAGGTGAGCGAACGGCGGATGCGCGACCGGCTGTCGAGATAGGAGACGCCGACGATCCACCCCAGGCCATTGTCGAGGTCGCGCACCAGCCGGTTCTCGGTCGAAAAAATGTCGACCGCGTTGCGCTGACGGAACAGGGCCGGGTCGCCGCCGCGTGGCGTCGCGTCATAGCTTTCCGAGAGGATATGATGGACATGGCCGGTCGATGACACGAAGCGCAGCGCACCCCATTGCCGCTCTACCCGCACATTGGCGAGCGAATAGTCCGACGCATAGGGCTGCGTCACGGCCGACGCGCGAGTGAGCGGCGGTTCGAGGCGGCTCACATATTGCGCGTCGTCGCCCCGGATCGCCTGATGCACGCCGTTAAGGTCGATGGTCCATGTCTCGTCGGGCGTGAAGCGCAAGGCTGCGCGCCCGCCGTTTACGCGGACATCGTTTACGTCCTCGTGCAGCCGCCTTTCGCCATCGGGTGCGGGCACGAGATTGTCGACATAGCCACCCTCGTTCACGCCATAGCCGACGATGCGCAAGGCCAGCCTGTCTGCGATGATCGGCAGGTTGACCGTGGCGGATAGGTCGCCGCCCCGATCGCCATGCCGGGTCGCCGAAAGCCCGGCGGACAGCTGCGCGCCCATGCGGGCCATGTCGGGCGGATTGGGGATCAGACGCACGATCCCGCCGAGCGACCCCGCGCCATAGAGCGTTCCCTGCGGTCCTTCGAGCACCTCGACCCCGCGCATGTCGTAGAGCCGCAGGTCCGGGTCGGGCTGCGCATAGTTGAGGCGCATGTCGCCCAGATACTGGCCCGTGGTCGCCTGCGTGGGTCCTGCGACCCCCGAATCGGCGATGGCGCGGACGAAGAGCTTGTTGCGCCCGGCGCCGATATGGGTGGAGCTGAGGCTCGCGACGCGCTGGGTGAGCGTCGCCGTCCCGAGCGAAGCGTCACCCGCCGGCAGCAGCGACGCATCGACTGCTTCCGCGACGCCGGCATAGCGCAGCAGAGGCACGTTGCGCTTCGACGCCGTGACGATCAACTCAGCAGCGGGCGGCCGGGGCGGCGGCGCATGCACAAGGACGGGTCGGGGCGGGGGAGGTCGTCCCTTGGCGCGCACGACCCGCCAGCTTTGCGTGCCGACGCGCCGGGCGCGCGCGCCGCTGCCTTTCAGGAGATGGGCCAACGCCGCATCGACGCCCATGCGGCCACGCAGCGCCGGCGTCGCCAGGGCGGCGAGCGAGGGGTCGGACATGCCGATGCTGCTGCCGGTCTGACGGCCGAGCGCCACCACCACCTCGCCCAGCCGTCCCGGCGCGAGGTCTATCTGCTGTCTTTCGGCCCCTTGCGCGGGCGTAGCGACCGCCAGTGCGAAGGCCGCGACGATGCGGACGTCAACCGACCGTGCCATCCCCTTCTTTCAACACCCAGCCATTGCCATCCCGATGCGCGCTAAGGCCCAGCAGCGGCGCGGCGTCGCGAAAGAAGCGGACGGGATCGCGGTCGATCCTGATCGTCCCTGTGAAACGCTGCGCCCGCGCGCCCGGCGTCGTCGTCAGGCGTACGTCCAAAGACCGGGCTATATCCTGCGCGATCTGCGCGACCGGGGCGTTGGCGTAGACCAGCCGGCCATCGCGCCAGCTTGCGATGCTCCGGGTGTCGACGGCCATGAGATGCAGGCCGCTCGCATCTTCGATGAGCGCGCGCCCGGCTTTCAGGGAAATGGCCTCTCCCTGGGGGTTGTAGACGACCTCTCCCTCCGACACGCCGATGCGCGTTGATGCCCTTTCGCGCACGATGTTGAAGACGGTGCCCGCATCCTCGAACACGGCGTTCCCGACGGTCACGCGGAACGGGTCGCGCGCATCGTGGCGAACGGTGAAGACCGCCTCGCCGCCGTCGAGCGCCGCAAAGCGCGCATCCTTGCGGTCGAAGCGCATGGTCGTGGCGCCGTTCATCTCGACGCGCGTGCCTTCCTCCAGCGCGACGATGCGGGTCTCGCCGGGCCTGGTGGCGACGGTGTAGATATCGGTGCGGTTGAAGAGCCCCAGCGAAAGCGTCGCGACCAGCCCGGCGGCGATGGCGCCGCCGGCAATCCAGCCCCAGCGGCGGCGAGGCGCGCCGGCATCATTGGCAGGCAGCGGCGGCGGGGATATGGCAGGCGGGACAAGCGCATCGAGGCCGGCGTCCCGCGCCATCATCGCGTCATAGGCGCCCGCATGGCGCGCGTCGCGCTCCAGCCATAGGGTGAAGGCTTCCCAATCCGTAAAGTCCGGATCGCGCGTGCGGATTACCCATAGCAGCGCCTCGTCCGCCATTGCCTGCGAACCCATCATGGCTGTCGCCCCGTTCCCATATTGCCCTGTGTCGGCAATGACGTCGCGCGCGGGCTCATTCCGTATCGAGTTTCTGTTTGAGCCCGGTCAGCGCGCGATAGGCCTTCTGCAAATCCTTTTCGACCGTGGTCAGGCTGACGCCCAGTTCCTCTGCGATGTTCTTTTGCCCGACGCCTTCCAAACGAAAGCGGCGAAAGACATGGGCGACCCGTGGGCCGAGCGCCCGCAGCGCCGCCTGCGCCTCCTCCAGGCTTTGGGTCATGATCAAGCGTTCGTCGATTGCCGACGCTTCCATCGGGTCGGCCATTACGCCGCCGGCGCCCGTCGCCCAATCCTCCTCCCGCCGCGCGCGCCGAACCGAGGAGCGGTAGCGGTCGAGCATTAGATTATTGGCGATACGGTAAAGATAGGGGAGCGGATCGGCGACCGGGCCGAGATCCTTCGCCTCCAGCTTGATCCAGATGTCCTGCAACAGATCCTCAGCCTCATCGCCCGCGCCACGCGCGCGCAGGAAGCGCAGGAGCGCGGGGCGATTATGCAGAAATATCGCGGAAAGGCCGGTGGCCATGGCGATGCGTCCAATGCTAGGCGAACAAGAGCGTCGGCATATCGGTTGGCGCGACGACGAGCAAGAAAGTTGGCGAAGCGATTGTTCGAAGGCGAAAATAGAGCAGACAGGATCGACCCCGCTACGGCTGAGGCGGCGGGCATGGACGCCGCGCGGTTGCAGGCGCTGATCGACGATCTCGACGCGCGCTATGTCCGCACCGGCAAACTCCCGCATCTCCAGATCATGATCTCCCGCGACGAGCGCCCGGTCGCCTTCGCCAGCCGGGGACGCGCCCGTGCCGACGGCACGCCGCTGCGAAGCGACGCCCTGTTCCGCATCGCTTCGATGACCAAGCCGCTGACGTCTGTCGCCTTCATGATGCTGGTGGAGGAGGGGCGGGTGGCGCTGGGCGATCCGGTGACGGACATATTGCCCGAATTTGCCGCCCTGCGCGTCGGCGCGGGGGGCGATCCGGCGCGGCCGATGCGGATGATCGACCTGCTGCGGCATACGTCCGGCCTCACCTATGGTCTGCAGCGGCGCACCGCGATCGACGCGCTTTACCGTGAACTTGGCCTCGACGAATTTCAGCAGAAGCGCAGTGGCGACGAATTCATCGCCGCGCTCGCCGCCCTTCGCCTCGAATTTCAGCCGGGGACGGCGTGGAATTATTCCGTTGCGACCGATGTGCTGGGCGTCGTCATCGAACGGTTGACCGGCCAGCGCCTGGAAGCGGTGGTCCGCGCGCGTATCTGCGGCCCGCTCGGCATGGACGACACATGGTTCGTGCTGCCGCCCGACCGGACGGACAGGCTGACCGATGCCTGGCGGCTGGCCGAAGATGGCGGATCGACGGTTGCCGATTGGGGCGCGCGCAGCGGCTGGCAGCGTAGCGGACGGCTGAATTCGGGCGGCGGAGGCCTGGTTTCCTCCACCGCCGACTATCACCGTTTCACCCGCATGCTGTTGCGCGGCGGCGAGCTGGATGGGGTGCGCTTGCTCCGGCCAGAGACCGTCGCGGCGATGCGGTCGAACCAGTTGCCCGGCGGCGGCGACCTTGCGGCACTCTCGACCGGCATGTTCAGTGAGGCGGATTATGCGGGTACGGGCTTCGGCCTGGGCTTTGCCGTCGATGGGCGCAGCGGCATTTTTTACTGGGGCGGGGTCTTCTCCACCTTTTTCTTCGTCGATCCGGGCGAGGCGATCATCGCCATCCTCATGACCCAGTTCATGCCTTCGTCGCTCCATCCCATTCGCGCGGAGTTGCGCGCAGCCGTCGATGGTGCAATCCTCGATAGACGGAACCGGGCTATTAACGGGACATTATAGGTCCATGGTGCCAGGATAGCCGGTGGTCTCGGAGAGGGCAGCATGTCATCATCACGATGACGTAACGAGATCGGGACAGTGCATATGACCGCTACCGGCCGCCAGGCAAATTTTCCCAAACCCTCGCCACGCCCTGTCGATGCCGACATTCTTGCGCAGGAGATTGTCGAACGGCTGACCTATCGGATCGGCAAGAATGCGACGGCCGCCAAACCGCACGACTGGCTTCATGCCGTCATCCTCGCCATTCGCGACCGGGTGATCGACGCCTGGATCGATTCGACGCAGAAAACCTATGAGGCGCAGGGACGGCGGGTCTATTATCTTAGCCTTGAGTTCCTCATCGGCCGCCTGATGCGCGATGCGGCTT
>JBEVMZ010000065.1:0-12437 GCA_040508335.1 Sphingobium sp.
CAGCGGGCGGCGTGTTCTTCGAAATGGGCGCGCTCGATTTCGCCGGCGGCACCGTGGTCCACATCAATGCCGGCGTCTCGGCTCTGGTGGCCTGCATCCTGCTCGGCAAGCGTATCGGCTACCCCAAGGAGCCGATGGCCCCGCACAGCATGACGCTGACCATGGTCGGCACCGGCCTGCTGTGGGTCGGCTGGTTCGGCTTCAACGCCGGCTCGGCGCTGGAAGCCAATGGTTCCGCCGCGCTCGCCATGATCAACACCTTCGTCGCCACCGCTTCGGGCGCCCTCTTCTGGATGCTCTGCGAAAAGTTCAGCGGTCATAAGGGTTCGGCTCTGGGCTACTGCTCGGGCGTCATCGCCGGCCTCGTCGCCGTCACCCCGGCTGCGGGCAACAGCGGCCCGTTCGGCGCGATCGTCCTGGGCGCCGTCGCCTCGGTCATCTGCTTCTTCGCCGTCGCCAAGCTCAAGCCGGCACTCGGCTATGACGACAGCCTCGACGCTTTCGGCATCCACGGCGTGGGCGGCATCGTCGGCGCCATCGGCACCGGCATTGTCTACTCGCCCTCGCTCGGCGGCCCCGGCGGCGCGGACTTCGACATGGGCGCACAGCTCACGACGCAGATCATCGCCGTCCTCGCCACCATCGTCTGGGCCGGCATCGGCACCGCCATCGCGATCTTCGTCGCCAAGGCAGTCACCGGTCTGCGCGTCTCCCCCGAAGTCGAGCATGAAGGCCTCGACCTCGGCGAGCATGGCGAGCGCGCCTACAACTGATTGGCCGGGCGGGCCACCTTCACAAAAGGTTCAGCCCGCCCCGCCCACCGATGTTCCTCCTGCGAACAACACCTTAGGCCGGTACGAAAGTACCGGCCTTTTTTTGGTGGGGTGGGTAATGGCTGCTGACGTTGTGGGTAGCGGAGAAGGATCGCCCCCCTCACCCGTCACCCCAGCGAAGGCTGGGGTCTCAGGCCCCTACACGATGAACTCAAACAAATCGGCCCAATCCGGATTACTCTCCTCGATCAGCCGAACCTTCCACTCGCGCTTCCACGCCTTGATCGCCTTCTCCCGCGCAATCGCGAAAGTAATGTCATCATACCGCTCCACCAGCACGAGCCGGGTCAGACCATATCTGCGACAAAAGGCCGAACCGGTCCCGCTGCGATGCTGGGCGATGCGTGCGCCAAGGTCGGCGGTAACCCCGACATAGAGGACACCTCTCGCCTTGTTGGTCATGGTATAAGTGTAGCCACCGCGCGCCATGACTCATCGTCGCGCACCTTCGCCCGAGATGCCAGCCTTCGCTGGCATGACTATTTATCCGAGGCCACCGCATCAACCAGCCGTCGTCAGCCTGTAACCGACCGGCTTCAGACATCGGGGATCGCCCCATGACCTAAATGGCCAACATTATCATCGAAGCTTGAAGCTGGTCACGTGTCGATGCTGGATAGGTAACGCCGGTGTTGGATCGAAAGGCCAGCGGCCCTCATGCGATCCAGGTCCTGAGCGGGCGCCCATTGTTCGCAAAGCGCATAGGCCTTCGGGCTGTCCTACAGCGCCGCCTCCTTGCTACGGTGCATCCGGTTCTGTCTCATCGCCATCCCTCCGCAGCACGAAAGAATATTTCCCACTTCCGCACGAAATTTGTCGTTTGCCCACGACCTTTGCGACTTTAGAGCCGCGAACGGTCCCACAAGCACGTCGGCCTTGGCACTGCGCCGGGCCAACGCCGTGCCCGCCCCGGCACCTGAAGCCCCGCGCGCACCACCCAGCCGAGCTTTTCGGACTTGGGCGTCACCACCCGCCGGTCCCACGCCGCTTCGCCGCGCCGCCCGACTTCCCGCGCGATGTCGCCATAGATGCCTGCCGCCGCCAGCACCGCCCAGGCCGCCCGCGCCGGCAGCGCGCCGGTCCCATGCCGGGCGCTCGCCTCATAGGCCCCTGCCATCGTCGCCAACCTTTTGCCCAGCACAGCCAGCTTCGGCCGCGCCCACGGCTTCATATGTTCGCCCGGCGGCAGGTCCATCTCGACCAGCCATTCGACCGGCAGGTAACAGCGCCCGCCCGCATCATCCTCGCTGATATCCCGCGCGATATTGGCAAGCTGGAACGCCAGCCCCAGGTCGCACGCCCGGTCGAGCGTCGCCTCGTCCTTCGGGTCCACCCCCATCAGCACCGCCATCATGCACCCAACCGCGCCCGCGACATGATAGCAATAGCGCAGCAGATCCTCCTCGCTGCGCGGCCGCCACTCCTGCGCATCCAGCGCAAAGCCCTCGATCAGGTCATGGGCATAGCGCGCCGGGATCGCGCATTCCCGCATCACCACGCCAAAGCCGTCAAACGCCGGATCGCCGGTCGCCTCTCCGGCAAGCGCCGCGTCGGTCATCACCCGCATCGTCGACAGCCGCGCCTGCCCATCGGCGACGCCCTGCATGACCCCGCCATGGTCCTGCCCATCGGCGATGTCGTCGCACTTGCGGCACCAGGCATAAAGCAGCCACGCCCGCTCGCGCGTGATCGGGTCGAACAGCTTGGATGCCATCGCAAAGCTCTTCGACCCCCGCGCAATGCTCTCCCTGGCATGCGCGACCAGCGCCTCCCGGCCCATTCCCGTCTCGCTCAGAGCCGCTCTGCCTTCATCGTAAAGATGGTCTCATGCGGCACATGCGCATCCATGGCCGCCAGCAGCGCATCGATGCTGTCGGCATGATGCAGGATGCCGGCATGCTGCGGCCGGATGAAGCCGGTCTCGATCATATGGGCATTGAACGCGATCAGCCCATCGTAGAAGCCGCCGACATTGAGCAGGCCCACCGGCTTGACATGATAGCCAAGCTGCGCCCAGCTGATCGCCTCCCACAGCTCGTCCATCGTGCCGACGCCGCCGGGCAGGGTGACGAACCCGTCCGACAGATCGGTGAACAGCGCCTTCCTCTGGTGCATCGTCTCGACGACGTGGAGTTCGCTAAGCCCCCGGTGCGCGACCTCCGCGCCGACCAGCGCCTGCGGTATGACGCCGATCACTTCGCCGCCCGCGTCCAGCGCCGCATCGGCCACCGCGCCCATCAGGCCCAATCGCCCGCCGCCATAGACGACGCCGATCCCTCGGGCCGCCAGCGCCCGCCCGACGCCACGCGCCGCCTCGACAAAGCGCAGGTCGGCAGGCGTAGCCGACCCGCAATAGACCGCCACCCGCCGCAACGTCATTGCATGTCGTCCAGCATCAGCGCCGCCGTCGCCTTCGCGCTTCCGACCACGCCCGGTATCCCCGCCCCCGGATGCGTCCCCGCGCCCGTCAGGTAGAAATTGGGGATGACGTCATCCCGGTTATGCGCGCGGAAGAAGGCGCTCTGCCGCAGCAGCGGCTCCAGGCTGAACGCGCTGCCCAGATGCGCCGACAGGTCGCGGCCGAAATCGGTCGGCGTATAATGGAACTGGGTCACGATCCGCGAGCGGATGTCGGGGATCAGGCGATGCTGAATCTCGTCCAGGATACGCTCGGCATAGACCGGCCCGAACTGTTCCCAGTTGATCGGCAGCTTGCCCATGTGCGGCACCGGCGCGAGCGCATAGAAGGTCGAATGCCCCTCCGGCGCCATCGACGGGTCGGTGACGGTCGGATGATGCAGATAGAGCGAGAAATCCTGCGGCAGCACGCCATGGTCATAAATGTCGGTCAGCAGCCCCTTATAACGCGGCCCGAACAGGATCATGTGATGCGGGATGCCCGGCCAGCTGCCCTTGATGCCGAAATGCACGACGAACAGGCTCGGCGACCATTTCTTGTTCGCCAGCGCCGCGCCCCGCTTGGCACCCCGCGGATGACCGCCGAGCAGGTCGCGATAGCTGTGCATCAGGTCGGCGTTGCTGGCGACGGCATCGGCTTCCCCGCGCCAGCCCGACGCGGTGCGCACCGCCACCGCGCGGTCGCCCTGTGTCTCGATCTCGACCACCTTGTCGCCTAGCCGCAGGACGCCGCCCAGCCGCTCGAAATGCGTCGCCATGCCCTGCACCAGGCGATTGGTCCCGCCCTTGGCGAACCAGACGCCGCCGTCCTTTTCCAGCTTGTGGATCAGCGCATAGATCGCACTGGTCGTCATCGGATTACCGCCGACCAGCAACGTGTGAAACGACAGCGCCTCGCGCAGCCGCTCGTCCTTCACGAAGGACGACACCATCGAATAGACTGACCGCCACGCCTGATACTTCGCCAGAGCCGGCGCCGCCTTGATCATCGATGCAAAGTCGAGGAACGCGACCGAGCCGAGCTTGCGATACCCCTCCTCGAACACCCCCGCCGAATAGGTCAGGAAGCGTTCGTAGCCAGCGACGTCCTCCGGGTTGAGCCGCGCGATTTGAGCACGCAAAGCCGGCTCGTCGTTGGAATAATCGAAGTTGGTCCCGTCGGGCCAATTGAGCCGGTAAAAGGGCGACACCGGCATCAGCGTCACATCCTGCGCCATGTCATGCCCCGACAGGCGCCATAGCTCGGCAAGGCACGCCGGATCGGTGATGACCGTGGGTCCGGCGTCGAAGGTGAAGCCGTCTTTCTCCCACATATAGGCGCGCCCACCCGGCCGGTCGCGCGCCTCGACCAGCACTGTTTCGACCCCTGCGGACTGGAGCCGGATCGCGAGGGCCAGACCGCCGAAGCCGGCGCCGATGACGATTGCTTTGCGCGCCATCAGGCGGGCGGCTTTACGAGGGCATGCATGGCCGCTCTTATGGGGACCGGCGGGCGTCCGCACAAGATGCGCAGACGGTCTCCCCATGTGGAACGCCCGGCGTAGAAGCGATCGATCAGCGGCGTCGGCAACTGGTAGAAACGGTTGAAGATCCGCCAGCGCTGATCGGGCTGCGCCGCGCCGAACAGCATGCGTCCCAGCAAGCGATAATAGCCGCCCTCTCGCCAATGCGCCTTGGCCCGCGCCCGCGTCGCGTCCGCCAGCCCTTCCAGCGGCTGCTGCGCGACCCAGAGGGCAAAGCGCACCGCATCGGGCAGCGAATAGCCGGTCATCGGCTGGAACATGCCCGCGCGCACCCCGGCCCGTGCGATGCCGTCGCCCTGCGGCCAATAGCGATCGAAGTCGCCACCATGCACGACCGGCAGCACGCCGGTCTCGCGATGCGTCACGGCCTCGACCCGCCACCCCTGCGCGCTGGCATAAGCGGCGATCCGCTCGTCCAGCAGCGGCACGTCGAGGGTCAACGTATCGCTGTAATAGGTGTCCTCGACAAAAATCGTCCGCTCATCCCACGGCAACAGATAGACAAAGCGATAGCCATCAGACTGCGTGACAGTCGCGTCCATGATCACCGGCCGGTCGAGCCCGTGCGGCGCCTCAAGGCGCAGCGTGTGGCCGACGAACTTCTGCCAGCCGCAGCGCAGTGCCGACAGGTCGCCCGCCCCCCGCGCGTCGATCACGGCGCGCGCGGTCAGGGCGCGCCCGTCCGCCAGCGTGACGCGCCCCGGCGCGACGTCCGCCACCGCGACGCCGGTCCGTGCCGCTTCCCCTAGCTGCGCGCCGAGATAGGCGGCGAACTGGGACGAGGTGACGCTGTTATAGGGGTTGGTCATGGTCCGCGGGCCGAAGGGAAAACGCACGACATGCCCCTCGTCCCACCGATGCGTGACCAGCGGCTCGACCAGCCAGCGATCGGTGGCGGCGATATCGCTGTCGAAAAAGGACCAGATATGGTTGCCGCCCAACACCTCTCCCTGCTCGAGCAACAGCAGGTCCAGGTTCGGACGCGCAGCAGCGAAGGCCAGCGCGGCCAACCCGCCGGCCAGGCCGCCGCCGATGATGATGAGGTCGTGATCTGGCTTGCGGGTCATGCCCCATCGTTAGGCGAGAGCGTGCGTAAAGGCCATCGGCTTGCCGCCACGCGCGTAATAGGATAGGGGGGTACCCTATGCACATTGTTGAAGATCGGGATAAGCTGCTCGCGCGCACCCGCCGGATCGGCGGGCAGATCGCCGCGGTGGAGCGACAGCTTTCGGGCGAGGCGGATTGTTCGCAGACGCTGCAACTCGTCGCCTCGGTGCGCGGCGCGATCGATGGCCTGATGAACGAGCTGATGGAACAACATATGCGCGCCCATGTCGCGCGCCCGGGGCTTAGCGACGAAGCACGCGGTGCGGCGGCGGAAGAGATGCTGGCGCTGATCCGCCGGTACCGGAGCTGAACCATGGGCGGACATCATCATCACGCGCATGACCTGACCCCGCACAAGGACGACGCGCCGAGTGGGGCCGCGCCCGACACCCATTATTTCGACCATATCTATCTGACCCAAGGTCATGACCGCAACGCCAGGGCGACGCTGTGGGTCACGGGGCTGACCGCCGTGACGATGGTGGTGGAGATCGTCTTCGGCTGGATCACCGGCTCGATGGCGCTGCTCGCCGACGGCTTTCACATGGCGACGCATGCCGGCGCGCTCGGCGTCGCGGCAGCCGCTTATGCCTATGCCAAGCGCCATGCGCGCGACGCGCGCTATACGTTCGGGACGGGAAAGGTCGGCGACCTGGCAGGCTTTGCCTCGGCGCTGCTGCTGGCGCTCATGGCGCTGTTCATCGCAGGCGAGTCGGCCATGCGATTCTTCGCTCCGGTGACGGTCGCGTTCGGCGAAGCGACGCTGGTCGCGGTGGTGGGGCTGGCGGTCAATCTCGTGAGCGCGCTCCTGCTCGGCCACGACCACAGCCATGAGGGACATGGTCATGGGGACGACCATGCGCACAGCCACGGCGGCGACAATAATCTGAAGGCCGCCTATGTTCACGTCCTGACCGACGCGCTGACCTCCGTGCTGGCGATCGCTGCACTCCTCGCCGGACGCTATCTCGACTGGTGGTGGATGGACCCGGCGGTCGGTCTGCTGGGCGCGGTCGTGATCGCGCGCTGGGCGTGGAGCCTGATGAAGGACACCGCCGCCATCCTGCTCGACACGGCGGAACCGGCGATGCTTGCAAAGGTGCGCGGGCTTGCCGAAGCCGAAGGCGCGGTCATCCGCGACCTCCATGTCTGGCGCGTCGGCCCGCATGCCCGCGCCGCGATCCTCAGCCTCGCACCCGGCGCCGATGCCGCGCGCGTCCGCATGGCGATCGACGCGCTGCCGGGCATGGAGCATGTCACCGTCGAATGCGCCTGACATGAAAAGGCCCTGCATTCCGGGAAGACGCGCTTCCCAGAGTGCAGGGCCTTTTCTCAGCCGTTGTGGCTAGCGCTTACTGCGCGACCGGGGCCGCTGCGGCTGCATTGGCGGGAAGGCCGCCCATCTGCGTCACCAGCTTGGTATAAGCGTCCAGATAGGCGAGCACGATCACCTGGCCGATGTCGGTGTTCTGATAACCGCCGCCGCCGACAGCAGCGAGGCCGCCCATCCAGCCAAGACCGCCACCGCCGCCGAAGCTAAGGTCGGACTTGCGGAAATAGCCTTCGGTCATTGCCTCTTCCTCGGTCGTGCGGGCGTTGACGATCGACAGCGTGACGTTCGCCTCGCTCTTCTTGACCGAAATGCCGCCAGCCAGCGCACCGAGCGTCCGCCCGCCCAGGAAACCGCCGACGAGACCGCCCAGGGCGTTGCCGCCGCTGTTACGGTTGGTCGTCACGATGTCAGGCTGAATGAAATAATCCGCCGCCTTGACCTGCCCCTTGCCCAGGTTCGACCCGGCCTGAAGCTCGCCCGAATCGGCCATGGCGCGTTCCAGGTTACGGCTGGCCATCGACCGACCGCGATTGACGATGCCGAAACAACCCGACTGCTGTACGAACAGCTTGATGATCGCCTCGGGGCTGCCAAGGCTGAGTTCACGCCACCACTGATTGTCCGGCTCGACGATTGCAATGGTGCCGAGCCTGCGGGTGCAGCGTGGGATTTCCATCTGCTTCTTCGTCTGCGCCTGCCGCCCGGACGATCCCTTGTCCGCAGCCATGGCGGGCTGAACCAGCATCGCCGCGCCAAGCGCCCATGCGCTCGCCATCTTCAATATCCGCATATTCCAAACTCCCCCTGAACCACGAAACAAGCCGACCCATATCCTCGTCCTGTTATCACAGCCATCGGCGCGTTCAAGCTGGCCTGAAGGCACTTGGCAAACCAGTCGAGGGCCTGCCTTTTGCGTTCGCTTTCACCGCGATCCAAAATCGGCTAGGGGCGCGGCCATGACCGAGCTTTCGCAGATCCGCAACTTTTCCATCATCGCCCATATCGACCATGGCAAGTCGACGCTGGCGGACCGGCTGATCCAGCGCACCGGGGGCCTGACCGACCGCGAGATGAGCGCCCAGGTGCTCGACAATATGGATATCGAGAAAGAGCGCGGCATCACGATCAAGGCACAGACCGTGCGCCTCGACTATCGCGCGCAGGATGGGCAGCTCTATGAACTCAACCTCATGGACACGCCGGGCCATGTCGACTTCGCCTATGAGGTGAGCCGCAGCCTCGCCGCCTGCGAAGGCGCGCTGCTGGTAGTCGACGCGGCGCAGGGCGTGGAGGCGCAGACTCTCGCCAACGTCTATCAGTCGATAGAGCATGACCATGAGATCGTGCCCGTCCTCAACAAGATCGACCTTCCCGCCGCCGAACCGGAAAAGGTGCGCGCGGAAATCGAGGAGGTGATCGGCCTCGACGCGTCCGAAGCCGTCCTCGCCAGCGCCAAATCGGGCATCGGCATCGACGAAATCCTCGAAGCGATCGTCAAGAAAATCCCGCCGCCCAAGGGCGACCGCAACGCGCCGCTGGAAGCGATGCTGGTCGACAGCTGGTACGACCCCTATCTCGGCGTCGTCATCCTCGTGCGCGTCGTCAATGGCGTCATCAAAAAAGGGCAGGCGATCAAGTTCATGATCGGCGGCACCGAACATCTGATCGACCGCGTCGGCTGCATGCGCCCCAAGATCGAGGCGCTGCCCGAACTGGCGGCGGGCGAAATCGGCTTCATCACCGCGCAGATCAAGGAAATCGCCCAGACCCGCGTCGGCGACACCATCACCACGGTCAAGAATGGCGCGACCAAGGCCTTGCCGGGCTTCAAGGAAGTGCAGCCGGTGGTGTTTTGCGGCCTGTTCCCGGTCGATGCCAACGACTTCGACAAGCTGCGCGATTCGATCAGCAAGCTGCGGCTCAACGACGCCTCCTTCAGCTTCGAGACGGAAAGCAGCGCGGCGCTCGGCTTCGGCTTCCGCTGCGGGTTCCTGGGGTTGCTCCACCTGGAGATCATCCAGGAACGACTGACGCGCGAATATGATCTCGACCTCATCACCACCGCGCCCTCGGTCGTGTACAAGATTCAGCTGACCTATGGCGGCGGCGAGATCGAGTTGCACAATCCCGCCGACATGCCCGACCCCACCAAGATCGCGCAGATCGAGGAGCCCTGGATCGAGGCGGTGATCTATTGCCCCGACGAATATCTCGGCTCGATCCTGAAACTCTGTCAGGACAGGCGCGGCATCCAGAAGAACCTGACCTATGTCGGCGGCCGTGCGCAGGTCACCTACGAGCTGCCGCTGAACGAGGTGGTGTTCGACTTCTACGACCGGCTGAAGAGCATCTCCCGCGGCTATGCCAGCTTCGACTATCACCAGATCGGCTATCGCGAGGGCGACCTCGTCAAGATGAGCATCATGGTGAACAGCGAGCCGGTCGATGCGCTCAGCATGATCGTCCATCGCGGCACGGCCGAAACGCGTGGGCGCGGCATGTGCGAGCGGCTGAAAGACCTCATCCCCCGCCACCTGTTCAAGATCCCGATCCAGGCGGCGATCGGCGGCAAAGTGATCGCGCGCGAGACGATCGCGGCGATGCGCAAGGATGTGACCGCCAAATGCTATGGCGGCGACATCAGCCGCAAGAAGAAGCTGCTCGACAAGCAGAAGGAAGGCAAGAAGCGGATGCGCGAATATGGCAGCGTCCAGATTCCGCAGGAGGCCTTCATCGCTGCGCTACGTATGGGCGACGAGAGCTAAGGCAACCTTCTGTAGCGCCGCTGGTTCTCTCCGCCGACGAAGGAGACGGCGATGAAGCAGGAACCCAAGGCCGGCGCGAAGGTCAGCTGGAAAAGCCATGGCGGCGAAGCCCATGGCAAGGTCGTGAAGAAGCAGACCAGCGAAACGACGATCAAGGGCCATAAGGTCGCCGCGTCCAAGGGTGCACCGCAGTTCATCGTCGAGACCGATGACGGCAAGCGGGCGGCGCACAAGAAGGAAGCCCTCTCCAAAGACTGACGCGCAAGGATTGACGCGACTGCCGGCGCCATGCTGATGTACGCGGGCAGATAAGGGGGGAGCGGCCGATGGAAGACGCATGGCTGTATGACGAACATCCCGCGATGGTCCGCGCGCACCCTTTTCTATTCCTGCTGCTGCTCGTCTCGCTGATCGGCATCGTCGCGATCTTCGTTTGGTGGCTGCGCTGCAAGGGCGAGCGGCTGGCGCTGTCGGAACGCATGGTGCTGATGGAGCGCGGCCTGCTCGCCAAGCAGCGCACCGAAGTCGCGCTGTCCTCAATCCGCTCGATCCGCATCACCCAAAGCTTTGGCCAGCGCATCATGGGCGTCGGCCATGTCGAGCTGTTCAGCGCAGGCGATATCGCTGAGATCGCGATCCGCTCCATGCCCCGCCCGGAGCGCATTCGCGCTATCGCCGCCGCGCGCCAGCTCGACATATTGCCGGCGCCGCGTCGCTAAGCGCATGAGGCGCGCTTGCGCCGCTCCCTACAATCGCTAAGCCGTCGCCATGCCCCGCGACATTGCCACGGTCCTGCACGACGTCTTCGGTTTCCCCGCCTTCCGCGGCGTGCAGGCGCAGGTGGTGGACCGCGTCATGCGCGGCCAGCCGACATTGGCGATCATGCCGACGGGCGCGGGCAAATCGCTTTGCTATCAATTGCCCGCCATGGCGCTCGACGGCTGCTGCGTCGTCATCTCGCCGCTGATCGCGCTGATGCACGACCAGCTGCGCGCCGCGCAGGCCGTGGGCATTCGCGCCGCCAGCCTGACCAGCGTCGACGCCGACTGGCGCGAAACGCAGGACCGGCTGCGCAACGGCGAACTGGACCTTCTCTATGTCGCCCCGGAACGCGCCAGCGGCGAGGGCTTCCGCAACCTGCTGCGCGCGACGAAGATCGCCTTGTTCGCCATCGACGAAGCCCATTGCGTGTCCGAATGGGGCCACGACTTCCGCCCCGACTATCGCTTGCTCCGCCCGCTGCTCGATGAATTTCCCGCCGTCCCACGCCTCGCGCTGACCGCTACCGCCGACGCGCATACGCGCGAAGATGTGCTGGTGCAGCTCGGCATCCCGCATGACGGCATGATCATCGCCGGCTTCGACCGGCCCAATATCCGCTACGCCGTCCATCCGCGCGATGGCCTCGGGCGGCAGCTTGCCGATCTTTCCGCCGCCAATCCCGGCCCCGGCATCGTCTATGCCCAGACCCGCGCCGCGACGGAGAAACTGGCCGAAGGGCTCGGCAAGACTGGGCGCCCCGTGCGCATCTATCATGCGGGACTGGAGCCCGGCACGCGCGCCGCCAATCAGGCCGCCTTCATCGCCAGCGAGGATATGGTGATGGTCGCGACCATCGCGTTCGGCATGGGCATCGACAAGCCCGACGTCCGCTTCGTCGCCCATGCCGGCCTGCCCAAGTCGATCGAGGGCTATTATCAGGAATCGGGCCGCGCCGGTCGCGACGGTGAACCGGCGATCGCGCATCTTTTCTGGGGCGCGGAGGATTTCGCCCGCGCCCGCCTGCGCATCGCCGAACTCGACCCCGCCCGGCAACAAGGCGAACGCGCGCGCATCGCTGCATTGGGCGCGCTGGTCGAGGCGGGCGGATGCCGCCGCGCCATCCTGCTGCGCCATTTCGGCGAAGACCCCCCGGCGCAGTGCGGCAATTGCGACAATTGCCTCAGTCCCCCGGCGAGCATCGACGCCACGGAAACGGCGCGCAAATTCCTCTCCGCTGTGTACCGCACCGGGCAGAGCTTTGGCGTCGGCCATATCGAATCGGTGCTGACCGGCGTCCCCACCGACAAGATCCGTGAGCGCGGCCATGATCGCATCTCAGTCCATGGCATTGTGTCAGGCGAAGAAACGGCGCTGCTGCGCCCGGTGTCGCGCGCGCTCTTGGTACGCGACGCGCTGGAAACGACGGAACATGGCGGGCTGATGCTTGGCCCCAATGCTCGGCCGATCCTGCGCGGCGAGGAAGAAGTACGCATCGTCCTTCCTCCGAAGCGCGAACGGCGTCGCCGGTCTGCGCGCGGGGGGAGCAGCGACAATCCCGTGGACGATCCGCTGTTCGACGCGCTGCGCGCCTGTCGCCGCGAACTGGCGCAGGAAGCCGGCGTGCCGCCCTATGTCGTCTTCCACGATTCGACGCTGCGCGAGATGGCCGAGCAACGCCCTGCTTCGCTGCGCGAAC
>JBEVMZ010000082.1:0-19944 GCA_040508335.1 Sphingobium sp.
GGACTTAAAGCCATATTGCTGAAGGCTTTTGTTGAGGTCGCGCACCGTCGTCTTGCGATTGCAAAAGATGACGGCGCTGCTGATCTCTTCGCCGCTAAGCATCGCGCGCAGGACGTCGCGCTTCTTGCGTGCATCGAGCTTGACCAGCCGCTGGGTGATGTTGATGCCGGCGGTTGCGGGACGGGCAACCTCGATCGACTTGGGGTTCGACAGGAACCGGTCGGCCAATTTCTTGATCGGCGCCGGCATGGTGGCGGAGAACAGCAGAGTCTGCCGCTGCGTCGGCAGCTTCGTGCAGATTTCCTCGATATCGGGAATGAACCCCATGTCGAGCATGCGATCGGCTTCGTCGATGACGAGCATGCTGCATCCGTTGAGCAGAATCTTGCCGCGTTGGAACAGGTCCATCAGGCGGCCTGGCGTCGCGATCAGCACATCGACGCCGCGCTCCAGCGCCTTGACCTGATCGCCCATCTGCACGCCGCCAATCAGCAGCGCCATGCTCAGCTTGTGATATTTGCCGTATTTCTCGAAATTCTCCGCGACCTGCGCGGCAAGTTCCCGCGTCGGCTCAAGAATCAGGCTGCGCGGCATCAGCGCGCGGGCGCGGCCATGGGCAAGAATATCGATCATCGGCAGCACGAAGCTGGCCGTCTTGCCCGTTCCCGTCTGGGCGATGCCGATAATGTCCTTCATCATCAGCACCGACGGAATGGCCTGCGCCTGGATAGGCGTCGGCGTGTCGTAGCCGGACTCGGTTACGGCCTTGAGCAGTTCGTCGGAAAGGCCGAGATCGGCGAAGGTCATTCAGTTGTCCGGATATAAAGGCATGGCCGTAGCGTAGAAGCACGTAGCGGCAAGTCGCGGGGCCATGCGAAAATATCGGCGTCATGTCAAGAAAAGTCGGACGCAGCGCCCTTCAATCGTCGCGCTTTACGGCGACGAGACGTTTAAAGCCGGAAATGGCGCAGGCTATGCCGCTGCGCGCCTGAAGCTCGTCCCGGCCGCTGCACAGCGACCCGTCATCGTCGGGCTCGACATAGAAGCCTGAATAAAAACCTGCCGACGCACATCCTCTGCCCAGTTCTGCCCGATATCGGTGATCGTCGCTAAGGATGAGATCGACCCCGTCGGGTGCAACGATCGCGGCGGAACGGATCGAGCGCAGCGCGATGCAGCGCGGCCCTTTCTTCTCACGCCAGGCACCGCGCTCATCGGGCGCGATCCGAGCAGCCATTTTGCCTTTGCGCGCCATGGGCACGCGAATGATGACGCGCCGCTGGATCGCCAGTTGCGCCCACTGAACAGGCTCATCGGCGGGCACGGCCAGCAGCAACAGGAAAGATTGAAGCAAAAACGGACCCCTCTACGGGCGAATCACGGTAGGGATAGATGGTTGAACCATGGATGAATTCAGGTGCATAGGGCGGTCATGATCGAGTCCGCCACAGTCGCCCGTTTTAGCGAAATAATCGGACCAGCAGGCGTCATCACCGATCCGGACGATATAGCGCCGTGGACCACGGACTGGCGCGGCCGCTTCCATGGTGCTGCGACCGCGATCCTGACGCCCAGTTCCACAGCACAGGTGGCGGCGATCATGGTGCTCGCAGCCGAATTGCGCGTGCCGCTTGTGCCCCAAGGCGGGAACACCTCCATGGTCGGTGGCGCAACGCCCCCTGCGGACGGGTCCGCGCTCATCCTCTCGCTGCGTCGCATGAATGCCATCCGCGCAATTTCGGCTGCCGACGACCTGGCCGTGTGCGAAGCGGGGGTGATCCTTTCAACCCTGCACGACGCCGCCGCCGCGATTGGCCGGCGCTTTCCGTTGAGCCTGGGGGCGAAGGGGTCCGCCACTATCGGCGGGCTGGTGTCCACCAATGCCGGCGGGACGCAGGTGCTGAGACACGGGACGATGCGCGCGCTGGTGGACGGGATCGAGGCCGTGCTGCCCGATGGGAGCATTTATGACGGTCTTGCCGCGCTGCGGAAGGACAATCGCGGCTATGATCTGCGGCAATTGCTGATCGGGGCGGAAGGGACGATCGGCATCGTCACCGCTGCCGCGCTTCGGCTCGTGCCGGCGGTCGTGGAGCGCGCCGTCGGCTGGGCCGGCGTTGCGACGCCGCAAGACGCCCTTGCGCTGCTGCGCTTCGCCGAAGCGGAACTTGGCGACGGCGTGGAGGGGTTCGAGATCATCGCCGACGACGGCCTGGGCCATGTCCTGTCCCATATCCCCGGCACGCGCAGCCCAATTGCCGTCCGTACACCGTGGCATGTGCTGATCGAGGTCGATCACGCGACAGCGTGCGATCCCGGCCCTGGGCAGGAGCTTGAAGCGGTTCTGTCCGAAGCGCTCGAACGAGGAATCGTTCAGGACGCCGCCATCGCCGCGAGCGAGGCGCAGGCCGACGCCTTTTGGCGCATCCGGGAATCGCTTTCCGAAGCGGAACGTGCGCAAGGGCCGGCGCTGCAATATGACATCAGCGTGCCGGTCGCCCGGATGCCGGCCTTCATGGTCGATGCCGCTGCCGCCGCCGAGCGGGTCTTTCCCGGCACCACCGCGTCGTCGTTCGGTCATCTGGGCGACGGCAACGTCCATTTCCACGTGCGCGCGCCCAAGGGGACGAGCGATGGCATCGCCTGGATCGCCGCGCAGGGCGGCGCGATCAATGCGTTCGTGCATGACGCCGTGGTCGCTGCGGGCGGATCGATCTCCGCTGAACATGGCATCGGCCAGATGAAGCGGGCGGAGCTCGGTCGCCTCGCCGGACCGGCGCGGATCGCCGCACTGCGCGCGATCAAGGCGGCGTTCGATCCTCTGAGCCTCATGAACCCCGACAAGCTGGTCCCACGCGCCGACGAGGGGTAGGTGCGTAGCCGACAAAGCATTTGCCACTGGTGCGCAACGGCATTATCGCGCTTGTCCGATCTTTGGCCCGGCGCTGCGTCTGACAAAAGGCGTGCCGCTTCAAGACAGAAATGGACGACCTCATGGCCAGCGCGCCCGGCAACACGCTTCCGATCTTCTACAACGATCTGATTCCGCTCAGCACGGTGGATCATGCGGACTATAGCTTCCGGCCCGTGGACTCCGCGCCTTATCTGGCGAAGCAACATGCCGTGCCGCTGACGGTGGATGAGTTCGTCGCGGCCCAGCGTTACCTGCCGATCGTGTTTTCGTCCGGGTCCGATCCGGTGCCGCTTGGGCTCATGGGCCTCAATGAAGGCGTCAACACCTTCCTTGACGATGACGGCAAGCTGCGCGGTCCGACCTATGTTCCCGCCTATGTGCGGCGCTATCCCTGGATGCTGGCCAAATTGCGTCCCGACAGCGACGAGATGTCGCTTTGCTTCGACCCGACGAGCGAGGGCATCGGCACGTTCGAGGATGGACAGAAACTGTTCGAGGATGGCCAGCCGGGTGAATTGGTCCAGGGCGTCCTTAAGTTCTGCGAGGATTTCGAGGCGGCGGCCGCGCGGACCGGGCAGTTCATGAACGAGCTCAAGGATATGGGTCTATTGATGGATGGCGAGGTCGCGATCCAGATACCGGGCAACGAACAGCCTTTCCTTTACCGTGGGTTCCAGATGATCAACGAGGAAAAACTGCGCGACATGCGCGGCGATCAGCTGCGCAAGATCAACCAGAGCGGGATGTTGCCGCTGATCCACGCGCATCTTTTCTCGCTGCAGCTGATGCGCGAATTGTTCGAAAGCCAGGTCGGGCAGGGCAAGGGGCCGGTCGTTCCGGAACAGCCTGCGGCGCAGGCCTGACCCACGCACTGCCTATCGGTTTTCTTTTAGGACGAATGGTTTTTCACCCCTTGAATGCGATCGGACGTTGTATTAGATCATGAACATACGGCGCACCTGCCCCCCTTTCGGGTGTGTCGTATGGGCGCTTCCACCCTTTGGAAGCGTCTCCTCCCTGAACCTAGGCCACCCCATGCGGAAGTATGGGGTGGTTTTTTTATGTGCAGCGTAAGGCTGTCTGTCCGCCCCATGCTGTTGGTTTTGCTTGACGCTGTGCGCTGCTATCCGTAATGGCGGCCCCTGCCTTCGCCCAAGCGGCGAGATGGCCCCTTCGTCTAGCGGTTAGGACGCGGCCCTCTCACGGCTGAAACACGGGTTCGATTCCCGTAGGGGTCACCAGCTATCTCAAAGTTATGTGGCGCTTGCGGACCGCAGGCCTACTGCGTCATGCAGGACCCAGAGGGCTAGCCGGTTCCGCCCAGCAAGTGCCGGTCGTAAATCCTGGGCTGTTTTGTGGGCGCGCTCGGGTACGTTTGCCTGAGAGTTTTTCTTCCTTTCAGCCATGGTCGCGTTAGGTGACGCCCATTGCCAGCATCGCCTTGGCGACCCTTAGGAATCCCGCGACATTGGCGCCCCGCACATAGTCGCCCGGCGCATCATAGGCGTCGGCTGTCTCCACGATGTCGTCATGGATGGTACGCATGATGGTCGCGAGACGTGCTTCGATATCGTCGAAGCTCCAGCGGTCGCGGGCGGCATTTTGCTGCATCTCGATTGCCGATGTGGCGACGCCGCCGGCGTTCGCCGCCTTGGCCGGGCCGAACAGAATGTCAGCCTCGCGCAGCATGCGCACCGCTGCGGCGGTGCAAGGCATGTTCGCGCCTTCGCCCACGGCGGTGACGCCATTGGCGATAAGCGCCTTCGCGCCATCCTCGTCCAGTTCATTCTGGGTGGCCGATGGCACCGCGACATCGCAGACCACGTCCCAGATCGATCCTTTGTCCAAATGGCGGACGTCGGCACCTTTCTCGTCGGCATAGACCGATAAGCGGTCGCGCCGGACCAGCTTGATTTCCTTCAGCAGATCAAGGTCGACGCCGGCCTTGTCTATGATGAACCCAGAAGAGTCGGAACAGGCCACTACCTTGCCGCCGAGCGCCGTGATTTTTTCGATGGCAAAGATCGCGACGTTGCCCGACCCCGACACGACCACGCGCTTGCCGTCCAGGCTTTCGCCTCTGGTCTTGAGCATCTGCTCGATGAAATAGGCAACGCCATAGCCCGTCGCTTCGGTTCGTGCCTGCGATCCGCCGAAAAGCAGCCCTTTGCCTGTCATGACGCCGGTCTCGTACCGATTGGTAAGGCGCTTATACTGGCCGAACAAATAGCCGATCTCCCGCGCGCCGACGCCGATATCGCCGGCGGGAACGTCCGTATGTTCGCCCAGATGCCGATAGAGTTCGGTCATGAACGACTGGCAAAAGCGCATGACCTCTCCATCTGAGCGGCCGTGCGGGTCGAAATCCGAGCCGCCTTTGCCACCGCCGATCGATAGGCCGGTGAGCGCATTTTTAAAGGTCTGTTCAAAGCCCAGAAACTTGACGATGCCGACATTGACCGACGGGTGAAAGCGCAGCCCGCCCTTGTAGGGCCCAAGAGCGGAGTTGAACTGTACGCGAAAACCGCGATTGACCCGCACATGGCCCTTGTCGTCATGCCAGGGTACGCGGAAGATGATCTGCCTTTCGGGCTCGCAGATCCGCTCGATCAGGGCGTCGTCCAGAAATTCCGGTTGCCTGGCGATCAACGCGCTCAGACTTTCCAGCACCTCTTCAACGGCCTGGTGAAATTCGGTCTCGCCGGCATTTCTCTTGAGGACGTCTTCATAGACGGGGCGAAGTTTCTCGTCGATCCGGGTCAGGGCGAAGCTCCTGTTCGATGATGGCGCCGGGGGCGGGTAGAGAGGTAATGGAATGAACGACATATTGTTTCCGACCCAAATATGTCGTTCGCAGGAAGTCGCCGTAGGAAGCGAGCCGATTGTAACTTGGAGGGATGGCATTATCTTGGAACTGCCAAGCGGTCCGGATTGCGACATATTGTTGCCTGAGAGGGCGCGGTGGCCCGCATGCCTTGCTAATCAAGCAGCTTTCCCGGCAAAGTGCGCGACGACATAGCATCGAAGGGTTGCCCCATGACTGGTACGAAATTCCGCAATATCGGCGCACTCGCCATGGGATTGGCGGTCGCGATCATGGTCGCGACACCGGCAGATGCACGGCGCGGCGGCAGCTTCGGCAGCCGCGGATCGCGTACGGCGGTCGCTCCACCCACGACGCGGACAGCACCCAATGAAACGTCGGCCGTGCAGCGCACGATGACCGACCGACCTGCGTCCGGTCAGCAGGCGGCCAATGCGCGCCCCGGGGCCAGTGCGGCCAATCGGTCGGGCGGCCTGGCCAAGGGTCTGCTCGGCGGCTTGGTTGCAGGGGGCTTGATCGGTCTGTTGCTCGGCAATGGCCTCGGCTCGCTCGCCGGCAGCGGGATGTTGATGGCGCTGTTGCAAATCGCGCTGATTGGCGGGTTGGTCTGGTTCGGCTTGCGCCTGTTTCGCCGTCGGCCCTCGCCGGCGCCTGCGGGCGGCCCTGCCCTATCGCCTTTCGCGACGAGCCCCTTCTCATCTAACCAGGGTGGCGGTTTCGCCGTGCCTGCCGCATCGACGCCAGCCCCTGCGGCGATCACGACCGAAATCTCGATCGGCAGAGGCGATCAGGAGCGTTTCGAATATCTGCTTGCCGAGGTGCAGGACGCCTTTGGTCATGAGGATTATGCGCGGTTGCGCGCCAGCACGACGCCGGAAGTCATGTCCTATCTGGCCGAGGAACTCAGCAGCAACGCCACCAAGGGCCAGCGCAACGACGTGTCGGCGACCGAGCTTCTCGACGCCGAAGTGGCGGAAGCCTGGAGCGAGGACGGAGCGAATTATGCGACCATCGCAATGCGCTATCAGAGCATCGATGTGATGCGCGACCGCGCGACCGGCACGGTGTTGAGCGGCGATCCGGAGCGGCCGACGGCGACGACGGAATTATGGACCTTCGTGCGCCATGGTCGCGATCCGTGGCTGTTGTCGGCGATCCAGCAGGCCTAATCGCCCCGGCAGGTCTTCGATGACGTCTCGCCGGACAGATTCAGGCAAAAGCCGAACCTGAATTAAACATTGCATCTGGCGTCATCTGCGCGCGTTCAAATGATCGCGCCTCCCGCAGCGGTCAACGTCATCGTCGCGACAATCGCCTCGACCTGCCGATCGACAGGGTCCGTTGCCGAAACGAAGATCGCGCATTCGTCGGGCATGGGCCGTTCATAGTCGGCGATCTGACTATCTAGCAGCGCTTGCGCCATGAAATGGCCTTGCCGACCGCCAAGGCGCCGCGCCAGCAGCGACCTTTTGGCGTCGATTACGACGAATAGAACGTCCGCCCCGCTTTTGCGGAGATGATCGCGGTAGCAGCGCTTCAGCGCCGAGCAGGCGAGCACGCTTTCGTCGCCGAGCGCGGCCTGCGTCGCGATCCATGCACCGATGCGGTCGAGCCAGGGCATGCGGTCGTCATCCGTCAGCGGGATCCCCGATCGCATCTTAGTGACATTGGCGGCGGAGTGGAAATCGTCAGCATCGCGAAAGGCGCATTGCCGGCGTCCGGCGAGCGCCTTACCCAGCGTCGTCTTGCCGGAACCCGAAACGCCCATGACAACCCAGATGCATGTCGGATTATGAACGCTGCGCGCATGCATCGTCAAATGTTCCGGCGAAATAGTGGCATTCAAACTCCTACGATAAGGGCTCTAACGCAGGCCAAATGCGAGATATCCCTGTCCTGGCGAATTGCGTGGGAAAGCCGTCAGTCGGAACGATCTGAAGTCGATTTGAACCTTTGCGAGAAACGGTGCGTTATTGCCGGGCCCTTTCTGGCGAAATGAAACCGACATCATGAGGAATTCCGGGCGATGTATATAATTGCCATCGCTCTTGGCGGCTGCCTGAAAGGGCCGCCGGTGGAATTTGGCGTTACCGAAGATACCGGGGGGCATATCACATATGTCCTGGGCGCGGCGACAGCGCTTTCCCAAAGGCCCGACGTTCACAAAGTAGAGATCGTCACCAGGCTTATCGACGACCCTCTGCTCGGCCCGGCCTATGCCGTCCCGTTCGAGCCTCTTTCATCCAAGCTCAATATCCGCCGCATCGACAGCGGCAACCGGGACTATCTGACGAAAGAAGCTAACGCCGCCGACCGCGCCGCCTTTCGGGATGCGCTGATCGCCTATATCGACGCTCTTGTCGTAAAGCCCGATCTTGTTCATGCCCACTTCGCCGATGCCGGTGATGTCGCCATGGCGATACGGGACCGCTTTGGCATATCATTTGTCTATACGGCCCATTCGCTGGGGATCGACAAAGCAAGCACCGGCAGCAAAGATCACGCTCTCGCCGGCCGCATTGCCGAGGAAAGCCGGGTAATCGCTGCCGCAGATGGGATCGTCGCGTCATCGCGCGACGAGGCCGAACGCCAACTCATGCTCTATCCCGGCGCGTGCCCGACCCGTATCCATTGCCTACCGCCGGGCGCGGCGCTCAATGCCTCCGTCGCGCATGATCCTGCAGCTGCCCGGCGCCTGATCGCGCCCTTCCTGCGTGCGCCGGAACGGCCGATGATCCTCGCGATCGCCCGGCCGGTCGCCAAGAAAAATCTCGCGGGGCTTGTCCATATGTTCGGGGCAGACGAGCGGCTTCGGCAGCGCGCCAATCTGGTTATCGTGGCGGGCCTTCGCGACGGACCGCAATCCGGTGAAATGGAGCAGCGCGGGGTAGTGGCGTCCCTGCTCGCAGCCTTGGACGAGCATGATCTCTATGGGGCGCTCGCTCTGCCCAAGCGGCATAGCCAGTCCGATATACAGTCGCTTTACGCGCTGGCGAGAGAGACGGGCGGCCTGTTCGTCAATCCAGCGCTGACCGAACCCTATGGTCTGACCCTGACCGAAGCGGCGATGCACGGACTGCCGGTGGTGGCGACCTGTCATGGCGGACCCGCGGATATTGTCGAGCGCTTGGATCATGGACGGATCGCCGACCCGCACGACCCCGCCGCCTTCACCGCCGCCATGCACGCGCTGCTCGACGATCGAGCTGCCTGGGCGCGGGCATCAGACAACGGCCGCCGCAACGCCGCGCGTCTCGACTGGGACAGCTATGCCGCGCGGTTCGTCAAATTGGCGAGAAATATCGTGCGGCCGCGCACGCCTGTCGTCTGGACCAAGCCGGAGCGCGCAAGCAGCCTCCTACTCTGCGATATTGACAATACGCTGACCGGCTGCCGCGCGGGCGTGCGCGATTTTGCGCGCTTCCTTTCGCAGCGGCCAGGTCTTGCCTTTGGTGTGGCGACGGGGCGCTCGCTCCAGGAAGCGCAGCGGTTGCTGGCCGAGTGGAAGCAGCCTGCCCCTCGCCTCTTCATCACTTCGGTAGGTTCGGAAATATACTGGCGAGAGAAGGGAATGCTCCGCGCAGACGTCGGCTATGCCGCGCACATCGCCAATGGATGGGACGTCAAGCTGATCGAAAGCCGGCTGGCGCTCATCACGGGGCTTAAGCGGCAGGCCCCCCTTGAACAGCGTCGGCACAAGGCCAGCTATTTCGTGTCGGAGCCATCGATCCTGGCGGCGGTGCGGGAGGCGGTTGACGATCTGCCGGTGCGCGTCATCCACAGTCATGGCCATCTGCTCGACATATTGCCCGAACGGGCTGGCAAGGGCGCAGCCATGGCGTGGGCCGCCAGGGCGATGGGCATATCGCGCAAACAGGTCTTCGCCGCCGGCGACAGCGGCAACGATCTCGATATGTTGAGCGCCTGCCACAATCCGATACTGGTTGCGAACCATAGCGAGGAAGTGCGCGACCTAGCTCACTCCCCCACCATCTATGTGTCGAACCGCCCCCATGCGGGCGGCATCGTCGAAGGCATGCGCGCTTTTTCGGTGAGGACGGCAGCATGAAGCGCGCTATCGGCTATTTCGTTCACCATCAGGGCCGTGGCCATGCGGAGCGGGCGGCGGCGATTGTCCGGGCCTTGCCGTCCGAACAGCCGGTCGCGCTGTTTTCCGCGCGACCCGATATGTTTCCGCCGCTGCCGCCGCATGTTCAGGTGGTTACCCTGCCCTCCTTGTTCGAACCGCCCGCCGATGCCGCTACGTCGCCGCTGCTGGCGTGCGCGCGGACGCCGGAGACCCTCCATTGCGCGCCGCTTGGCTGGGACACGATAACGCAGGCGATAGCAACGCTGACCCGCTGGTTCGTGGAAGAGCGGCCCGCGTTGTTCATCACCGACGTGTCGGCCGAGCTCGCGCAATTGGCGCGCATCGCGTCTGTGCCCTGTGTCCCCGTGCTCCAGCATGGCGACCGCAGCGATCCTGGCCATATGTCGGCCTATGAAGGCGCGGTCGGCATCCTTGCGCCTTATTCGGCGGTGCTCGAACAGCCCGGTCGGCCGCAATGGATGTTGGACAAGACCCATTATGCCGCTGGCGTCGGCATCGACGCGCAATTGCCGGATCGCGCCGCCGCACTCCGCTCGCTTGGCCTGCCAACCGACAGGGAGATCATCCTGGTAATTGCCGGTGGCGGGGGAACGGGCACGCCCGCCACGCCCCTGACGCTCGGCGCGCGGGCCGAACCTGATACGCTGTGGCTGACGATCGGCGCGGTCGAGCAGGAATGGCATGCGACGAGCCCCGGCAATCTGCGGCATCTGGGCTGGGTCGACGATGTCGAAAGCTGGATCGCCGCTGCCGACAGGATCGTCTCCTCCGCCGGCAATACGACGGTCCATCAGGTTGCAGCGTCCGGTCGTCCATGGATCGTCGTGCCGGAATGGCGCTATTTCGACGAGCAGCTCTGGAAAGCGCATATGCTGGATGGGGCTGGCGCAGCCGCTGTGCTCGATCATTGGCCGTCGCATGTCGGGGCATGGCGTCAGGCATGGGCGAAGGCGGCCGCCCTCCCCGTAGCCGCGCGACGATCGCTCGTCGATCCCGATGCCGCAGCGGGGGCGGCGGCGTGGCTCGTGGCACTCGCCGACAGCCTATGGGCGCCGCCCGTTGTCGCCGTGCCGATCGCGACCGTTCTTCCTGTCACCGAAAGCCGCGCATGACCCTTTCCCTATGCACGCTCGCGCATGATCGCGCCGACCATCTCGTCAATCTCGTCCATGGTCTTAACGCCCAGACGACGCCGCCTGCCGAACTGGTGATCGCGGTGATGCAACCCGCGCCCTACGAACTGCCCGATACGCGCTTTCCCGTCCGACAGATAATGTTGGGGGAACAGGGCATCGTCCTTGCCGCGGCACGCAACGCGGCGGCACGCGAAGCCATTGGCGACAAGCTGGTCTTTCTCGACGTGGACTGTATTCCGACGCCCGACCTGGTGGCCGATTATGATCGGCTGCTGGAGCAGACCGACGCCATAGTGATGGGCGAGATGCTCTATCTGCCCAAGGGTGCGACGGATGCGGGCATCGACTATGGTCGCTTTGCGCAACTTGGCGTCAAGCATCGCGACCGCGCCGGACCGCCGGAAACGATGCTCGCCCCCTGCCCCGACTATCGCTGCTTCTGGTCGCTCAATTTCGCCCTGCATAAGGCGGTTTTCCTGGACGTCGGCGGATTTGACGAGAGTTTCGTCGGCTATGGCGGCGAGGATACTGATTTCGGCAAGACGGTCGTGACGGCCGGCGGCGCGTTCAACTGGTGCCGGGGGGCGCTCGCCTATCATCAATATCACCCCCACCACATGCCGCCGGTCCACCATATCGACAGCGTGATCGCCAATGCGGCGCGCTTTCGCGACAAATGGGGCCATTTTACGATGGAGCACTGGCTGCGCGCCTTCGAACTCATGGGTCTCGTCGCTTTGCGGGATGGCGACTATGTTCGCCTGCGGGACGTGAGCGCGGCGGACCGCGCCCTCACGCAGCAACAGACACACCAGCCTTATGCCAGCACGGCCTCGCTGCTCGCGCAGCTCGAAGCATCGGCCGCGGCGGACATGGCGGCGGCATAGGCGTCTTCATAGCGAGCGATCATGCCGCCGACGGTGAAGAGCCGCTCCACACGCGCGCGGCAGGCCGCTCGCGGCAGCACGAGAGCGCGCATGATCGCGGCGGGCAATTGGTCGGGGCCAGCTGCCAGTGCTCCTGCATCGCCGATTACTTCGCGCATCGCGCCCCGATCCAGCGCCGCCACCGGCACGCCGCATGCCAGCGCCTCTGCCGCCACCAATCCGAACGGCTCGTCCCACATGGGGGTCATAAGCATGACGGATGCGGCGCGCAGGGCGACCACCAGATCGTCCGATTTCATCGCGCCGTGATGGACGCAGTCCTCTCCAAGCCTCGGCGCGATTTCCCGCGCATGATAGTCGGCGCAATCGACAGGGCCGATGATGTCGAGGGGCAGACCCGCCGCACGCGCGGCATCGATCGCTATATGCGTGCCCTTGTTGGGCGTGATGCGGCCTACCCAGATGGCGCGCCCATTGCCGTTAGGACTGAAGGTCCAGTCGGACGGATCGATCCCGTTATACACCACCGATGCGGTCGCAGGCGGCATGTCCCACCAGCAGGCCTGATGCGCCTGCGACGTCACCGTCTGGCGCAGCCATGGCGCCCCGTTCCGTTCGAGCGCGGAGGCCAGACCCGCGAACGGCGGGACGTGGAGCGAGGTCACCATCGGCTGACGATCGCGCCTGGCCCAGTCATGGATCGCGGCGTGCATGGAATTATTATGCACGACGTCGAACCCCTCCTCCCGGATCGCGGCCCATGCCGACGCAAAGGCCGCCTCCTGAAAGGCCGTGAGTTCGTCGGTGCCATGCCATCGGTCCCAAGGGAGCACCGCCTCATAATGCCTGGGCGTGATCGGCCGAAGCGGCAGGGCAGGATCGCTGTCGCCGCTGGCAAACATTACCACCTGATGGCCATGCGCCGCCAGCGCACGGATCAGCAGATGGCAGTGCGCCTCCATGCCGCCCATGAACGGAGCGGCGATCGGATGGCGCAGATGGGCGATGACGGCGATGCGGATGGCGGTTTCCTGACGCGAACGGTTCGAGCTGCTTTGAACGGATGAAACGCCCGTTCGGCCTCATTGTCGTCCTGCACGATTATGATGCGTGCTCGATACCAGTCATGCCTGTCGAGCTTTGTAGCGCATCGCGCGGAGGTGGCAATGGATGGCCTTCATTCCCATGTTGGGAAAATCCCGGTCGCATATTCGCGCCGATAAGCAAGGCAGCGCGCTTCATGAACGAAACCATCAGCTATATCGGGCTGCTGTCCGACGAAGAGATCGAACTGGACAGCGCCGCGCTGGCGCTGAGCGAACTCGACCATGACGGGGTGGATCTGGAACCCTATCTCGATCGCCTGCGCGCGATCAGCGAGGCGGTGGAAGCCGCCAAGGTGCGGGCCGGCGATGATGATCTGCGCTCTGGCATGGCGCAGGGCGCACTGCTCGCGGCGGTGATCGGGAGGGATTGGGGTTTTACCGGCGACCAGGCGACCTATGACGCGCCGCTGAACGCCGACATGATACGGGTCCTCGACCGGAAACGCGGCCTGCCGGTCAGCCTCTCGATCCTTTATGTGGCGGCCGCGCGCCGCGTCGGATGGGCGGCTCATCCGCTCGATACGCCCGGTCATGTGCTTGTGCGGGTCGGCAAAGGCGCCGAGTCTGCGCTGATCGATCCGTTCAACGGCGGCGCGCCGGTCGAACCTGCGCAGCTCGACGCCCTGATCGCGCGCGCGCTCGGGCCTGAGGCGCTGGGCGACCGCAAACAGGTTGCGCCGATGTCCAACCGCATGACACTGGTGCGACTGTTGCTCAATCAGGCCAGCCGCGCTGAACAAGCGGGCGATACATCGCGCGCCTGCGTCATTTACGAGCGCATGACGATGGTCGCGCCCGAACATGGGCCCGGCTGGTGGCAACTGGCCCGCCTCCAGCTGATGCACCGGAACATCGACGCGGCCCGTGCAAGTCTGACCGCGATGCTGGAAATCACCCGAGACCCTGAACGACGCGGCCAGATTTCAAAGATGCTCACCAGCATTGCCGGGAAAATATCCTACTGACGCTCCGATCCCGCCAGACACGCGGCAAGCGGCGCCTGGCAGGATTAAAGCCCCTCGCCGCCCACCCAATGGGCGTCGGTCAGATAACGGGCTAGATCCCATACTTGCCGACGGATATCGGGAACGGCGACGATTTCCCACGCTTCGCCCTTGGTCATCGGCCCGACTGCGAAAAGGCGCTTCTGCGCCTCTCCGTCCGAGTCCCGCACCCGCCCCAGATGGTCGACGTCTAAGCCGAGCCGATGGACATCCGGACGAAGACGACCGGCGCCCAGCAGGGACTGCACCAGCGGATCGGCAACGCGGCGCAGATCGCCCTGCGGCCCTGTGCAATTGACGACGCGGTCGAAAAGGCTGGTCTGCACTATGTCACTGCCGCGTGGCCGCCAGGTTACGAGCGCCCCTCCGTCCTGCTCGCTCGCCTCCACGATGCGGCCGCCGGCAAAGTCGAGCACGCCGCTGCTTTCCAGCATGCGCAGTCGTTCATCCACCGCCGGCGCGAGACGATGGCGATGCACATCCCAATAGGCACGGGCATGCCGCAGAAAACGATCCTGCGCGGCGCTGCTGTGGCTGCGCCAGAGATGCTGGACATAGGGCCGTAATTCGTCGATCGCCTGGCGCCACTCGACCTCCCCCGCGCGCTGCCTGATCGCGCGCAACAGCTGCGATCCGCTGACTTGCGGACGACTGACGGGCGTAGGCACAGGGCCGCTCGCACTATGGCTTCGCGGGCGCAGGCCCCGGCGCGACAGCGCGGTGATGCGGCCGCGAAACCCCTTGCCTTGCAAGGACAGAACGGCATCGACTGCGGTCAGGCCCGTGCCCAGCAGCAGGATATTATGAACCCGGCCTGCATCGGTCGCGCCCGGCATCCACGGGTCGTCGAACAGGATGGACGGCGGCAGGTGCGCCAACTCCGGGATCGGTTGCGGCGGGAAATTGCCCTGCGCCAGCACCAGCGCGCGACCGTTGATAACGTCTCCGTCGGCCAGGTGAATGGTCACCCCTTCCCCATCGAAAGTCGCATCGACAGCCTCGCCGGTGCGCAACTCTGCCCTCCCGCCGCTCGCGGCCAGCGCCTCAAGCAGTTGCTCGCTAAGATATTGTCCATAAGCGAGACGGGGGACGAACCGGTTCGCCTGTTCCTTGGTCGAAAAGCCGATCCAACGCAGGAAATGGCTCTTATCGTCAGGAAAAGCGCTCATGTTCGAAGCCCGGACGTTGAGCAGATGCTCTGGCCGGTGCGTACCAAAGGCCAGCCCCCTGG
Source organism: Sphingobium sp. (assembly GCA_040508335.1). Lineage (GTDB taxonomy): Bacteria > Pseudomonadota > Alphaproteobacteria > Sphingomonadales > Sphingomonadaceae > Sphingobium. The sequence continues at coordinate 15,214 of JBEVMZ010000082.1, forward strand.
CAAGCCGCTCGTCGCTTCGTTCGACCAGAATGATACGGCCGCCCTGGCGCAGCAGGTTGATAGCGAGCAGCGTGCCACTGAACCCGGCGCCGACGATCACGACTGGAAGTTCGCTCAAACCGCCTGTCGTCATGTAAACCCTTCCGCGTTAATTATGATCGAATTAGTAGACATTGAGGAGGGGTGCAAGAGGGTGGTCCCGCTGCCCAGGTTTAAGCTTTAGACATATCTACGCGCCGACGAAGTCAGCCCAAAGGACATGGACCAGCGCTGGACGCGCGCTAACCTAGGCAAGGCGTGGGACTCTGCTCCAAACAGTGATGGCCCAATATTCACCTGAAAGGTTCGAGACCCAATGGCGGGGACGGCCTGGGCGAATGCACGGAACTGGCAAGGGTCCTCTTTTCGGTGAATAGGATGTCCACCTGCCGATGCCCAAAGTTGCGAATTGTTCGCAAATCGATTAACCGGCCTCTTGCTAGATCCCATTTTGGTAAGTTTCGCGTGTCCCGATCGACCCTTTCCGAGGCAGATTTTCTTGCCGATGCGCACTATGCGGGTCTTCTGCGCTATGTTCGCTCGCGGGTGAAATCGCCTAGTCTGGCGGCAGATATCGTGCAGGAAAGCTGGCTTCGCGCGCTGACGGCCATGCGCGCGCGCGATGTCGGCAACGGCCGAAACTATCTGTTCCGCACCGCCCGCAATCTCCTCATCGACCATCATCGCCAAGAACGGTCGCGATCGACCTGGATGGTTTCCGGCGAACTTCCCGAAGACGTCGCCTGCGATAGCCCCGGAGTGGAGCGCGAAGTCATCGCCCGGCAGGAACTCGACCGGATCATGGCGCTGGTGGTCGAGCTTCCGCCCAAATGCCAGGCGGTGTTCGTCATGCGCCGGTTCGACGGTCTGGAGCCGCGCGACATCGCGACGCGATTGAACATCCGGCGCGGGACGGTCGAGAAGCACCTGCGGCTAGCCCTTGGTCATCTGCTTGCTGGATTACAGCGGAGCTGATCCCGACAGGTCGTCATTTCACGACATGATCCGTCATCCTATACGAGCGCTCATCGCGCGCGGAGACATAGTATGGCGGGGCCACCCGATCCTCTACCCAAAGGCGTGACGGATGCAGCGGCCGCATGGTTCGCCCGCCGGGACGTCGGCGCCCTATCCCCCACGGAAGAGACCGCCCTGGAGGCATGGCTGGCGGCCGATCCGGCGCATCGACGGGCATGGGCTGCATTGCATGGCTTATGGGGCCGACTGGAAACCACGCCGCGCGACAGTCAGGATGCCATTCGTGCCAATGTCGAACGATGGCAGGTCAGACGAAGAAGACGGAAGCGGATGGCGCTGGGCGGTGTCGCCGCCTGCCTCATTGCGGTCGTCACCTTTCAGGGAGGCAATCTCGCCATCCGGCTTCAGGCCGACGTTATCACCGCGACGGGCGAACGCCGCGACATCCGGCTTGAAGACGGTTCCGTCCTTCACCTCAATAGCGGGTCCGCCGTGGCGATCGACTACTCATCCGCGCGGCGCAAAATACGCCTGCTTGCCGGAGAGGTGGCGTTCGAAGTTGCTTCGGCACCCACCCGACCCTTTGTAGTCGACGCCGTGGGCGGCAGCGTGACCGCGCTCGGCACCCGTTTCATCGTTCGGGCCGATGGCGTCCAGGCGCAGGTCACCGTGACAGAACACAGTGTCGGGGTGCGGAGCGCGGCAGGAACAAAGGTCCAAGTCGTCCGCGAGGGGCAAGGCGTGCGCTTTGGCGCAGGCGGCGTCGGTCGATCCTTTGTCGCCGACATATGGGCTGCGACCGGATGGATGCGGGGCAAGCTGGTGTTCGAGAACCGCCCGCTCGGCGAAGTCGTCGCTGAAATCGGCCGCTATCATCCCGGCATGATCCGCGTGATTGATGATGCCGCCGCCCGGAAGCGCGTCAGCGGCGTCTTTCCGCTGGATGATCCTGTTGCTGCTATCGATGACGTCGAGCGCAGCTTCGGGCTGCGCAGCATTCGCCTGACCGACCGGCTGATCCTCATCCGCAAATAAATCTGCGCCATGGAGGTCGTCGATTTCCCGCCTGCCTCGTCAACCCTATGAGAGCGGTTCGCATTAGCAGGCCGGCGAGAGGCCGAGGGGGTTTGACAGATGAAGCAGTTCAGGGGGCTTGGTTTTGCAGCGCTGTTGGCGGGCACAGCGATAGGCGGGGTAGCGTTGTCGTCGCAGGCTATCGCACAGGCGGCCCACAACCATGATATCGGGGCAGGGCCGCTGTCCTCGGCACTCAACCGGTTCGCGGATCAGAGCGGCGTGCGCCTGGTTTATGATGCGGGTCTGACGACAGGCCTGTCCACCAAAGGTTTGAAGGGGTCTTATGGGCCTGCGGAAGCCCTGTCGCGATTGCTGGCGGGAACGGGGCTGACATTCCGACAGACGGGCGGCAACGCCTACACCATCGAGCGCGCGCCGCAGTCGGCGGATAGCACAGTCAACCTGGGGCCGGTTCGCGTCGAGGGCGACGGCGCGGGAACACCGATCGCCGGTGCCACCAGCTTGGTCAATGGCATGGTGACCACCGACGGCACAGGCTCCTATACGACAAACGGCCCGATAACTGCAGGCACGGGTCTGGGTCTGACCCTGCGCCAGACGCCCCAGTCGGTCACGGTGATCACGCGGCAGCGGCTTGACGATCAGAGCCTGATCACGCTGGGCGACGCGCTCAACCAGACGCCCGGCATCGTGTTCCAGCCCGCCGGCCCCGCCGTCGGCGGACGCTCTCCGCTCTATTCGCGCGGCTATCAGGTCGACAGCTACCAGATCGATGGCCTGACGGTGTCGTCCTACTCCTTCAGCTATGGCGGCGGCCTCGAAGGCAGCAGTTCGATGGACACGGCGATCTACGATTCGATCACGATCCTGCGCGGCGCGCCGGGCCTTCTTGCCGGGGCCGGCAATCCCGGCGCGACGATCAGCCTGACCCGCAAACGGCCCACCCGCGATTTCCAGGCCTCCGTCTCGCAGAGCCTCGGACGCTGGGAGCAGCACCGCACGGTTGCCGACGTCGGAGGGCCGCTGAACGCGGCAGGCACGATCCGCGCCAGGGCGGTGGGCGCCTATGACGCTGGCGAAGGCTGGCAGGACCGGTACGATTATGAGAAATATCTCGGCTACGGCGTGATCGAGGCTGACCTGGGTGCCGCATCGATGCTCAGCCTGATCGTCGATCACAGCAATGACGACGGCAACGGCGTGGGCCCCTATACCGGCCTGGACGTGCTGTTCAGCGACGGCACGCCCACCCCCTTTGGCCGCAGCGACAACAGTATGGCCGATTGGAGCAGGTTCCAGAAGGAGAGCACGAACGCGACCGCTATGCTCGACCATCGCTTCGGCAGTTGGAAGGCCAACCTGACTTTTCAGCACAGTGTCTTCAAAAGCAGTCTGAAATTCGGCAACATCGCGGCGACGCCCGACCCCGACGGCTTCACCGACCTGATGGCGCGCCGATACGATGTCAAGAACCGCTCGAACGTGCTCCAACTCAAGCTCAACGGCCGTTATGCATTGTTCGGCCGCGAGCATGAATTGGTATTCGGCGCTACCGGATCCTGGCTAAACGAGAAGTATCTGCGCGAATATACCGCCCGCGCGTACGACCGGGTCCAGACGATCGGATGGAACGGGGACTATCCGGAGCCGGACTGGGGAAACCTGCTGCTGCCGGGCTCCGTCTACAAGACCAAACAATATGGCGTCTGGGCCGCGACGCGGCTACGCCCTACCAACAGTTTGGCCCTTATCATCGGCGCCCGTTGGAGCCGCTGGGACATCACCGGGGCCGACCTGGCCACGGGCGATATCTTTGACGATCGCAAGGTGAAAGGCAGGCTCACGCCCTATGTCGGCGCCACCTTCGACGTCAGCGCCGACCTCTCGCTCTATGCGAGCTACACGACGATCTTCAATCCGCAGTTCAACAGGGATGTGAACGGCCTGCTCCTCGACCCCGAAGAAGGCAGCAATATCGAGCTTGGCGTGAAGGGGGAGTGGTTCGAGGGCAGGCTTAACGCCAGCGCCGCGATCTTCCAGGTCCGCAAGGACAATCTTGCGGTGCTGGACGGCACCAACCTGACGCCCACGGGTGACGACGCCTACCGCACCGCCGATGGGACCAAGGGGCGCGGCTGGGAAGTGGAGGTCGCGGGCGAGGCCCTGCCCGGGCTGCAAGTTCAGGGCGGCTACACATTCATGAAAACAAAGGACGCCGATGGTGCCCGGCTGTTCGCCGATCAGCCGAAGCACATATTCAAGCTCTTCGCTTCATGGACGCCGCGCACTCTTGAACGGCTGACCCTCGGCGGCGGCGTGACGTGGCAGAGCGGCATCTATCCCGACTATATGCCGCCCGAAACGTGGGGCCCATACAGGCAGGGCAGCTACGCCGTCGCCAGCCTCATGGCACGGTATGAGATCATCGATCACATCGGCGTGACCGCGAACCTCACCAACCTGTTCGACGAGGCCTATCGCACCGATCCGACGCAGCATGCCTATGGCACGCCGCGAAGCCTCATGGCGACGCTTCGCGCCAAGTTTTGAAATGCTGCCCGCTCATCGGGTCTTACGGGAAGAATCATGGTGGTGCCTGAACGCAACAAGGCAGATCGCAGCCTGCGCCAGTCGATGGCGTCGGTCCACACCTGGGCCGGGCTTGTGCCCGGCTGG
>JBEVMZ010000106.1:0-12273 GCA_040508335.1 Sphingobium sp.
GGCTACGGCGTCGCGAATGATCATGTGCATACGATATGCCTAGCTCAGGACGATACTCGACAAAAGCTTTGTGCGCTTCTTGCGATGCTCCGTCTGCCGTGCAGCGCCAACGGCCCGCAGATGATTGCTGAAACGGGTTTAGCATGACGGAGGGATATGGGCGGGGCTCTCTCTCGTCACTCCAGCGACGGCTGGGATTTCGGGCCTTGTCGTGGGGGGGTCGGGGGCGAGCGCCTCGGTCGGGCGTTTCGCGTCGCTGCATGAGATGCCAGCCTACGCTGGCATGACGGATTTAAGGAGGGGGGAGCTTGAGGTGCCAGTCTTCGCTCCGCGATGGGATTTAGGCAGACGTTGCAGGCAGCCTGCGCTCAGGTGACGGGCGGGCCGGGCGGTTTCGGCGACCGCAGCCCCTGCCCCCCTACCCCAGCACGTTGGGCAAATCTTCAAAGCCCTTGCGCAGCGCGGCGCTCCAGCTTTGAGAGATTTGGGCGAATTGTTCGTCGTCCGCCTCTATCCGGGTGCGGACGCGGAAGTCGAAGCTGTCGCTTTCGATGACGACGAGGTCGAGCGGCATGCCAACCGAGAGGTTGGAGCGCAGCGTCGAGTCCATCGAGACGAGCGCGGCCTTGGTCGCATCCTCCAGGCTGGTGTCGCGGTGGATGATGCGGTCGAGGATGGGCTTGCCATATTTATGCTCGCCGATCTGGAAGAAGGGCGTGTCGGCGGTCGCTTCGATGAAATTGCCGGCCGAATAGACGAGGTAGAGGCGCGGCTTGCCGCCCTTGCGCTGGCCGGCGAGCATGATCGAGGCGCCCGGCGCGGACCCCTGTTTTTCGAGGGTCGAGCGGTAGAGCAGCTGCATTTCGCGCATCGCCTGCCCGACCAGTTGCGCCGCGCGGTACATGGTGGCGCAGTTGAGGATGGTTTCGACGGCGGGATCGAGCATGCTGTCCTTGATCGCGCGGCCGATCATCGCCTTGACCCCCTGCGTGATGGAGAGGTTGCCCGAACATTGCAGCGTGATCGCGCGCTCGCCGGGCACGGCATAGGTGAAGCATTTGCGGAAGCGCGCGATATTATCCATGCCCGCATTGGTGCGGGTGTCCGACAGCATCACCAGCCCCTGGTCGACGCGCACCGCCACGCAATAGGTCATCGGCCCCCTGCCCTTCCCGCCTGTGTCACCCGATCGAGGAGGGAGGCGGCCCGCTTTGCTGCTGCTGCTGTAGTTGCTGCTGCTGCCTTTGCGACTGCCGCGCCTCGACCTGCGGGCCCGCCTGCGCGATCCGCACGTCCGCGTCAATGCGGATGTCGCCCGCCAACATCACCGAGCCGCGGATCGGCGCGGCATCATTGGCGTCGAGGCCGCAGGTGAGGCGGACATAGCGTTCGGTCACGCTGACGCGGTTGGAGGGGTCGAACCCGACCCAGCCGAGATCGGGCACCAGCGCTTCGGCCCAGCCATGGGTTTCGTGCAGCGCATCGTCCCCTTCGGCAAGGAGATAGCCCGAGACATAGCGCGCTGGGATGCCGAGAGCGCGGCAGGCGGCGATGAAAATCTGGGCGTGGTCCTGACACACGCCTGCGCCGAGCGCGAAGGCCTGCGCGGCGCTGGTGTCGGCGGTCGTGACGCCGGAGAGATAGGGCACCGCCTCGCTGATCGCGGCCGACAAAGCGTGGAGCCGGGCGATCGGCCCGCCGTCGGGCGACGTCGCCCACGCCATCGCGCGGATCGCATCGGACGAGGCCGTAAGCGGGGTTTCGCGCAGGAAGACATGGGGGTGGAGGCGCGACCGCAGCTGTCCCAGCACGCCATAGGTTTCGTGTGTCTCGATAAAGCCCTCGGCGACGATGACCGCTTCGTCCAGCCGGTCGTGCGCCATCCAGATCGCCTCCGGCTCGCCATAGCCGCTGGTGGTGAACTGCGTCACGGGCACGTCGTTGACGCTCACCCGCCAGTCGCGCACGGTCTGCGCCGGGGTGTCGCCGGGCACGAGCTTGAGGCGCATCGCCACCCGTCCGGCCCCGTCGGCATAGCGGTAGGTCGTCTGATGCCGGATGAGAAGGTCCATCGCCGCCTTTGTCTTTCAGTTGAAATGATAGGCCTGGGCGATTTCCGCACCCAGGCGATTGGTCATGGTAAGGCCGTGCTGCACCATTTCATGCAGGCCGAGGCGAAAAATCTCGCCGCTGTCCGTCTGCGCCAGACGCGCCGCCATCTCCTGCACCGTGTCATGGCATCGGGCGCGGGCGCCGTGCCAGCCGGCGAGGCGTTCGAGGCGGTAGGCGAGCTGGTCGTAGCAGAAGGCGACGCTGCGCGGGAACATGCGGTTGAGAACGAGGAAGTCGGTGATCTGCCAGGGGGTGTAGGTGCCGCCGTAGACATGGTGATAGGCGCGGCTGCCCGAAAGAGCGTGGAGCACCGAGGTCCATTGATAATGGTCGCGATTTCCCCCGATGACTTCGGTTTCCGGGAGCAGGACATAATATTTGACGTCGAGCAGGCGCAGCGTCATCTGCGCGCGTTCGAGGGCGGCGCCGGTGCGGAGGAAGTCGTGGCCTTCGGTGCGCAGCTGCCCCGCATCGGCCGCGCCGCGCAGGGTCATGGCGCGGGTCTTCACCCAGTCGATCAGCACGGGCAACTGCCGCCGGGCTTCGTCGACATCATAGCTGTCGAGCATGCGCCAGCCTTCGTTGAGGCATTCCCACATGTCCTGCGTCAACATGGTGCGCGCCGATTTGGCGTTGGCGCGGGCGGCGAGCATGCAGGCGCGGATCGAGGACGGGTTGTCGAGGTCGAGCATCAGCCAGGACACGGCATCGGTTTCCGTCACGGGCACGTTGGGCGGAAAGACCGCGCCGCTGCCCGTCGCGCGGATCACCGAGCGCCATTCGTCGCGATGATGGGCGCCGGGAAGGATCGCCATGCGCTGCCCCATGGTGAGCAGGCGGGCGGTGGCTTCGGCACGCTCCATATAGCGCGCCATCCAGAAGAGATTTTCGGCGGTGCGGCTCAGCATGCGGAGACCCTGCGCTTTGAGTGAGAAAGGGACGCCGTCATTCCTGGATCACCCATGTGTCCTTGACGCCGCCGCCCTGGGACGAGTTCACGACCAGCGATCCTTCGGTCAGCGCGACGCGGGTGAGGCCGCCGGGGACGAGGCGGATCTGCTTGCCGACGAGGCAGAAGGGGCGGAAATCGGCGTGGCGGCCGACGATCGAGGCCGGGCCGAGCGTCGGCACGGTCGAGAGGTCGAGCGTCGGCTGGGCGATGAATTCGGACGGGTTCGCCTTTATCCTGGCGGCATAGGCGTCGATCTCGTCGCGCGAGGCTTTCGGGCCGATCAGCATGCCGTAGCCGCCCGAGCCATGCACCTCCTTGGCGACGAGCTCGTGGAGATTGTCGAGCACGTGGGCGCGATCGTCGGGCTTGGCGCATTGCCAAGTCTGGATGTTGGAGAGGATGGGCGCTTCGCCGAGATAGAAGCGGATCATCTCGGGCACATAGACATAGATCGCCTTGTCGTCGGCCAGGCCCGAACCCGGCGCCGAGGCGAGCGTCACGCCGCCGCTGCGATAGACGTTGAAGATGCCGGGGATGCCGAGCATCGAGTCGGGGCGAAAGACGAGCGGGTCGATATACTCGTCGTCGATGCGGCGGTAGATGACGTCCACTGCCTTTGGCCCCAGCGTCGTCTTCATCCAGACGCGGCCTTCGTCGACGAAGAGATCGGCGGGTTCGACCAGTTCGACGCCCATCAGGTCGGCAAGGAAGCTGTGTTCATAATAAGCGCTGTTGAGCGAGCCGGGGGTGAGGACGACGACAACCGGGTCGCCCTTGCACGCGGGGGGCGCGACTTCCTTGAGGCTCTTGAGCAGTTCGGCGGGATAATCGTCGACCGGCGCGACCAGGCCCTGCCCGAACAGTTCGGGGAACATGCGGGTCATAATCTCACGATTTTCGAGCATGTAGGAAACGCCCGAAGGCGTGCGGCAGTTGTCCTCCAGCACCTCGAAGCTGCCGGGTCCCGTACGCACGATGTCGATGCCGACGATGTGGCTGTAGACCTTTCCGGGCGGGGAGAAGTCCACCATCTGCGGCAGATAGGCGCTGTTCTGATAGATGATGTCGGGCGGGATGACGCCGGCGCGGACGATTTCGCCGCGATGATAAATGTCGTGGAGGAAGGCGTTCAACGCGCGGGCGCGTTGGCGGATGCCCTTGTCCAGGACGCGCCATTCCTTCGCGGTGAAGATGCGCGGCAACAGGTCGAAGGGGATGAGCCGTTCGGGGTCCGCGCCCTCGCCATAGACGGCAAAAGTGATGCCGATGCGGCGGAAGATCGCCTCCGCTTCGTCCAATCGGCGGTTGAGGCCCGCTATGCCCGTCCGCTCGACCCAGTCCTGCACCTGTGCATAGCAGGCGCGTATCGACCCGTCGGGTTCGAGCATTTCGTGAAATGGCAAGGGTCGAGTACCTCCCGAGGACCATGATGGCCACTTGTGCGTTGCAGCATTAGGGCGCTTGGTGAAGATGAATGCAAGCTAAATTCACCGGCGTCCGCCGGGTTGCGCCGGTGGCGGATATGGGGAAAGAAATATGCCGATGCGCGGGCCAATCGCCCTTTCCTTTGCTCTTGCCCTGTCGGCATGTTCGGCGCAGCTGCGCGAGCAGATATATAAGGCGGATGCGGCGCCGGTTGAACTGGCGCGCTATGTCCGCACCATGCCCGGTGAAGAGGTAGTGCGCACGGACGACGGCCTTGACCTGACCGGCTATTACTGGCCCGGCGCGGCGGACGACCGGGATGTCATCATCTTCTTTCACGGGCGCGGGTCCAACCAGGCGGTGGGCGCGCGTTATGCAGAATATCTGACGGGCAAGGGCGACCATGTGCTCGTCGCCTCCTATCGCGGCTTTGGCGGCAATCCGGGCAAGCCGAGCGAGGCGGGTCTGATCGCCGATGGGCGCGCGTTCGTGGCGAAAGCGCGGGACCTGGCGGGGCCGAACGCACAGATTTTTCTGGTCGGGCATTCGCTGGGCGGTGCGGTGGCGTTGCATGTCGCCGCCCATGAGCATGTGGCGGGGGTGATCACGCTGTCGACCTTCGACAGTTTCGCCGCGTCCGCGCCGGGCGGGATGGGCGCGCTGCTGCCCGACAAGTGGGACAATGTCGCGGCGGCGAAGAAACTGCGCGCGCCCTTCGTCATGACCTATGGGACGGCGGACGAGCGGGTCGATCGGGATCAGGCGGACGCATTGTTCAGGGCCGCGCCCTCCCCCTCCGCGCTGGTGACGGTGCCGGGCGCGGGGCATAATCCGCAGATGGATAGGCTCGCGCCCCTCATTACGCAGGCGGTGGCGGCGATCGATGCCGACGCGATGGCGAGCTATCCTGACATGCTGCCAGAAGGCATGGCGGTGACGCGCAAATGATGCGCGAAACCCCGTTGACCATGCCGACGCCCCTGCGTATAGCGCCCCCTCGCCGCGGCGCTTGATGCAAGCGCTGCCGGCAGCCCTTTGGGGCGGAGTAGCTCAGCTGGTTAGAGCAGCGGAATCATAATCCGCGTGTCGGGGGTTCAAGTCCCTCCTCCGCTACCATAAGATCAAGCATTTGGCGGCAACTGCACTGGCTAGTTCACAGCCTGGTTTACGCGCTTGCGCTTCTTACACCCATATACGCTTGTATCCGAACGCGGCCAGCCGCTGACGCCTCATTGCATCTGCATATCCCACTGGACCGGCGGCAGGCTTGACTTCGCTTGTCGCGGCCATCACCTTCGATAGATGTACGCTTCCGCGACATATCAGCGCTTTTGCGATCACGCCGGACAACTCGCCGCGCGTCTCTAGCCCGGACTTCGGCAGGCGCTGCCGCCCAAGTTCCGGGCCTTATCCTGTGCACCACTAACGATGCGCCCGTGCGCGCGTCCAATTTTTAACATGCGGAAGCTGTTTCAATGAAATCCATCACTCACTCGCCCTCGACGCCTCCAGCCATCCACATCCTCGCCGCCGAATGCGACATATTATGGGGGCTGGCGTTGAGCGCTCAGAGTAAGCAGCCGCAATCGGCGGCGCTGCTATTGGCCGAGCTCGATCGGGCCGAACTGTGCGAGCCGGCAGAGTTGCCGGAACATACCGTCGTGATGAACGCGCATATCGATTTCGTCGACGAGGGCACGAGCGCGCGGCGCACCGTCCAGCTCACCTATCCTTGCGACGCCGATATCGCGGCGGGGCGCATCTCGATCCTGACCCCGGTCGGCGCGGGGCTGATCGGTATGAAGGCCGGCAATTCGATCCGCTGGCCCGATCGTGACGGCCATGACCGGGTACTGAGGATCGTGAGCGTGACATCGCCGCAATAGAATTGTGATGACGATTGAGGCGTTTGCCCCTGATAGCCGCTTGCTGGCCAAGGGCGCCCACCGGTGTCGGCCGAGCGCCCTATTGTCTTCACCTCACCGGAGAGCGGGCTTAAAGCTGCATCGGGGGTTTGCCTCCCACGGGCGGCGGCTGCTTCAGACCACGACCTTCAAATAATCCGGCAGTTCTCCGGTGGCGGGGCCGCGGCATTCGACACGGGGCGCAGCGCTCCAGGTGCTGAACTTTTCGAGCGGGATTGCAGAGGCGCACATGCCGCATTCGGCTGTCATCCGGCCGATGATCCACTGCTGCCCGCCGCAACCGGGGCATCGGTTGGGCTCGTCGTCGCGATAGAGCGGCAGATAGCCGTGCAGGAACGAGGAAAGCGGCTTGGCCTTCAGGGCGGTATGGGTTCGCATTGCTGACCTCATCGTCGTTATTCGTTCTGGGTCATCAACGGTTGGTCGATCGGATGAGTTGCATTAACAGACTGTAAGATATGCAGAATTGCTCGGAGGCGCCATATTGGCCGGCGCCATGGCGCGGCTTCTATGCCCGCGAAGACGCGGCGGTTTGCCGAGGTATGTTTTGCGCCGCCGCTGGCTTAAGGACTGGACCCCGTGACGCTATCTGAACCCTTTCGCGACGATGCAGCCCGTGCGCAGCGGCCGCTCCCGGTTCTCTACAGCTTTCGCCGCTGTCCCTATGCGATGCGCGCCCGGTCGGCGCTGGCGATCAGCGGTACGCCGATCGCGCTGCGGGAGGTCAAACTGTCGGCCAAGCCGGCGGATATGCTGGCGGCATCGCCCAAGGCCACGGTGCCGGTGCTGCTCGTGCCCGGCGGCTTTGTGATCGACCAGAGCGAGGCGATCATGCGGTGGGCACTTGCGCGGCACGATCCCGAAGACTGGCTGGCGCGCGATGATGTCGCATTGATCGCCGCGAATGACGGGCAGTTCAAAAGGCATCTCGACCGCTATAAATATGCCGGGCGCTTCGACACCGATCCGCTGGAGCATCGCGTGGGCGGGCTGGATTTTCTGGCCGAACTGGAAGCGCGGCTGCAACGCCATCCCTATCTGTGCGGCGGGGCGCGTGGGCTTACCGACGCGGCGATCGTGCCGTTCGTGCGGCAGTTCGCCGGCGTCGATCCCGAATGGTTCCACGCGCAGCAATTGCCGGGCGTGCGGCGTTGGCTGTCGGACTATGTCGGCTCCCCACTGTTCGCCGCGATCATGCTGCGCACGGCGCCGTGGCAGCCGCAGGATGCGCCGCTGGTCGTCGACTGGGGCGGAGCTGGTTCTTGATCGCGGGGCGGTGGTCAGTGGGGCGCGCATGGGCGGCCCCGCAATTTGCGTGCGCCCGTTCGCATGACGAAGCGCCCTTGCCATGGCGGGAAAAGCGCGCCAATCCACCGCGCAAGGATGGAAGCAAGGGGGAGGCCCGCAAATGAGCTATTATGACGTTCTGATCGTAGGCGCGGGCCATGCCGGTGCGCAGGCGGGGATCGCGTTGCGGCAGGCCGGGTTTGAGGGATCGGTCGCGATGATCGGCGACGAGAAGGAGCCGCCCTATGAGCGGCCGCCGCTTTCCAAGGAATATTTCGCGGGCGAGAAGACGTTCGAGCGCATCCTCATCCGCCCGGCGGCTTTCTGGGGCGAACGCAATATCGACATGCTGCTCGGCCGGCGCGTGCGTGGCGTGGACCCTGAGGGCAAGTTCGTAACGGCGGGCGATGAGCAGATCGGCTATGGCAAGCTCATATGGTGCACCGGCGGCTCGCCGCGCATGCTGACCTGCAACGGAGCGGACGCGGCCAATGTCCATGGCGTGCGCCGCCGCGAAGATGTCGACGCGATGATGGCCAAGATCGACAGCATCAACCATGTCACCGTGATCGGTGGCGGTTATATCGGGCTGGAGGCAGCCGCCGTCCTTTCCAAGTTCGGCAAGAAGGTCGTGCTACTCGAAGCGCTCGACCGGGTACTCGCGCGCGTGGCGGGCGAGGAACTGTCGCGCTTTTACGAGGCGGAGCATCGCGCCCATGGCGTCGATCTGCGCACCGGTGCGAAGATGGACTGTATCGAGGTCGCCGATGGGAAGGCGACGGCGGTGCTGATGCAGGATGGCGAACGGATCGCCACCGACATGGTGATCGTGGGCATCGGCATCGTGCCGGAAACCGGCCCGCTGATCGCGGCGGGCGCGAGCGGGGGCAATGGCGTCGATGTCGACGAATATTGCCGCACCTCGCTGCCAGACATCTATGCGGTAGGCGATTGCGCGTCGCACGAGAACGGCTTTGCGCGCGGCGCGCGTATTCGGCTCGAATCGGTGCAGAATGCCAACGACCAGGCAAAGACCGCCGTCGCGCATATCATGGGGAAGGAAGAGCCCTATAATGCCGTCCCATGGTTCTGGTCGAACCAATATGATCTGAAGCTCCAGACCGTGGGGCTGTCGATCGATTACGACCAGACCATCCTGCGCGGTGACCCGGCGAACCGGAGTTTTTCGGTGCTTTATCTCAAGTCCGGCAAGCTGATCGCGATCGACGCGGTCAATGCGATCAAGGATTATGTCCAGGCGCGCGCGCATATCGTGGCGGGCGCCGCGCTCGATCCCGCGCAGCTTGCCGACGCTTCGGTGCCGCTGAAGGAGGTCGGGCTGGCCTGAAGCGGGAGGCGGCCGGGCGATGAGGCCGGGCCGCCGACGCCAGTCCGTCGCGCCAGCATATGATCGGTGTGCCATAGCGGGATGCCAAATAGTATTTCTAAACTATTGCTGAAATGAGAACGTCACGCTTATCTGCTTGAGATGCTGTTAACTGCCCTCTTCTGAGGAGTCGCGATGCGCACTCTCCTGCACTGCCTGTTCGGCCGTCACGCGCCTATCCGTTCCAAAGTGTGGGACGACAGCTATAATCTGCGGTCGAAATGTGCCGGTTGTCATAAGCTGATGCTGAAGGACCACCGGGGATGGCGGCTGTTCGTGTCGCAGGATCACCGCGACGGACGCCAGCCCCACCCCCACGCCCATCCCGACGCCTGAACCCGCGTCTGCGCGGCACCGGCGGCGAATACAGGCGGGTTACCGGGGCGAGCCGCGAAACATCGCCCGCATCGCCGGCTCCCATGGGCCGCCGCGATAATACCAGGCGGCGAGGCCCGCGATGGCGAAGGGGCGCGGGCGGAAGGCGGCGCGCAGCTCTTCGGCGAGCGCTTTGGCAATGGCGGGCGCGACCTTGTTTTGAACCGTTACGTGGAGGCGCGGGCGCGCCTGATCCTGCGGCGTCAGCAGGCCGGCGAAGGCGTGGGCGAGATCGTCGCGCATGGCGAGCAGGTCTGGGCTTTCGATACGATAGGCGACGCCGCGCCCCAGCATCATGACCTCGGTCAGGGCGGCGCGTGGCGGCGGCCCGGCGCAGAGACGCTTGAGGCGGTCGGCGATCTCGGGCAGTGCCGAGGGCGGCAGATGGTGGAACAGGGTGATATGGGCGCTCAGATGATTGCGCTCCGGGGGGAAATGCGCGCGGCGCAGGGCGTCGGCCCAGGCGAAGTCGGACGGTCCCATCAAAGCGGTCACGATGATGGGCGACGGCGGAGGAGCAGGCGAATCGTCGGTCATGGGTTACCAGGTCATGCTATGGGGCCGGCCTGGCAGGCGCTCTGATCTTCGATCCGCAGCCCGGACCGGACGGTTCGCCGGCCGGCCCCGTCAGCATGAAATGCCGGTCCCGTTCGAGGCCGTCGGCGAATGGGGGATCGACGTCGTCGATCATGTCGCGGGGCTTGAAGCATCGCAAGGTGTAGACCAGCACGGCGCATTTTTGTGCCGAACCGTCACCCGCGGGAACCCAGCGCACGTCGCGCCGCTCGATACGCGCCGGGGACTGGCAATATTTCAGTCCCGCGCGCTTTCTCCGGCTGCGTTCCCAGCGGGGGTCATCAACCTCCGCTTCCGTGAAATAGCCAAGGCTGGTGACGTAACCCAGGCGACTGCTCATGGCGGCATAGTTTATCGCCATATATTCGGGCGGTGGTGCGATGCTGCGGTCGGAGGGCGAAGCTGCACAGGACGAAAGATAGAGGAACGACAGCGGCAATAGACTGAGGATCGCCCGCTGCCGCCTATGTCGGCCGACATTGTCGCGCGGGACGCCGCTCACCATGCTGCCCTACAGTTCCCCGCGGGCGCGGCGGATTTCGAACCATTTGCGCACATTCTCATTATGCTGCTGATAGGTGTCGGCAAAGATATGCCCGCCCTTGCCGTCCGCGACGAAGTAGAGCGCCTTGGTCTGCGCGGGTTGCAGGACGGCGAGGATGGAGAGGCGGCCGGGATTGGCGATCGGGCC
The DNA here is from genome assembly GCA_040508335.1 of Sphingobium sp. Lineage (GTDB taxonomy): Bacteria > Pseudomonadota > Alphaproteobacteria > Sphingomonadales > Sphingomonadaceae > Sphingobium. Next base: position 10,731 of record JBEVMZ010000106.1, read on the forward strand.
TTTGGGCAGGCCGGTCATCGCATAGGTGTTATAGTCGTTGACGGCCGCGATCTCCGACTTGCGGATGCGGCGGCCGAGCGGCTTGCCCTTGGTGATCGGGTAGATGATCGTCGGATCGGCCTGAAGCATCATGTTCGCGCGCAGCCGGTTGCCATAGACGCCCGCGACGGTGGGGCGTTCCTTGGGCACCGCCGTTTCTTTTTCGACGATGCTGGCGAGGATGACCGCTTCGCGCGGTGTCTTGACGACCGCCCGGGGCGAGCGGTCGGCCCAGAGCTTGTCGAGCGCCTTGGTCATCGCCGCCTGCATGCGGGCGAGGACGGCGGCGCGCGGTTCGCCCTTGTCGAAGGCATAGCTGTCGGGCAGCACGCTGCCTTCCGGCGGCACGGGGATGGTGCCGGTCAGCTGGTCGTTTGCCATCAATCTTTCATGGACGAGGATCGACGGCATGCCTTCGGGGATGGTGACGAGGCGGGTGAGCGTCTTGCCGCCCTGAAGCAGGGTCAGGATGTCGCTGTTGCTCGCCTGCGCGGGAATGACGAACTCGCCTGCCTTGATTGGGTCGTCGTCGCCCAGCAGCTTGGCGCGTGTCAGGAAGGCGTCGGCCGAACGCACCGCCCCTGCCCGCTTGAGCAGGACGGCGGCGGCCGAAAGTGTCGCGCCCTCAGGCACGACGATCGTCACTTCTTTTTCCGCCGGTCCCGCTTCGGTCCAGCCATAGACGAAGCGGAAGGCGACGAAGGCCGCCACCGCCAGCCCCAGGGCGAGGATGACGAGGCCGACGCGGCGCATGGCGGCGACTTTAAACCGCCTTCATGATGAGCGAGGCGTTGGTGCCGCCGAAGCCGAAGCTGTTGTTGAGCACCGCGCGGACCTTACGCTCCTTCGCGACATGGGGGACGAGATCGACGCCAGCGCAGCTTTCAGACGGCTCGTCGAGGTTGAGCGTCGGCGGCACGATCTGGTCGCGCATGGCGAGGATGCAGAAGATGCTCTCGACCGCGCCCGCACCGCCCAGCAGATGGCCGATGGCGGACTTGGTCGAGCTCATCGAAAGGCCCGACACCTTGTCGCCGAACAATCGCTTGACCGCGCCCAGCTCCAGCTCGTCGCCCAGCGGGGTCGAAGTGCCGTGCGCGTTGACATAGTCGATATCTTCGAGCGCGAGGCCGGACTTTTTGAGCGCCATTTCCATCGAGCGATAGCCGCCGCTGCCCTCCGGATGGGGGGCGGTGACATGATAGGCGTCGCCCGAAAGGCCATAGCCCACGACTTCGGCGTAGATATGCGCGCCGCGTTTTTTCGCATGCTCATATTCTTCGAGGACAACGACGCCCGCGCCCTCGCCCATGACGAAGCCGTCGCGGTTGACGTCATAGGGGCGGCTCGCCTTTTCGGGCGTGTCGTTGAAATTGGTCGAGAGCGCGCGCGCCTGCGCGAAGCCGGCGATGCCGATCGGGCAGATCGCACTTTCCGCGCCGCCCGCGAGCATCACGTCGGCATCGTCCATCGCAATCATGCGCGCGGCGTCGCCGATCGAATG
>JBEVMZ010000155.1:0-14516 GCA_040508335.1 Sphingobium sp.
CGCACAAGCTGTTCGGCAGCGTGGATTATCGCCGTGCCAACGGCCTGGTTTCGCGCGAGCGCTATGTTGCAAGCTACGAACCCCGCTATCAGTTCGACCCGCGCGGCTTCGCCTATGGCCTGACACAGTTCGAGCGCGACACGACGATCGGCTATGGCGAGCGCTATACTGGATCGGTCGGCGTGGGTTACAAGCTGATCGTCAGCAAGCCGATCGACCTTGCCGTCGATATCGGTCCCGCCGTGCGGCACGTCAATTATATCGATGGGCCGAGCGAGACGAAGCTGGGCGTGCGCGGATCGGGCGACCTCCTGTGGCGCATGTCGCCGACCTTGTCCTTTCGCCAGACAGCGGCCGGCTATGCCGAGAGCGGCGTCTACTCGCTCAATACCCTCTCGACCCTGCAGACAAAGGTCGGCAAGCGCTGGTCGGCGGCGCTTTCCTATAATGTCCAATATGAGTCGGAAACCTTCCTCACCGAAGGCAATATGAATACGCTCAGCCGCCTGACGCTTAATTATGACTTCTAACGCATAAAGTCCGACCATCCCGACGGCCGCCCCGCATAATCGTGGTTAACCGCTGTTGACCATAGGGACCTTTCGGGCGACTCATTCCTTATACGATACGCAATAATTTGGGCGGAATCGCGATGGAACGGGTGAAGCGTCTCTTCACAATTAAAACCAAATTCGAGGCATTTCTCGTGATCTATGCGCTCGCTCTCGGCGCAGCGGAGCGGGGCGTTGCCTATATGCAGCAATATCCCGGGCATGGTGGCCAATTGCTGGCGCTGGCCTGTGGCGGCACCGTGCTGATGGCCGGCGGCAAGATCCTCGACGCGGTGGCGTTTCAGCGGGTATATGGCGATTAGCCCCATCTCCCACCCAAATCTGACCAATCTCCTTCCCAGCTAAGTCGCGCATCATCCTATTCTCGCAAAATCCGGGAAGAAGGAGGATGGATATGCAGGAAATGCGTGGAAGCCGAAGCGTGGCTGCGGCGGAACTGGTGCGCAACTTCGCCCACTGGCGCGAGGTCGGCACGCAGGAGCCCGTCCTCGTCACGCATCATGGCCGCGAAACCCACGTCTTCCTGGGCGTCGAGCGCTTCAATCATATGGCGCTGTCGGATGCCGCCGGCGCGGTCGACCGCACGCGCGAACTGGCGAGCCGCATGCATCAGGGAATCATCCTCTGCCACGCCGACCTCGTCATCAGCTTCGCCAACAATGTCGCGCTGTCCATGACCAGAAGCTGGGACCGGCAGCTGGAAGGAAGCCTGCTGTGGGACGTCCTGCCCGAACTTGCCGAAGCGCTGACCGCCGCGCACATCAGGCACAGCCTGGCGACAGGCGAATCGGGCGCCGCGGACATTCCTTCCCCGTTCAGGGCCGACAGCTGGATCCATTTCGAGACATTTCCATTTGCCGGCGGTGTCGGCCTGCTGTTGCGGGATGTGACGGCGGATGTGCAGCGCCACCGCCCCGCCGACGCCACGACGATGCTCGTAAAGGCCATGAGCCTTCTGCCCGGTATCGGCCATGTCCGCCTTTCGACGCGTGGCTTCATCGAGATGGCGGACAGCAATTTCTGCGATCTGATCGGACTGCCGGAGGAGCGACTAAAGAGTGTCAGCCTGTCCGACATCGTCGAACTTCCCGCCCGTCCGCACCTGCGCGAGCAGCTGGAGGCCGTGCTGCGCGGTGACGGCGACCGGCGCATCGCCACGCGGCTGCTTACCAATGATGGCACTGTGCTGACGGTGGAAGCGGGCCTCGTCCAGCTGCTCGGTACATATGGCACGGAAGGCGCGGTGATGGTCGTAACCGCCGCCGCGCCGCTGAACTAGCAGCGTCCAATTCCGCGCAATTCCAGCTCCAAAATAGCGCAGGGGCGCAACTTTTTGTTCATAACCACGGCAATCTCGCGGGCGTCGGGAGCGGACATCACCATATTTTACGCAACGATCGTCGCCACAGGCACGCACCGGTCGTTCAAAAGCGCATCCCTATGCTCGGCGCATGTGCAGACATGTCCTTGCGAGCAATAAGCTGTCCCGCAACCAGCGGGGGAGCGTGCTTATCGAAACCGCCTTCTCCCTGCCGCTGTTGATACTGCTGCTCTGCGGCATGCTGGTATATGGCAACTGGTTCATGGCCGCGCATAGCCTTCAGCAGGCGGCGAATGACGCGGCGCGCGTTTCATTGGCAGGGCTGAGCGCGCAGGAACGGCGCAGTCTGGTGAACAGCAGCCTCGCGTCGAGTCGCGCGGGCTTTCCCCTGCCCAACGGATCGACGATCGGCGCCAATGTCCGTGAAGCGGACGGCTTTCTGACCGTGACGCTGCGCTACGACCCTGCGGGCGCGCCGATATTCTCGGCCATCCCCTTTCCGTTGCCTGCCACCATTTTGGAGCGCGCGGCGGTGGTGAAGGTAGACGCGCGATGAGGCGGCGATGGCGCGCGCTGCGCCGCGACGAGCGTGGGGGCATATCGATGCTGCTCGCCGGATCGTTGATGATCATTGCGGGCACAGCCAGCCTCGCAGTCGACATGGGCTCGCTCTACCTCGCCAAGCGGCAGCTACAGGGCATGGCCGACGCCGCAGCGATGGCCGCAACCAATGGCGGCCGCCCCGGTGCCGACGCGTTGTTAAAGGGCAGCGGTGTCGCCAACGTCCGGCTTCTCACAATCGAAGATGGCCATTATCTGCGCGACCCGGCGCTCGTCCCGGCGCAGCGTTTCCTGCCGGGTGATCCGCGCGCGGGCGCCAGCCGGTTGGAGGTGGAACGGCGCGTGCCGCTCTTCTTCGCAAAGCTGCTGGTAGGCCGCGACAGCGTCGACATCCGCGCCCGCGCCACCGCAGCGCGATCCGACATGGCCGCCTTCTCGATCGGCACCGGCCTCGCCCGCGTGGAAGGCGGCCTGCCCAATGCCTTGCTCTCGGCGCTGGCGGGGACCGAACTCAACCTGTCGGTCATGGACGCGCAGGGCCTCGCCTCGCTCGACCTCGACTTGCTTGGCGTCGCCGATGCACTGCGTCTGCGGACCGGGCGCGATGGCGAACCTTATGGTGCATTGTTCGATCGCGCCATTCCGTTCGCCGATATCGTCGGCGCGCTGTCCGATGGGGCCGCGCACAGCCCGCTCTCGGCGACCTTACGCAACATGGCGTTGCGCCTCCCCAATCGCACGGTCCGGCTGTCAGACATTATCGACCTCGGCCCGATGCGCAGCGCCGTCAACCGCGAGCAACAGCCCGAACTGCTGCTCGACGCTTTCACGGTGCTGCGCATGGTCCTCAGCCCGCCGTCACGCACCGCCGTCCCACTCAACCTCAATCTCAACGTGCCTGGCCTTACCAGTACGCGCCTGATGCTCGTGACCGGGACAGGGCAGACCAGCACGCCGCTGCTTACGATCACCGCCGCGCGCGACATGGTGGTACGGACGGCGCAGACACGGCTTTACCTCGAAACCAATGTGGCAACGGCGGTGCAGGGGCTGCTGAGCGTGCGCATCCCGCTTTACATCGAACTCGCCTCCGCCGAAGCGCGGCTGTCGGCCATCGACTGCGCGTCTGCGTCTCCCTCTCGGGGGGTGGCACTCAACGTCACGCCGTCGGTCGGCACGGCGGCGCTGGCCGATATCGACGAGGGCGCGCTCACCGACTTTGGCGTCAGCGCGAACCCGCGACCAGCTGCCCTGGTACAGACCGTCGGCACCAAAATCAGCGGCCACGCCACCATCGCGCTCGGCGGGACGCAGGCACAGACGGTGCATTTCACCCCGGCCGAAATCGCCGCGCGTGACGCCAAGACGGTCGCGACCCAGGATGTGACGCAGGGCGTGGCCGCCAGTCTGGCGCGGCGGACGCAGCTTCAGGTGTCGCTGCTCGGCCTCAATATCGGCACCAGCCCGCTCGTCCCGGTGGTCGGCACGGTCTTGGGCACGACCGCGCCGCTGATCGACGAGCTGGTCAACAGCATCACCGCGTTGGTCGGCGTACGGATAGGCACTGCTCAAGTGCGCGTTCACCAGATGCGCTGCGGCATCGCCCACGTGGTGGCGTAAAACTGCCGTCCTAGTTTTTCGCTTCGGGTGGGATCACCGGGAAAGGCAAGGGCGCGACCTCCACCCCTTCGGCCGCAAGGGCACGCGCCTCGGCCGGTGCGACTTCGCCATGGATGCTGCTACGATCCTGCTCACCATAATGCATGGCGCGCGCCTGATCGGCAAAGTCGCGTCCGACCCATGTCGAATTTTCCAGCACCTTCTTCTGCGCCGTCGCAAGCGCTTCCATCAGCGCGCGTACGCGCGTGGCATCGCCCGTCGCTGCAACCGGCGCAGGCGCTCTGCTTGGCGCGGCCGGCTGGCGATTACCCTTGGCCGCGACGGCGGGCGCCATCACCGCCTTTACCACCCGATCGTCGCCACAGATCGGGCACGCGATCAGCCCTCGCGCGCGCTGATCTTCGTAATCCGTCGTCGAACCGAACCATGCCTCGAACACATGACCCTGACCCTCGCATTTGAGGTCGAACACGATCATGCCAGCGTCACGTCCACCGGGATCGCGCGGCGGTTGGCAAGCGCAGGCACGCGGGCACGTATCGCCTCGACCCGTGACACGTCGATATCGGCAAAGGCCAGTCCCTCCCCCTCACCCATGTCGAGCAGTACTTCACCCCAAGGGTCTACGACCAGGCTGTGGCCGAATGTCTCGCGCCCATCGGCGTGGCGTCCGGTCTGCGCAGCAGCGATGACGAAACAGCCCGCCTCGATCGCGCGGGCGCGCAGCAGGACGTGCCAATGGGCGCGGCCGGTCGGCACAGTAAAAGCGGCCGGCGTCAGCAGCATCGTCGCCCCGGCATTGGTGAGCGCGCGATAAAGGTCGGGGAAACGCATGTCGTAGCACACTGACAACCCCATCCGCCCCCACGGCGTATCGACCGCGACCGCCTGCTCGCCCGGTCCATAGACCGCCGATTCGCGCCAGCGTTCGCCGGTCGCCAGATCCACGTCGAACAAATGGATCTTGTCATAGCGCGCGCGGATCTCGCCGCTGCCGTCGATCATGAAGCTGCGATTGGCCCAGCGCCCGTCGCTCCGCGCATCCTTGATCGCCAGCGACCCCAGATGCACCCATATCCCGGCTCGCGCCGCCGCTTCGCGCACTGCGGCAAGGACCGGATCATCCGCCTCCCCGCGCAGCGTCGCCGCCGCGCGAGCGCGATCCTGATCGAGATAACCGGCCATTTCGGGCGTGAACAGGATGTCCGCGCCCTCCCCGGCCGCGCGCGCGACCATCGTGGCAATGGCCTCGCCATTCGCCTGCGGGTCGATCCCGCTCGTCATCTGAAAAATCGCGGCGCGCATCGGGCCGATTACTGCCCCAGCATCCGGTCGAGCTGCCCCTCGCGCTCCAACGCGGCCAGGTCATCGCTACCGCCGACATGGGCATCATCGATAAAAATCTGCGGCACCGTCATCGCACCTGGCACGCGCGCAAGCATTTCTTCGCGCTTGGGACCACCCATGCTGATGTCATATTCCTCATAAGCGACGCCCTTTTCATCGAGCAGTCGCTTGGCGCGCGCGCAATAGCCGCACCACGCCTTGGTATAGATTTCGACCTTTGCCATGTAACCGTCACACTCCTCGCAAGACCCGAAATCGATATTCGGGCCGCCTTTGTCAATCGGCGCCATCGCCTTGGCGTAATGCGCGCGCCCAACAGAGCAGGTGGACCTGCTCCACGCCGCCCTGTTTCAATGTACGCGCGCAGGCCGCTGCGGTTGCGCCGCTGGTATGCACATCGTCGATCAGCAGCACCGTGCGCCCGCCAAGGCTATGACCCTGCGACAGAGCGAAGGCTCCCGCGACCGCCTTCGCACGCGCGTCGGCGCGCATGCCGCGCAGGGGGACGGTTCGCTTCGTCCGCAGCAGGCCATGTTTTTCAACGGCCACGCCAATGCGCGCGCCTAGATGATCGGCGATCAGCGCAGACTGATTGAACCCGCGCCACCACAGCCGCCAGCGATGGAGCGGCACCGGCACGATGACGAGGTCCGGCACCTGGGGCACATGCCGCGCCATATGCCCGGCGATCAACCGCGCAAGGCCGATGCGCCGGCCATATTTGAGGCGCAGCGCCACCGTCCGGGCGACATCGCCATAGGCCAGAACGGCGCGGGCGCTGTCGAAGGGCGGTGGTTGCCGCTCACAGCTGTCACACCGCGCGCCCTCTCCCTGTGCCTGGTCGAAGGGGAGACCGCATGTCGCGCAGCAGGGCTCGCCCAAGAAACGCATCTCCTTCCAGCAGGCGAGGCAGAAGGCATGGTCCGCAGCGACCATTTCGCCGCAGCCGGGACATCGCGGCGGCAGAGCATAGTCGATCGCGATGCGTAAGGGGCGGGACCAGGAGCCGGGGGTCATCATCGCCCTTGTCCCGCGTTCGCGCGCGATGCACAAGGCCAGGCATGAGCGACCGGCCCGCCATCTTCGACCCCGTACTGCGCGCCCGGCGGCGTGACCGGATTACGCATGATTTCCACGCGCATGACTTTCTCCATCGCCTGATGCTCGACGAACTGCTCGACCGGCTGGGCGACGTCCAGCGCGACTTGCCCGAAGCGCTGGTGATTGGCGCGCCGGACGGCAGCGCACGCGCCGCACTCGAGAAGATGGGCAAGCGCGTCGCCTGCGCCGACCCCGGCTTCCGCGCCGCGCGCGCCGCCGGGGGCGTGCAGGCGCGGGAGGATGCGCTGCCCTTTGCCGACCAGAGTTTCGACCTCGTGCTCGCATGCGGCACGCTGGACATGGTGGAGGATCTGCCCGGCGCGCTGATCCTCGCGCGGCGGGTGCTTCGCCCTGACGGCCTGTTACTCGCCGCCTTTACCGGCGCGGGCAGCCTGCCGCGCCTGCGCGCCGCGCTGATGGCGGCGGAGGGCGACCGGCCCGGCCAGCATGTCCACCCGCAGGTCGACGTGCGCGCGGCGGGCGATCTGCTCGTGCGCGCCGGTTTCGCGATGCCCGTCGCCGACGGCGAAACGCTGAGCGTGCGCTATGGCGATATCGTGGCGCTGATGCGCGACCTGCGGGGCATGGGGGCGGGCAATATCCTAGCCTCCCGTCCGCCGATGCTGCGCCGCGCGGTGCTGGGCAAGGCGGCAGCGCATTTCGCGGCGGCGGCGGACGCGGATGGCCGCACCGCCGAGCAGTTCAACATCGTTTACCTCAGCGGCTGGAAGCCCGATCCGAGCCAGGCTGCGCCCGCCCGGCGGGGCAGCGCGACGGTTTCGCTGGCGCAGGCGCTCAAACCCCGCACGCCTTAGCGGGACCGAGCCTGCACGGTCCGAAAGCCGATTCCCGCAGCGCAGACGACTGCCCCGCTCACGATCATCGGCAGATTGCCGACCAACCCGCCGAGCAGACATCCGGCACCCCCGCCAAGTCCGGCGAGACCCGCCAGCGCGGCGGCATTCGGCGCTGCCTGCCGCATCAGCAGATGCGCGCCGGCGGCGGCGAGCACCAAACTGAGCGCCGTCGCGCTTCCCAAAACGGTGGCTGCAAGCCATGTCGGCGCCCTGTCGGACATGTCGACCAAGCCAAGGCCGCGCGGGTCAAGCCAGAGCGCGGCGCTTGCCAGCATGCCACCGACCCCGCCAAGGCTCATCGCACCGGCGATCAGCCGCCCGATCCCGGCAAGCGGCGCGTGCCGCACCAGCATATAGCCAAGCCCCGATCCCATCGCCAACGTCCCCGCCACTTCGGGCAGGCTCACCGCGTCGTGGACCGCGACCGTGGCGCCCAGCATCACGGCGATCCCCGCCCCTGCCAGCATCGGGCCGACCCGGACGTCGCCGCGCCCGAAGCGCGCAAAGGCGAGCGGGAAAAGGATCAGCACCAGACATGCCGCGACGATGACGAGGATGCGCACGCCCTCCCCTTGCGCACCCTCGATCGGCAGCAGCGGCAGCGCGGCGATCACGGCTCCTGGCGTGGGTCGGCGACGATACGCAGTGTCGCCGTCAGACAAGCCGCCATCGCCACGGCGCCGAGCAACAGGGCGGCCAATGCCATCAGGCGCGACGCTTCGCGCCCGGTTTCGAATATGACGACCATCGCGCCGGCCAGCGACACGGTCGAAAGCGTGCACAGCAGGACGGCCAGCCCGTCAGCTACTGCCGGCCGATGATGGCGCACCGCCCACAGCCCCGCACACAAGGCGAGCAATGATAGCGGCAAGACCAGCAGCAGGCTCAGCGGCCCGGCCTCCCATGGCTTGAGCGGACGCGCGGACGCATCGCGCCGACAGCGTTCAGGAGATGATGAGGACGACGGTCGCTGCGATCAGGACCGTCACGATCGTGCCCCACTTCACGAGGCCGACGAAGCTCACATAGGTTTCTTTCGCGTCCTTGATATCGGTCTCGACCGCCATATTCTTCCCTTCCTCGGCTTCGTTTCGAGCCGTCTCTTAACCGTTGGCCACCACCGCCTCAAGCCGGCGCGGCAAAGAAATGCATCAGGATTAAGCGGGTCTTTACCCGATCCAGCTAGAGCTTCTGGCCTGTAGCGATAAGGGGCTGGGATGGCGCGCGACGGCGTTCCGATTTTGATGCTGATCGACGATGAACCCGCACAACGCCGCCTCGTAGGCGCGCTTGCGGCACGGGCGGGTTGGCGGACGATATTCGCCGCCGACGGCGAAACGGCGGTCGCGATGCTGGGGACGCAGGACGGCATGCTGCTCGACGCCGTGCTGCTCGACCAGTGGAGCCCCGACTTCGCCCCCGCTTCTCTTATCCACGAAATCCGCGCGCGCCGCCCGGCGCTGCCCGTCCTCGTCCTGACGGCGCATAATAATGTCGCGGTCGCGGTCGACGCGATGCGCGCCGGGGCAACCGACTATCTCTCGAAGCCGATCGCGCCGGATCGTTTACTCGCAGCGCTAAATGCCACGCGCGCCGACGGGGCGGGCGCGGGCGAATTGCGCCCGCTGACCGAAAAGATCTCCGCCCCCTTGTCGTTCGAGGATGTCGTCGGCTCCGCGCCACAATTCCGCGCCGCGCTTGCCATCGCGGCCAAGGCGGCGCGCGCGCGCGTACCGGTCCTGATCGAAGGCGAAAGCGGCGTCGGCAAGGATGTCGTCGCCCGCGCCATTCACGCCGCCTCGCCCCGCCACAAGCAGCCGATGGTCACGGTCAATTGCGGCGCGATCCCCGCCAATCTCGTCGAATCGGAACTGTTCGGCCATGAACGCGGCGCCTTTACCGGCGCGTTCGACCGCCATGTCGGCAAATTCGCCAGCGCGGACCTTGGCACGATCTTCCTCGACGAGGTCAGTGAGATGCCGCTCGACGCGCAGGTCAAACTGCTGCGCGTGCTCCAGGATGGCGAAGTTCAGCCAGTCGGTGCGCGTCGTGCGGTCCATGTCGACGTCCGCGTCATTGCCGCGACCAATCGCCGCCTCACCGAAGAGGTTGAGGCCGGGCGTTTTCGCGAAGACCTTTTTTATCGCCTCAACGTCGTCCAACTCACCGTGCCACCCTTGCGCGAGCGCATGGGCGACGTGCCGGCGCTTTGCCGCCATCTGCTGGCGCGCATCGCGACGCAGCCGGGGCTGCGCAGCCTTGGCCTGACCGGTGACGCCCTGGCACTGCTGCTCCAGCATGACTGGCCGGGCAATGTGCGGCAGCTTCAGAACGCCCTCTTTCGCGCCGCCATATTATGCGACGGCGATGCTCTGACACCGCAGGACTTCCCGCAGATCGCCGCGCAGATCGAAAGCCGCCGCCTGCCGGGCGCGCCGGTCCGCCTGCCGATAAACCGGTCCGCGCATCAGGATGGCCCGGGCATCATGCTGTTCGAGGGCGATGGCCATGTGCGCCAGCTGGCCGAGATCGAAGCGGACGTCATCCGCCTCGCCATCGGCCATTATCGGGGGCGCATGACAGAAGTCGCGCGGCGGCTGGGCATCGGGCGCTCCACGCTTTACCGCAAGCTCGCCGAACTGGGCATCGACAGCGCCGCCTGATCGGCCCGCCACGCCCTCTACCGTTGAAATGTCGGCGGCGATGCGTCATGACCCGCGCTATGACACGATCGATCTTCTACGCCTGCCTTCCCGCCCTGCTGCTCGCCGCCTGCGGTCGCGCCGAGCCGGTCGCCGACATGCCGACGCAGGAGGAGCTTGCCGCCGCCGCCAACGCCGCCGCCGCGCAGGCGATGGCCAATGCCAAGGATGCCGAAGGTCAGGCCGACGAGCGCAATTATATCAATCAGGAACATGGCTTCGCTATGATGTTCCCCGAGGGCTGGATGAAGGACGAAGGCGCTAGCAACGCCACCGGCGCAGTTTATCGCGATCCCGGCGCGGGCGCGGAAGCGCGCGTCTTCTGGCAGGGCAATGAGAATAATCAGACGCTCCAGCAGATCGTGAACGAGGTCAGCAACGGATCGGAAGGCGTCGACGGCGATTTCGTGAGCAGCACCGAATATCTGGGCACCGCCAATGACGGCGAAGGCAATGCCGTCGCCGTCCGCCTGCTGCGGCAGCCCAACGGCTCCATCGTGACCGCGACCTTCGTCTATCCCGAAATGCTGGGCGAACAATATAAGGGCATTGCCGATGGCGTGCTCAAGAGCCTGCGCGTCTTCATGCCCGAAGGCGGCGCCCGCCCGGCCCAAGGCAGCGCTGCGCAAGCCAGCACGGTGCCCGACGCCGGCAACGCCGCAAACGCCGCGCAATAAGTTCGCAGGTTAGACCGCGCTCAGCCCTGCATCGGCCAGCCCGCGCCAAAGATGCAGCGCCTGGACGCTTTCGGGCACGTCGTGCACCCGCACCATCTGCGCGCCCTGCTGCGCCGCGTGGAAGGCCAGCGCCACCGATCCCCCGAGCCGCTGTCCTGCAGGCGCTTCGTTCGACAGCGCGCCGATGAGCCGCTTGCGGCTGCCGGCGAACAGCAGGGGGACGCCCAGCGCCTGGAAAGTGGCAAGCCCGTTCACAAGCGCCAGATTGTCGGTGAGCGACTTGCCGAAGCCCAGGCCGGGGTCGACCATGATCCGGTCGCGCGCGACGCCCGCCGCCTGCGCGGCAGCGATGCGTACCTCCAGATGGTCGAACACGTCGGCCACGACATCGCAATAGCCCGCCGGATTGGCATGCGGATCGTCGCCGGCCGACGGCGCATGCGTCAGGATGACGGGGCAGCCGGCCCTGGCCACGACCTCCAGAGCGCGCGGATCATGCGCCAGTGCGCTCACATCATTGACGACGGCGCTACCCGCAGCGAGCGCGGCTTCCATCACGGCCGCCTTGCGCGTGTCGATCGATACCGCGACGCCGGCCGCCGCCAGCCGTTCGATTACCGGAACGACGCGCACGATCTCGTCGCCTTCCCAGACTTTTTCCGCACGCGGCCGTGTCGATTCGCCGCCGACGTCGACAAGTGCCGCGCCTGCCGCCGCCATCGCAAAGCCGGCATCGGCGGCGCCTTGCGGATCGCTTAGATATTGCCCGCCGTCCGAGAAGCTGTCGGGCGTGATGTTGAGAATGCCCATGACCTGCGGCGCATCGAAACGGATGGTGCGCTCGCCCAGCGCCAGCGGCGGCCGCTGCGCCGAAATATTCGCCGCGAGCAGACGCGCACGGGCGGCCAACGGATCGGGCAGGTGCGCGACCATGGTGTCAAAGTCCGAAACCTGCACAGTGACGCGGGTAAGCCGCCGCGCGCCCTGCAAGGCCGTCACCTCATAACCCTGGAACCAGAGCAGTCCGTTGCCAAGCCTCGCCACCATGCCGTCGCGGCCATAAGGGGACGGCGCGAACCAGACGGGGCGGAGATAAAGCCGCGTATCGCGTGGCAGGTCGGGCAGCATCTAAACCCCTCTCGGCTCGTCGTTGCCGTGACAGTGGCATCCCGGCACTCTTCCAAAGACGGCCTTCGATGATGGCGCCCAAATCGGCAGAGCTGATGACCTATTTGTCAGGGCTGCGTGGCCAGCAAATAGGTCTGCCGCAGCGCATCGATCGGCCGCAATGCGCCGCCTTCCTCATAATGCCAGAAGGTCCAGCCATTGCAGCTCGGCGCGCCCTGTAGCGCGGCTCCCAGCTTGTGAATCGATCCGTTCTGCGCCTCGACCGCCAGCGACCCGTCGGCCCGCACCTGCGCGCGCCAGCGGCGCTTGACGTCGGTCAGAACTGTACCCGGCACGCAATAGCCCGTTTCGACCAGCGTACCGAATGCGACCTTGGGCTGCGATCGCGCGCTTTGCATGATGGTGAGCGCGGATTCATCGAGCGGCAGCGCGTCGGCGATCCGCTCCAGCGCGACCTCGATATAGCTTTCCTCGCGCTCGATGCCGATCCAGCGCCGGCCAAGACGCTTGGCCACCGCGCCGGTCGTGCCGGTGCCGAAAAACGGGTCGAGCACGACGTCGCCCGGCTTTGTGCAGGCGAGCAGCACGCGATAAAGCAACGCCTCGGGCTTTTGCGTCGGATGCGCTTTCGTCCCGTTGCGCTTCAGCCGCTCCTGCCCGCCGCAGATCGGCAGCACCCAGTCGGAACGCATCTGCAGTTCGTCGTTGAGCGTCTTCATCGCCTTGTAATTGAAGGTATAGCGCGCGTCCTCGCCCTGGCTCGCCCAGATCAGAGTCTCATGCGCGTTGGTAAAGCGCGTGCCCTTGAAATTGGGCATTGGGTTGGCCTTGCGCCAGATAATGTCGTTGAGGATCCAGAAGCCCTCATCCTGCAAGGCAGTGCCGACGCGGAAGATGTTGTGATAGCTGCCAATTACCCAGATGGTGCCATTGGGCTTCAGGATGCGCCGCGCCTCGCGCAGCCACGCCTTGGTGAAACGGTCATAGGCGCCGAGCGTGTCGAACTTGTCCCAATCATTGTCGACCGCATCGACGCGACCGCCCTCCGGCCGGAACAGGTCGCCGCCCAGCTGAAGATTATAGGGCGGGTCGGCAAACACCATGTCGACGCACGCGTCGGGCAACGCGGCCATCTGCGCGATGCAATCGCCACGCAGCAGGCGGTCGGCCTCGATCTCGACCGGCACGATCGTCTTTTTTCGTCGCGTCTTCGCGACAGCTTCCATCACGCCCATTTTGCCCCCGCATGTTCCTTGAGGAATAGCGATGAGTCCTCAGGACTCCGGCGTCAAGTTCGGTAGTCCGCCCATTAATCATGTTCCCCTCAAGGCAAGGGGCCGTCGCCCCGGCTCGCGCCACGACATATTGAGTCTCAAGAGGGCGCCGGACTCAACATATCGTGGGTGTGGCGCGGCGGACTCACCAAGCGGATAGCCGCAATTATTTTTCAGTTCACGCCGCTTCTGCATCAAAACAGCGCTTCCAGCTTGCCCAGTCATAACCAGATAGTTATGCGAAGCCGATGACCAAATCGACCTCGACGAAGGATAGCGCGGCAGCCTGCGATGCCCTGTTCAAAGCCCTGTCCGACGGCACCCGCCGCGCGCTGCTCGAACATCTCACGCGCAATGGCGAGCAAAGCGTCCACGCATTGACCACGATTTCAGGCGTCTCGCAGCCCATGGTCTCGCGCCACATGGCCAAGCTTCATCGCGCGGGCGTCGTCACGGTGCGCCGTGCGGGGCGGGAAACCCTCTATGCTGCGCGGGTAAAGGGGCTGGGGCCGGTGGTACGCTGGATGGCCGTCTATGGCGCGCTTTGGTCGCAGCGCTTCACCGATCTGGAGGAGCTGGACGCTCCCTGAAGCTACAGGCGACTCAAAGCAGCGTAAGTTGCGCCACCGGCGCAAAGCTCCGGCGATGCAGCGGCGTCGGCCCGTGTTCGCGCAGCGCCGCCAGATGCCGGGCGCTGCCATAGCCCTTGTTGGTTTCCCAGCCATAATGGGGATGTGCGGCCGCCGCCTCCACCATCATCCGGTCGCGCGCTTCCTTTGCAAGAATGGAGGCAGCCGCGATCGACAGGCATTTGGCGTCGCCTTCGACCACGGCGGTGGACTGCCAGCGCCAGTCGGGGCAGCGCCCGTGCGGATTGAAATTGCCGTCTACTAGCACATGCGCGCAATCGGCGCTGAGCGCCTCCATCGCGCGCCGCATCGCCAATAGCGTCGCCCACAATATGTTGAGCCGGTCGATCTCCTCGACCGACGCCATGCCGATGCGCCAGCAGACCGCCTTATCCTTGATCGGTCCTTCCAGCGCGGCGCGGCGCGCGGGGGTCAGTTGCTTGCTGTCGTTAAGGCCCTTGGGCGCGGTACGCGGGTTCAGGATGACGGCTGCGGCAACCACCGGCCCGGCGAGCGGCCCCCGCCCCGCCTCATCGACGCCGGCAACCAGACCGGGACGATAGCGACGCTCATGGGTGAAGTCAGGCATGAGCTAGGAAACCATGCGGCACACCCAGAGGCCCATGCCCCTGCCCCAGACCCGGCGCAAGTTTCAGCCCCGCGCGCACATAGGCGCGCGCGCGCTCGATCGCGGGAACCAGCGGCATGGCGTCGCCCAATCCACAGG
>JBEVMZ010000169.1:0-2949 GCA_040508335.1 Sphingobium sp.
TGGTGCGCGACTATATGGGCGCGACCCCGCCCGCCGCAGCCGCCGCGCCTGGCGATGCGGTGATCGCCCCGACCGCCGTGCCGCCGCAGCTCATCGAACCCACCATGCGCCAGTCGAGCGGCGTCGTCCGCCCGGTCGATGTGCCGGCGAGCGAGGGCGCGCGATGAGCGGGGACGCAGGGAAGGACGAAGCGGCCCCCCATATCCTCGCCCGCCCCATCGACATCCCCTATCTCTTCGCGCGGAAGAACGGCGTCGTCATCCTCCCCGAAGGCGGCGACCGGCTGAGCCTTGCCTTGCGCGACGGGAGCGACCCGCGCGTCCTGCTCGAAGTCCGCCGCCATCTCGCACGCAGCTTCGACGTCCGCTTCGTCGACGAAGCGCAATTCGACCGGCATTTGTCGAACCGTTATGCAATGGACGGTAGCGCCGCCGCGATGGCCGGCTCGCTGGAGGTCGGCGCGGACGAGCTCGACATCCTCGCCGCCGATATCCCCACCGCCGACGATCTGCTCGATAGCGCCGACGACGCGCCTGCGATCCGCCTTATCAATGGCATCATCGCCGAGGCCGCGCGGCAGGGCGTGTCGGACATCCATATCGAGCCCTATGAAACCGGCCTCGTCGTACGCATGCGCATCGACGGGCTGCTGCGCGAAACACTGCGCATGCCGCCGCATGTCGCGCCCGTCGTCGTCAGCCGCATCAAGGTCATGGCCCGCCTGGACATCGCCGAGCGCCGCGTGCCGCAGGATGGACGCATCGGCCTGACGCTCGGCGGCAAGCTGCTCGACGTGCGCGTTTCCACCCTGCCGAGCCGCGCGGGTGAGCGCGTGGTGCTGCGTATTCTCGACAAGGAGAATGCCGGGATCAGCCTCGACCTGCTCGGCATGACCGGCGCGCCCGATCGGATCTTCCGCGAGGGGCTGTCCGAACCCAATGGCATCATCCTCGTCACCGGCCCGACCGGCTCCGGCAAGACGACGACGCTCTATGCGGGCCTGCGCCAGCTCAACGATGGCAGCCGCAATATCCTGACCGTCGAGGACCCGGTCGAATACGCGATCGAGGGCGTCGGCCAGACACAGGTCAATGCCAAGGTTGGCCTGACCTTCGCCGCCGGCCTCCGCGCGATCCTGCGCCAGGACCCCGACGTCGTCATGATCGGCGAAATCCGCGACCGCGAAACCGCCGAGATTGCGGTGCAGGCGTCGCTGACCGGCCATGTCGTGCTCTCGACCGTCCACACCAACGACGCGGTCGGCGCGATCACGCGGATGCGCGACATGCGGGTCGAACCCTTCCTGCTGGCCTCCACCCTGCGCGCCGTCATCGCCCAGCGGCTGGTGCGCCGCCTCTGCCAGAATTGCCGCGAGCCGGTGCAGGCGGACAAGTCGGCCAGCGCGCTGCTGGGCTTCGACCCCGGCACCATCATCTACCGCGCGCGCGGCTGCGACGAATGCAGTGGTACCGGCTACAAGGGCCGCATCGGCGTGTTCGAAGCCATCCGCGTGGACGACACCATCCGCCGCCTCATCAACGATGGCGGCGATGAGTCGCTGATCGCGCGCCACGCCTTCCTCAATGCGCCCAATCTGGGCTCAGCTGCCCGCGCCCTCGTGCGCGACGGACAGACGACCGCCGAGGAAGCGATCCGCGTCTCCCGCCGCGACACGACGCCGATGGAAACGATCGGCAATGAGTGACTTCGACTATATCGCCATCGATCCCGCCGGCCGCGAGCGCAAGGGCGCGATCAAGGCCGATACCGTGGAGGACGCGCGCGCCAAGCTCGACGCGCGCAAGTTTTTCATCGTCCGCCTCGAACCCGGCGCGGTCGATGTCGCGCGCAAGCGGGCATCGCTCTCTCTGCGCGCGCCGCGCCTCAGCGCCAAGGAACTCACGCTCTTCACCCGCCAGCTTTCCACGCTGATCCAGGTCAGCCCGCTCGAAGAGTCGCTACGCACCATCGGCCGGCAGAGCGAACAGCCGCACGTCCGCGCCATCGTCGGCAAGGTCCATGGCGGCGTCCTCGAAGGCCGTCGCCTCGCCGACGCGCTGGGCGCCGAGCCGCGCAGCTTCCCGCCGCTCTATCGCGCAATGATGTCGGCGGGCGAAAGCTCCGGCAGCCTGCCCACGATCATGGAGCGCCTCTCCGACCTCATGGAGCGACAGGCGGTCATCCGCTCGAAAGTCACCACCGCGATAGCCTATCCCAGCGTCCTGGCAGGTTTCGCCGTCTTCGTCGTCGCCGCGCTCATGATCTTCGTCGTGCCCACGGTGGTGGAGCAATTCGACACGGTAGGGCAGGAACTGCCGCTGCTCACCCGCGTGGTAATGGGCCTTTCCGCCTTCCTCGCCGCCTATTGGTGGTTGCTGCTCATCCTGCTTGCGCTCGGCGGCTTTGCGTTCTGGCGCGCCATGAAGAACGACGCCTTCCATTACCGCTTCGACGCCACGCTGCTGCGCCTGCCGGTCATCGGCCGTTTGATCCGCGACCTCCACGCCGCACGCATGGCGCGCACCCTCTCGACCATGGTGGCAAGCCGCCTGCCGCTGATGGAGGGCCTCGCGCTGACCGCCAGCACCGTCCACAATCGCGTCCTGCGCCGCGCGTCGGACGAGATCGTCGAGGCGATCAGGGGCGGCGGCAGTCTGTCGGCGGCGCTACGCCGCGCCGGCGTCTTCCCGCCTTTGCTGGTCTATCTCGCCGCGAGCGGGGAGAGCGCGGGGCGGCTCGACACCATGCTCGAACGCGCCGCCGACTATCTCGAACGCGAATTCGACGCCTTCACCTCCGCCGCGCTCGCCATGCTAGAGCCGATCATCATCATCGCGATGGGCGGCATCGTCGCGGTCATCATCCTGTCCATCCTGCTGCCCATCCTGCAACTGCAGAGCCTGTCCGGGGCCTGACGGAGTGTCTATGCAAACTTCCTCGCACCTTTCT
>JBEVMZ010000183.1:0-7837 GCA_040508335.1 Sphingobium sp.
ATGCGCTGGGGCCGGAGCGGGTGCGCTGCTTGCTGCTGTTGCCGGGCAATGCGGATGACGCGCGGGCCTGCGCGGCAAGGCTGGGCGTGGCATGCGACGATGTGCCGCTGGGCGCTGCGGCGGCGGCGCTGACGGCGGTGCTCGGTCCAGAGGGCGGGCGCAGCCTGAATGGGCTGGCGCTGCGGGCGCTCGCAGCCGGATCGGGCTTCATGCCGCTTGCCACTCTCGACAAGACGGGGCTTTCACTCGGGCGTGGCGACGCATGCGGCGACTTCAGCGTCGTCGCCGACGTCTATGAAACGACCGTCCGCGATCTGGTGCAGTGGCGTAACGGCAGCCGGCCGGCGCGCGGGCTGGGGCCGGCGGGGCCGGTCATGGCGGAGCGACCGATCGACGCCGTAGCCGAAACCGACCTGCCTTCGCACGAACTGCTCGATCCGATCCTTTATGGCCTCGTCGAGGAAGACCTGTCGGTCGAGCAGCTTGTCGCGCGCGGGTTCGACCGGACTCTGCTGGCCGATGTCGAGCAGCGGCTCTATGCAGCGGAAGCTGCCCGCCGCCGCTCGCCGCCGGGCGTCAAGATCGGCGCTCGCAGCTTCGGGCGCGACCGGCGTTATCCGATCACCCATGCATTCCGCAGCGGCGGATAGGAAAGCCGATCATGACCGTCATCACCCGTTTTGCGCCTTCGCCGACCGGCCACCTCCATGTCGGCAACATCCGCGCCGCGCTCCATAACTGGCTGTTCGCGCGCAAGAGCGGCGGGCGCTTCCTGCTGCGGCTTGACGACACCGACCAGGAAAGGTCGCGCGTCGAATATGCCGACGCGATCCGCAGCGATCTACAATGGCTGGGGCTCGACTGGGATGGCGAGGAGAAGCAGTCGGATCGGTTCCACCTCTATGAGGCGCGGTTCGAGCAATTGCGGGCCGCCGGGCGGATCTATCCCGCCTATGAAACGCCGCAGGAACTCGATCTGCGGCGCAAGATCCTGCTGGGGCGGGGTCTGCCCCCGGTCTATGATCGTGCCGCGCTGGCGCTGACCGACGCGCAGCGCGCGGCTTTTGAGGCGGAAGGCCGGTGCCCGCATTGGCGTTTTTGGCTCGACCATGACGCGCCGATCGTCTGGCACGACCTTATCCGGGGCGACCAGCGTTTCGACCCCGCCTTGCTATCCGATCCGGTGGTGCGGCGGAGCGACGGATCGTGGCTCTACCTCCTGCCCTCGGTGATCGATGACATCGACATGGGTGTCAGCCATGTGTTGCGCGGCGAGGATCATGTATCGAACACCGCGACGCAGATCCAGATGTTCGAAAGCCTAGGCGCGCCGCTCCCCGCCTTTGCGCATGAGGCGTTGCTGACGGGGAGCGAAGGCAAGCTGTCGAAGCGGCTGGGCTCGCTTGGCGTCGCGCATTTCCGCGAGGAAGGGATCGAGCCGATGGCGCTCGTCTCGCTGCTGGCGCGGCTCGGCAGCAGCAAGGCGGTGGAGCCCTTTGGCGATGTCGCGCCGCTGATCGACAGTTTCGACTTTGCGCATTTCGGCCGCGCGCCCGCGCGCTTCGATGAGGGAGAGCTTGCGACGCTCAACCAGAAGATCGTGCATCAGCTTCCCTATGCCGCCGTCGCGCCGCGATTGCCGCAGGGCATGGGGGAGGCTGGGTGGGAGGCGATCCGGCCCAATCTCGACCGGGTCGATCAGGCGGCCGACTGGTGGCGGATCGTCACCGGGCCAATCAGCGCGCCGTCACCCGGAGCGGAGGATCGCGCCTTTCTGGAGGAGGCAGGGCGCATTCTTGCCGATCTGCCGCAGGATGACGGGGTCTGGGCGGCGCTGACCGGCGCGCTCAAGGCGCAGACCGGGCGCAAGGGGAAAGCGCTGTTCCTGCCGCTGCGCCGGGCGCTCACGGGACTGGATCATGGGCCGGATATGGGCGCGCTGTTGCCGTTGATCGAGCGGGAAGAGGCGTTGCGGCGCCTGGAAGCTTGACCGGTCAGGCGGTGAGCAGGCGCAGCGCCTTGCCGACCGCCGCGATACCTTCGGGCGCGACGGCAAAACCCATATGCGTGCAATCGACCTCGATCGCGCGGTCGCGCTCGCCCGATCGGCCGCGCGCGCATTCGGGCATGATAACGCCGTCGCGTGCCGACCATAGGGCGATCGTGGGCACCGGCGGCTTTTCTCCGACGATGCAGGCAAAGGGCGGGCGATCGACTGGATAGCCGCACACCAACTGGTAAAGCCGCCAGGCATGGTTGGCGCGCGGATCGCCTGAAAAGGGCGTACCGAGCGTGATGACGCCTGCCGCTTGCGCACCGGGCAACTTGGCATATTCGCGCGCGAACAAGCCGCCAAGGCTCCAGCCGACGAGCGTCACCTTCTTACCCGTCGCGGCTGCGATATCCTCGACCCGGCGGCCGATCTGCTCAAGACTGTCGATACGCGGACCGAAATTTCGGCCCAAGCCCCAACCAAAGGCGCGATAGCCGCCCGCTTCCAATATGGCGCGCAGCGGCTCCATTCGTTGTTCGGATGCGAGCAGGCCGGGGAGGAGCAATATGGCGCGCCCGTCGCCCCGCATGTCGGCGGCGAGCGACGCTGCCTGCGCGCGGGTGCGTGAGAGATTGAAGGGCATAAGCGCATTGCCGATAAGCTGCGCGACCGGCGGCAGCACCGGCGCGCGCGGACCCGGCGCAAGACGGCCTTTCCAAAAATCGGCGACGGCATTGACGTAAGATGGCACGAGAATCATTCCCTGGCCCGAAGGCAAAGATGACATTCTCATGACAAACGTCGCGCGCGTCCATCGGTTTCGGGACGAAGCGAACGATCGGGCGTGTTCGGCCGATCAGGGCGTGGGGGAGGGCGTCTCGGCAGGCGGCGCCGGCTGGGGCGGCACGATTTCAGGCGCGCGGACCTGTCGAGGCTCCAGGATCGCTGCCGCCTCGATCAGGTCGAGGGCGCGGCGCGCCTCGACATAACGACGCGCCTGCTGCATCCACCGCCCGGCTGCGGCGCGACCGGGCATATGTTCGACCTCCGCCAGGGCAGCGCCGACGCGACCCGATTCGATATAGAGCAGCGCACGCTCCAGCGCCGCCTGCGGGCGCAGTGAGGGCGCCGACGCCTTGCGGATCGTCACCAACTCGCGCGCCTCATGGGTGAGCGCGTCCCACCAGTTGCTGCTCGCAGGCAGGCGCGTAACCGACGTTGAAAGTGAAGACAGTCCGCCGCGCAGGTCGCCGAGCGTGATCGGCTCGCTCGCCGCGTTGATGACCGTGGCCACCGCGCGAGGTTGCGCCTGACCGAAGCGCAGGCGCAATTGTCCCTCGACATAGCCCAGCGGCGCGCCGCTATCGAGCGCGCGCCGCGCGGCGACGGCAACCAACAGCCCTTCTGCCCGAACGGCGTTGCCCGAGGCGGCCTGCGCCTCTAGCGCGATGCGGTCGAGCCGCGCTTCAAGTTGCCGGACACGATCGTCCAGCACTTGTGCGGACTGATCAGTGAGCGAGGGCGCGACGACTGGGGCTGGCTGGATAGTGGCGGCGGGTGTTGCGCGCACCGGTTGGGGCGCGTCGCCGCGCAACTTGTCTATCTGCGGCAGGGCCCACAGGGTCAGGGCAACGCCGATGGCAAAGGCCAGGATAATCCCTACCACCAGCGGCCAAGCGGCCGGGCGCCGGGGCGGGGCCACCGGTGGTTGCACGGGCGCGATGCGCTCTATGCCCTCCTGCTCGCTCATGTTGCCCTCTTTCCCGCTCGATCGCCCAAGTCTTCGCACAATCGCACGGCAAGGGCCAGTACCCTGTCGTCGCGGGGCAGGTCGGCGGCAGACGCGCTGGCCCAGCCCTGGCCCGCGGCATTAAGGGCGGCAGGGCTGATCGCGGCGACATGGCTCGCCGCGCGCAGGTCCATGGGCGCGAGTTCTGCAAGCCGGGCGGCGGCGCGCGGGGAATGGACGAGAATGATCGCGCCAGCGGCAATGTCGGCGCGCAGGGCGTCGCCAGCCTGACTCTCGGCCATGGTGTAGACGGCGACGCGAGTGATACGCAGCGGTCCGGCGTCGATCGCGGCAACCATGTCGCCCGCAAGATGCAGGACGGCGCGATGGCCGTCGGTTGCGATCTGGGCGGCTATGGCCGTGCCGTCGCTCGATCCTGAAACGACGTTACCAAAGCCCCGCGCGTGCAGCGCAGCGGCGGTTGCCTCCCCTACCGCATAGGTGGGAAGGGAAGCATAAAGGTCGAGCGCGGGGCCGCCCAGCCGCGCGGTCTGCGCGCTCGTCACCAGCAGCGCGTCGAACTTGTCCGGCGGCGGCGCGCCCCAGTTCAGCGGCTGCGCGGCGAATAGCGAATGGCAGCGCACGGCAAGTCCCATCGCTTCGGCCCGCGCCACCGTCTGTCCCGCGCCCGGTTCGGGCCGAAGGACGATAAGCGGCATCATGGCTCGAACAGGGCGCGCAGCGTTGGGCTGGCCCGGTCCAGCAGGGCGCGACCGAGCGCGAGCGCCGCGTCTTCATCCCCCCGCGCGATCCGCGCTTCGTCGGATATCGTCTCCTTGCCGTCAGGACTTATGATCTCGGCGAGCAGATGGATGGCGCCGCCCTCCAGCCGTGCCAGCGCCGCGATCGGCGAATGGCAGGTGCCGCCAAGGCCGCGCAGCACCGCGCGCTCGGCCATGACGCAGTCGAAGGTCGGCGCGTGGCTGATCGCGCCGAGAAGCCCAAGCATTTCCGCATTGCCTGCGAGCGTCTCGATCCCGACCGCGCCCTGCGCGGGGGCGGGGAGCATCAGTTCGATCGGCATTTCGGTGCCGATCTCGCTCTGGCCCAGCCGGTCGAGCCCGGCGGCAGCGAGCAGCGTCGCGTGCACTTCGCCCGCCCCCAGCTTGGCGAGCCGGGTCGCGACATTGCCGCGAAACAGCACGATGCGCGCGTCGGGGCGCAGCCGCAGAACCTGCGCCGCGCGGCGCGGCGAACTGGTGCCGACGACCGGGTCGGCGGGAAGGGACGCGAGGCTGTCAGTGCCGATCAGTCGATCATGCATGTCGGCGCGCGGCAGCATCGCGGCGATGGCGATGTGGTCGGGTCGCGCGGTCTCCACATCCTTCATCGAATGTACCGCGCAGTCGATCTCGCCCTCGGTCAGCGCACGGTCGAGTTCCTTGGTCCACAGCGCCTTGCCGCCGATGTCGGCGAGCGCGCGATCCTGGATGCGATCGCCGCTGGTCTGGACGATCACCGTCGCGATCGCCTCCTGCGGCCAGCCATGCGCCGCGCGCAGCGCTTCGCCCGACATATGCGCCTGCGCCAGCGCAAGCGGGGAACCACGGGTGCCAAGGCGCAACGGTCGATCGGGAAACGGCATAGGCGGCTTGCTCTACCGGGCGAGGGCTTTAGAGGGAAGGGTGAATGACGATCATCCTTGGCCTGGAATCGAGCTGCGATGAAACCGCAGCGGCGCTGGTGACGGCCAAGGGAGAGGTGCTGGCCCATCGCCTCGCCACGCAGGAGGAGGCGCATCGCCCGTTCGGTGGCGTCGTCCCTGAAATCGCCGCGCGCGCGCATGTCGAGGCGCTGACCCCTTTGGTCGAAGCGGCGCTGGCCGACGCGAAGATGACGCTCGCTGATGTCGACGTGATCGCCGCGACCGCCGGGCCGGGGCTGATCGGCGGCGTCATGGTCGGGCTCGTGACCGGCAAGGCGCTCGCCCACGCGGCGGGCAAGCCGTTGGTCGCGGTCAACCATCTGGAAGGGCATGCGCTGTCGCCCCGCCTCGCCGATCCGTCGCTGCAATTTCCCTATCTGCTGCTGCTGGTGTCGGGCGGCCATTGCCAGTTGCTGCGGGTCGAGGGCGTGGGGCGCTATCGCCGCCTCGCCACCACGATCGACGATGCGGCGGGCGAGGCCTTCGACAAGACCGCCAAGCTGCTCGGCCTCGGCTTTCCCGGTGGGCCGGCGGTGGAACGGGCAGCGCAGAGGGGCAATCCCAAGGCCGTGCCGCTGCCCCGTCCACTCGTGGGGACGGATGAGCCGCATTTTTCCTTCGCCGGCCTCAAAAGCGCGGTGATGCGCGCCGCCCAGTCCGGCGTGCATAAGCCCGAAGATATCGCTGCGAGTTTCCAGACTGCGGTGATCGACTGCCTGATCGACCGGACGCAGCGGGCGCTCGTCGCGAGCGAGGGCGTCACCGCGCTGGTCGTGGCAGGCGGGGTCGCCGCCAATCAGGCGGTGCGGAGCGCGCTGACGTCACTGGCGGCGCGCCACGACCTGCCCTTCGTCGCGCCGCCGCTCTGGCTTTGCACCGACAATGCGGCGATGATTGCCTGGGCGGGCGCGGAAAGATACGCCGCCGGCCTGATCGACGATCTCACCATCGCCGCGCGGCCGCGCTGGCCGCTCGATCCGGACGCGGAGAAGGCGCGCGGCGCGGGCGTCAAGGCATGAGGGGAGCGGGACCCATGAAGGCGGGCATATTGGGCGCGGGCGCCTGGGGCACGGCGCTGGCGCAACTTCTGGCCGGCGACGGGGAGGATGTCCGGCTCTGGGCGCTCGAACGCGAGGTGGTCGACGCGGTCAATCAGACGCATGAAAATCCGCTCTATCTCCCCGGCCTGCCCTTGTCCCCATCCGTCCGCGCGACCGGTGACATGGCCGACATGGCCGACCGCGACCTGCTCTTGGTCGTCAGCCCGGCGCAGCATCTGCGCGCCGTTTTGGCAGAGGCGCCCATGGGCGTGCCGCTGTTGCTCTGTTCCAAAGGCATAGAAGCGGGTACGCGCCTGCTGATGTCGGAAGTCGCCCAGGACGCGCAGCCTTCGTCGCCCGTCGCCGTCCTGTCAGGCCCGACCTTCGCGCATGAGGTGGCCAAGGGGCTGCCGACCGCGATCACCCTCGCCTGCGCCGACGCGGACCTTGGCCATCGCATTGCGGCGCGGATCGCGCGGCCGGCCTTCCGCCCCTATTTGTCCGACGACGTCATCGGCGCGGAGATCGGCGGCGCGGTCAAGAATGTTCTCGCCATCGCTTGTGGTGTGACCGAAGGCGCCGGGCTTGGCCTCAACGCGCGCGCAGCCCTCATCTCGCGCGGGTTTGCCGAAATGACGCGCTTCGGCCTCGCGCGCGGGGCGCGGGCGGAGACGCTGGGCGGCCTGTCGGGTCTGGGCGACCTCGTCCTTACCTGTTCCTCGACCAACTCGCGCAATTTTTCCCTCGGCAAGGGGCTGGGCGAGGGGCGGAGCGCTGCGGAACTAATGGCCAACCGGCGCACCGTGGCGGAGGGCGCGTTCACCGCGCCCGTGCTGCGCGACGCGGCGCGCGCCGTCGGCATCGAAATGCCGGTGGTGGAGGCGGTCTGCGCGCTGCTGGAAGATGCCGCGCCGCTTGGGGCCGTAATCGACGCACTGCTCGCCCGCCCGCTGCGCGCCGAATAAGCGTCGCGCTGTCCGTAAATATCGCTATCACCGGCAAAACATGATGCGGGAGGGGGAAAAGAGTTCCGTGGCGCAGGACGTGCCCCTTGCAGAACCCAAGGACGACATCGCCGCCCTGGCGAAGGGCGGGCGGACCAACATATTCGGCTTCCTTTTGCGGTTGGCGGCGCGCCTTCCTTTCCTCTTCATCGCGGGGCGCTGGTATGGCGCCGACGCGCTGGGGCGTTTCGCCTATGCGGTGCTGGTGGTCGAATTCGCCGCTCAACTCGCGACCATGGGCCTCAAGCGCGGGCTTGCCGGGGCGCTGGCCCAGACCGAGCGGCCACATGCCCATGTCGTCGCCGACGCGATGCTCGTCACGATGCTGGTCGCGGCGACCAGCGGCGCGTTGCTCGTCGCCTTTCC
>JBEVMZ010000249.1:0-3788 GCA_040508335.1 Sphingobium sp.
AGAAACGTCGGGCACGGCCTGCGGGATGTCGGCAGGCGCAGATGCGCTCGGTCGATCGTGGGGGACCGCCTGTGATGGAGACACGGCCTCGTCAGACGCAACCACGGGCAGCGAAACCGGAGCGGCCGCGACGCCGTGTGACCTGTTCGATGCCGGAAGCGCGTCACCGGATTCGGGGGAAGGATCGGCCGCCGGCGCATTCAGTTGCGCGTTCATCAGGATATTGAAGTCGGTGGCGGTTGCGTCAGTGACCGCCCGCGCGTCGGCAGGCGCCGACGCAGGAAACAGCATGCTCTTAAGGCTGCCCAGCAACATCATCAAACCGCCTCGCCCCGCGCCATGCGGCGATAGCGCGGCAGGGCGGCGAGCTTGTTCTCGCGCCATTCCTCATGGGCGGCGCGCGCGCGGTCCTTGAGCTTGGCGGCGATTTCGCGGTCGCGATTGGCAACCATGCCGATGGCTTCCTTAGCTTCCACCTTGCGCCGGGCGTCGTACAAGGCGCCGTCCAACTGCCGTCCCGCTTTTTCCAGCCGGCTCGCCAGTTCATGCGTCGCGGCGAAGGAGGCGCCCGACACGGCGCCGGGGTTGGCGAACAATTCGCCGCGCACGCGGGCGATCCGATCGACATTCTGGGCGATGCCCAGCGCCTCGTCGCGTGCGCGCGTGGTTTCCGCAACGGCGCTCAGATGCTGGACGTGACGCACGCGCAGCACGCGCTGACGGCGGGCGACGAGGCCCTTCATGCGCCGAAGCCCGCGATCAGCGCGCCGGCGCTGGTGTCGAGGTCGATCCGGCTCTTCTGATCCTGGCGAATGAAGTCAAGTATTTCCTGGCGCCGCTGCGCGGCTTCGTCGATGACCGCGTCATTGCCCGGGCGATAGGCGCCCATCAGGATGAGGTCGCGATTTTCCTCATAGGCGGCCCAGAGCCGGCGATAGGAAGCGGCGGCCTGACGATGCTCGGCCGGCACGACATCGGCCATGACGCGCGACAAGGACTTGCCGATGTCGATTGCCGGGAAGATCGCCTGTTCGGACAATTGCCGCGAAAGGACGAAATGCCCGTCCACGATGGCGCGGGCGGCATCGACGATCGGATCGTCGGTATCGTCGCCGTCGGCAAGCACAGTGTAGAGCGCGGTGATCGAGCCACCGGTGCGCGCGTCGACGCCGGTGCGTTCGACAAGGCGCGGGATCAGCGCAAGGGCGGAAGGCGGATAGCCCTTCATCGCTGGGGGTTCGCCCAATGACAGGCCGATCTCTCGCTGGGCGTGGGCGCAGCGGGTCAGGCTGTCGATCAGCAGCAGCACCTTCTTGCCCCGCGCGCGGAAATATTCGGCGATCGCGGTGGCGCGCGCAGCGGCACGCAGGCGCAGAATCGGGGGATGGTCGGCGGGTACGGCCACGACGATCGACTTGTGCATGACGTTGGCAAGCTTGGTTTCGAGGAAATCGCTGACCTCCCGCCCGCGCTCGCCGATGAGGCCGGTAACGACGATGTCAGCTTCCGCGCCCGCGATCATTTGGCCCATCAGCACCGATTTGCCGACGCCCGAACCCGCGATGATGGCGATGCGCTGCCCCCTACCGGCGGTCAGCAATGCATTGACCGCGCGCACGCCAAGGTCGAACGGCTCGGTCACACGCCCGCGATCGAGGACATTGCCCTTGACGCCGTTCAGCGGCCATGAGCTGCCGGCGATGATCGGACCCTTGCGGTCGAGCGGCTGGCCCATCGCGTCGATGACGCGGCCGATCAGCCCCTCGCCCACCTGCACCAGATTGGCCTGCGTGTCAGGTTCGACCCGGATGCCGCTCTCCAGCGGCGCGTCGGCGTCGAGCGGTACGAGGATCGTGCGGTCGCCGCGAAAGCCGACGACTTCGGCGCGGCAGACCGACCCGTCGCTCGCCAGCACCCGCGCGCCCGAGCCGATCGGCTTGCGGAACCCTGTGACCTCCAGCATGCCGGCATCGTGGCTGACCAGACGCCCGACATGGCGCGGCGTGCGGTTCTGGACCTGGAGATGGTCGAACAGCGTTTCCGCCTGGGCCAGCGCGGCGCGGATCATGGACGTCCTTCCATCCCGTCGAGCAAAGCGCGCAGGCGCGACAGCCGCACGTCGGGACCGTCCTCGACCCAGCCGTCCGATGTCTCCAGCCGCACGCAGCCGCGATGCATGGCCGGGTCGGCCACCAGCTTGACGGCAACATCATGCCCCTCGATTAGCGGCAGGTCGTCGGGATGGAGATAGAGCGCGCCCTTCTTCTCGCCATCTTCGATAAAGGCGGCGACGGTGTCGCAGCGTTCGACCAGACGGTCGATGTCGATTTCCACTTCGCCGACGATCTGTTCGACCAGCCGGACGACGGTGGCCGACAACATGGTCGATAACATGCCGCTAGGCGCGGGCGTCAGCATTTCGAGCGCTTCGGCAAGGCGGGTGCGGACGGCAATATCGGACTCGGCCGCTTCGGCGGCGATCCGGCCGCCTTCTTCGAACCCCATGGTGAAGGCCTCGATCCGCGCCTGCTCGAGCGGGTCCTGCTCCTCCTCGAAATGCGGCTCTGCAACGAGCGTCATGGTCGTGACCGAGGGCGCGCTGTAGAGACTGCGAAAGACGCCGCCCCCCTGCCCGGCCCCGGCGGTCGGCACGGTCGCGATGTCGGCGGCGCTCGCCGCGCTCCATATCCTAGACAAAGTCGTTCCCCTTGCCGCCGAGCATGATGGTCCCGGCGTCGGCCATGCGGCGCGCCGTGGCGATGATGAGCTTTTGCGCGTCGATCACTTCGGCAAGGCGGATGGGTCCGCGCTCCTCGATCTCGTCGGCAATCGCCTGCGCCGCGCGGGCGGACATGGCGCTGAAGATTTTGGACTTGAGCATGTCGGTCGTGCCCTTGAGCGCGACGACCAGGACCGCGCTGTCCACCGTGCGCATCAGCGTGCCCAGATTCTTGTCGTCCATGTCCACCAGGTTATCGAAGACGAACATTTCCTCTTCGATCGTCTGCGCCACCATCTTGTCGCGTTTGGCGATGGCCTTGATGATGCGCTGCTCATTATCCTTGCGGACATTGTTCATGATCGCGGCCGCCTCGACGGTGCCGCCGCGCTGGAGCGCCGCGCCCTGCTTCTTCGCCGGACCGCGCAACAGCAGCTGCTCCAGATCGTCGAGCGCCTCGTTCGACACGGGACCGAGCGTCGCGATGCGATAGACGATCTCTTCCTGATATTCGGACGGCAGCAATTGCAGCACATCGGCGGCGACGGGCGCTTCCAGATGCGCGAGGACGATCGCCATGATCTGCGGATGCTCCGCCTCAATGAGTGCGGCGACCTCTTTGGCGTCCATCCATTTGAGCATTTCGAGCTGGGTCGAGCGCGTCGGCGGCGTGATGCGCGCCAGGATCGTTTCCGCACGTTCCTCGCCCAGCGCCTTGGTCATCGCGCCACGGATGTGCCGGGTCGCGCCATAGCCGATGGTGGTGCGCTTCTTCGCCTTGGTGACGAAGTGGTTGAGCGCCTCGTTGACCTCCTCGATCTCGACATCGGCAACGTCGTACATCGCATAGCCGAGCTGGCGGACCTCGTCGGGTTCGAGGCGGGACAAGATTTGCGCGGCCTCGTCCTCATCAAACAGCATCAGCAGGACGGCGGCAGCGGCGCTGCCTTTCAGCGCCTCGGGACGACCGGGAACGACCTCAGGCATTTTCCTTGTCCTTCTTGCCTTCCTTGAGGAGGTCGCGGACGACGAGCGCGGCGCGGTCCGGGTCCTGTTTGACGAAGTTGCG
>JBEVMZ010000037.1:0-14470 GCA_040508335.1 Sphingobium sp.
CTACAAGGACACGGCGTGCCGCGCCGTGAACCCGATGATCAAGATCACCAATATCGTGGCTCTGCTGCTGCTCGCGGCGCTGGCGCACGGATGATCGGGGAGGCGGGGTGCGCGCTGCACCCCGCCTTGCCCCTCCACTTGGCCGGGCCTATAGGCCGCAGCCATGACCAAAGACCCACTCGCCAGGAAACTGGCCGCGCTGGAAAAGCGAGGCCGGTTGCGGCAACTCGTTTCCCGCAGTGGCCGGGACTTCGCCTCCAACGACTATCTCGCGCTCGCCTCCGACCCCGTGATCGCCCAGAGCGTGGGCGAAGCCGCCGCACGCGGCGTGCCCGCCGGCTCGGGCGGATCGCGCCTGCTGCGCGGCAACGCTCCCGAACATGAAGGACTGGAGGCCAAGGCCGCCGCTTTCTTCCGTACCCAATCGGCGCTGTTCATGGGCAGCGGCTATGTCGCCAATCTCGCGCTCTTCTCCGCCCTGCCGCAGCGCGGCGATCTAATCGTCGCGGACGAACTGATCCACGCCTCGGTCCATGACGGCATCCGCATGGGCAAGGCGCAAGTCGTCTTTGCCAAGCATAATGACGTGCAGAGCTTCGACGACCTGATCCAGGGCTGGCGCGCGGAGGGCGGCGATGGCCGCGTCTGGATCGCCGTCGAGACGCTCTATTCGATGGATGGCGACATGGCGCCGCTGGCCGATCTGGGCGCGCTCGCCGCGCGGCGCGGGGCGATGCTGATCCTCGACGAAGCGCATGCGACCGGCGTCTATGGCCTGGGCGGGCGGGGCCTTTCGACCGGGCTCGACGGGCTGCACAATGTTGTGACGCTCCACACGTGCGGCAAGGCGATGGGGGTCGAAGGCGCGCTCATCTGCGGGCCGCGTATTATCCGCGATTATCTGGTCAACCGAGCGCGCCCGTTCATCTTTTCGACTGCGCCCTCGCCGCTGATGGCGGTCGCGGTGTCGGCCGCGCTCGACCGGATGGAAGAGGCCGACGACCTGCGCGAGCGCCTAAAGGTATTGCGCCTCGATGCGGCCGAAGCGATCTGCGCGCCGCTGGGGATGCCCGCCCCGCGCAGCCAGATCGTGCCGATCATCCTGGGGGACGATGCACGCACAATGGCGGCGGCGCAGCTGTTGCAGGAAGCCGGCTTCGACGTGCGCGGCATCCGCCCGCCGACCGTCCCGGCGGGCACGAGCCGGCTGCGCGTCTCGCTGACCCTCAATGTCGGGCGCGCGGACGTCATCGCTCTGGGCCGCGAACTGGCGCGCCTGCCGCGATGAGCGTTCTGGTCGTCACCGGTACAGACACCGATGTCGGCAAGACCGTCTTCGCCGCCGGCCTCGCGGGCGCGCTCGACGCGCATTATTGGAAGCCGGTGCAGGCGGGCGTCACTCCGGAAGGCGACCGCGACACGGTCGCGCGCCTGTCGGGCCTGCCGCCGCAGCGCATCCTCCCCGAAGCCTATCGCCTGACGACACCGGCCTCGCCACATCTGGCGGCGCGGATCGATGGGGTAGAGATCGCCGCCGATGCCCTTGCCCTTCCGCGTGTGGACGGGCCGCTGGTCGTGGAAGGCGCGGGCGGCGCGCTCGTGCCGCTCAGCGAGACGCTGTTGATGGCGAATCTGTTCGCGCGTTGGGGCGCCCCCGTCATTCTGTGCGCACGCACGGGCTTGGGCACCATCAACCACAGTCTCCTGAGCATCGAGGCGTTGCGCGCACGCGGCCTCACCATCGCCGGCATCGCCTTCATCGGCGACCCCCATGCCGAAAATGAGCGGATCATTCCGATGCTCGGCAAGGTACGCAACCTTGGTCGCCTGCCCATGCTCGCACCGCTCGAAGCGCCCGCCCTCGCCGCCGCCTTTGCCGCGCATATCGACCTCGAAGGCCTCGCCTGAAAAGATTTTCCGCGCCGAGATATGGACTTTAGCGCGCCGACGCGGCTTGTTGGACGCCATGACGGGCATCGCCCGACCGATCCACAAGGAACAGCCAATGAAAAACTTCCTGCTGTGCACGGCGGCCAGCCTGCTCTTCATCGGAGCGCCCACGCGCGCGGACCAGTCGGCCCCTACCGGCGCGACGACTGGAGCGAAACCAACCTACGGCAGCTACGGCTTCGACACCGCTGGCATGGACCGCACCACCGCGCCGGGCGACAGTTTCGACGCTTATGCCAATGGCGCATGGAAGAAGGCGACGCCGATCCCGGCGGACCGCTCCTCCTACGGCATGTTCCACGTCCTCGACGACCTGTCGCGCACCCGCACGCGCGGCATTCTCGAAAAAGCGCAGGGTGAAGGCGGAAGCCGGATCGGTGCGGCCTATAAAAGCTACATGGATGCCGCCACGGTCGAGGCGAAGGGCGTGAAGCCGATCCAGCCCTGGCTGGCCGAAGTCAAAGGCGCGAAGGACAAGGCCGCGCTCGCCACCCTTGCGGGCAAGGCTGCGCGCGCGGGGATTGCCTGGCCCGTCTCCTTCTACGTCGGGCAGGACGACAAGCAGCCCGACGCCTATATCGTCTCGCTCTCGCAAGGGGGCCTGGGCCTCCCCGACCGTGACTATTATCTCGATCCGGGCGAGAAGATGGCGGCGACGCGCACGGCCTATGTCGCGCATCTGGAAAAGATGCTGACGCTCGCTGGCGAGGCCAATGCCAAGGCGCGCGCGCAGGCATTGATGGCGTTCGAAACCGAACTGGCGAAAATCCATTGGACCAAGGTCGACAGCCGCGACGCGGACAAGACCTATAACAAGATGACGCTTGCGCAGTTGAAGCAGGCCGCCCCCGGCTTCGACTTTGCGCGCTATTTCGCCGCCAATACGCTCAAGCCCGACACGCTGCTGGTTGCACAGCCAAGCGCCCTGACCGGCACGGCGGCGCTGATCGGCGAGGCGCCGGTCGGCGTGCTGCGCGACGCGCTGCTGCTTCGTTCGCTGCGCGCCTATGCCAATGTCCTGCCCGATGCCATCGGCAACGAGAATTTCGCCTTTTACGGCACTACCCTCACCGGCGCGCCGGAACGCGAGGAGCGGTGGAAGCGCGGCGTCAACTTCGTCAAGGGCGCGCTCGGCGAGGAACTGGGCCAGATTTACGTCGCGCAATATTTTCCGCCCGAGACCAAGGCGGTGATGGACGGCCTGGTCAAGAACGTCATCGCCGCCATGGGTCGCCGCATCGACGGCCTTACCTGGATGAGCGACACGGCAAAGGCACGCGCACACAAGAAGCTCGCCGCTTTCACCCCCAAAATCGGCTATCCCGACAAATGGCGCGATTATGGCGGTCTCGACATGCGCGGCAACGACCTGTTCGGCAATGCCTGGCGCTCGTCCCAATTCGACTTCGAATACCAGGCCGGCAAGCTGGGCAAGCCCATCTACACATGGGAATGGTTCATGACGCCGATGGAAATCAACGCCTACGCCAATTTCTCCATGGTCGAACTGGTTTTCCCCGCCGCCATCCTGCAACCGCCCTTCTTCGATCCGCATGCTGACCCCGCGGTCAATTATGGCGCGATCGGCGCGGTGATCGGCCATGAACTCAGCCATCATTTCGACGATCAAGGGTCGAAGTATGACGAGACGGGCAAACTCAACCAATGGTGGACCGACGCCGACGTCACCGCTTTCAAGAGCCTGACCGGCAAGCTCGTCACGCAATATGACGCCTATGAGGCGCTGCCCGGACTGCCGGTCAAGGGCGCGCTGACGCTGGGGGAGAATATCGGCGACCTTGCCGGGATCGCGGTGGCGCTCGATGCCTATCATGCATCGCTGGGCGGAAAACCGGCGCCCGTCATCGACGGAACGACGGGCGACCAGCGTTTTTTCCTAGGCTGGGCGCAGGTGTGGCGCGTCAATTATCGTGAGCCGATGCTGCGCCAAATGACGGTATCCGACCCGCACTCGCCCGCGCCCTTCCGCATCGAAACGGTGCGCAATGTCGACGCTTGGTATGATGCGTTCAAGCCTGCGCCGGGCGGCAAGCTGTATTTGGCGCCCAAGGACCGGGTCAAGATTTGGTAGGCACAGATGGCCCGTTGCCCCGCTGCGACGGGCCGTTTTAAGTCGTCCTGCCATCCCTTGGAAAGCACGGCCCGTCCCGTAGCATATTCCTATTTTCTGCTTATCCCCCACCTTGGCTGCAACGGTTACAGGTAAGGAGAAGCATGTTGAAGATTCAGCGTAAAACCATTTTCAAGACCCTGATCGGCTCGGCGGCCCTTATGGGCGCTGCCCCTCTTCTCGCCCAGACGGCCGCGCCTACGCCTGCGGCGCCTTCGGCATCGGCATCGGCAAGCAGCTTTAGCGATGCTGACATCAAGCTGTTCGCCAACGCGGCGGTCGAAGTGACCAAAGTGCAATCGGACGCCAGCATCCCCGCGGCGGACAAGCAGCCCAAGATGCTCGCCGCACTTCAGGCTTCCGGCATAGACCCGGTCAAGTTCAACGAAATCGGTCAGGCCGCGGCTGCCGACCCCGCGCTTCAGCAGCGCATCCAGGCAGCTGCAAGCGCCTCGGCCCCGGCTGCTGCGGCGCCCGCACCGGCCAGCCCGGCGGCACCGGCAGCGCCAGCACCGGCCGCTCCGGCTGAATAATCACTCCAAGGATAAAGCTTTTCCCGCGACGTCCCCTCCCCTAAACGTCGCGGGATGAGCTCCCCGATCTGGCACCCCTTCACGCAGCATGGCCTTGGCGAACCTATTCCCAGGATCGTGCGCGCGGAGGGGGCCGTTCTGCATCTGGCGGACGGCGGCACGCTGATCGACTGTATTTCCAGTTGGTGGGTCACGACTCACGGTCATTGTCACCCCCGCATCGCTGCCGCCATCGCCGCTCAGGCCGGGCAGCTCGATCAACTCATCTTCGCCGGTTACACGCATGACCCCGCCGAGCAGGTCGCACAGGGTCTGATCGACTTGGCGCCCACTGCGCCCGGACGAGACCGGCTTTCTCATATTTTCTTTTCCGACAGCGGCTCGACCGCCGTCGAGGTCGCGCTCAAAATGGCGCTGGGCTATTGGCACAATCTGGCGCTCGATGGGCTGGCGGCGGCGCGCCATCGCATCCTCGTCCTCGAACATGGCTATCATGGCGACACGATCGGCACGATGTCGGTGGGCGAACGCGGCGTCTATAATGCCGCGTGGTCGCCGCTGCTCTTCGATGTCGGCACGATCCCCTTCCCGTCGCCCGGTCGCGAAGATGCCTGCCTTGCGGCCCTGGAGGCCGCCTGCAGCGCCAGCGAAAAGCCCGCCACCTTCATCGTAGAGCCGCTGATTCTGGGTGCCGGTGGCATGCTGGTCTATTCGCCCGCTATGCTGACCCGCATGGCCGACATCTGCGCCGCGCACGACGTGCTGTTCATCGTTGACGAAGTGATGACCGGCTGGGGCCGCACGGGCACGATGTTCGCCTGCGAGCAGGCGGGCGTCGTCCCCGACATCATGGCGGTGGCGAAAGGCATTACCGGCGGCGCGATCCCGCTCGCCGCGACGCTGGCGACGCCGCGCATCTTCGAGGCCCATCGCTCGACCGATCGCGCGCGGCTCTTCTACCATTCGTCCAGCTACACAGCGAACGCCATCGCGTGCGCCGCCGCAGCCGAGAATCTCGCTCTCTGGCGCGAGGAGGATGTGCGCGGTCGCATCGCGCGCCTGTCCGCCGGCATCTCCGCGCGCATGACTGTTTTAGGCCGCCATCCCGCCGTCACCAACCCGCGCCAGCTCGGCACGATTGCAGCGATAGACCTCGTGACGCCCGACGCGGGCTATCTTTCCGACCTCGCGCCCCAGTTGCGCGCGCATTTTCTCGGGGAAGGCCTCTTGTTGCGGCCGCTCGGCAACACGATCTATATCATGCCGCCCTATTGCCTTGACGACGATCAGCTCGATCGCCTGTTTGCGGGCCTGGTTTCCGCCGCAGATCGCTTCGGCGTGCGGACCTGACTATCTTTCCCGGCGCTTTGACGCTATGGCGGCGCGATTTTTTAGGTTTTCAGGAAAATATGGCGAAAGAAGAACTGCTCGAAATGCGTGGATCGGTGGTCGAACTGCTGCCCAACGCGATGTTCCGCGTCCGGCTGGAGAATGACCATGAGATTCTCGGCCACACCGCCGGCAAGATGCGCAAGAACCGCATCCGCGTGCTGGTGGGCGACGAAGTGCTGGTCGAACTCACCCCCTACGACCTGACGAAGGGTCGGATCACCTACCGCTTCAAATAAGCGGTTTTATGCGGCTCGTCCTCGCTTCCACCTCGGCGCGCCGTCGCGACCTGCTCGCGCGCATCGGCGCTACCCCCGGTCGCATCGCAGGCCCCGATATCGACGAAAGCCCGCTGAAGGGCGAGCTTCCCCGCGTCTATGCCATGCGGCTCGCCTGCGAAAAGGCATTGGCAGTGGACCGTGGCGCCGATGAGATCGTCATTGCCGGCGACACCACCATCGCGCTCGGTCGTCGCATCTTGCCGCCTGCCGAAACGCAGGATGTGCAGCGCACATTGCTCACCCTTTTATCGGGTCGCCGTCACCATGCGCTGTCCGCTATCTGCCTGATCGGGCTCGACGGAAGGCCTCGCCTGCGCCTGTCGGACACCAGCGTCATGTTCAAACGGCTGACGCCTGCGGAGATCGACCGCTACATCGCTTGCGGCGAAGGTCTGGGCAAGGCCGGCGGCTATGCGATCCAGGGCCGGGCCGAAAGCTTTGTCCGGTCGATATCCGGCAGCCATTCCGGGGTCATGGGCCTGCCCCTCTACGAAACGCGCACACTCCTCGAATCCGCAGGATATGTCCTTGGCTGAATGGCTTTACGAAGAAGGTATCGGCGAAGCACGCGCCGGCAGGATCGAACATGGCCGCCTGGTCGAAGCACTGATCGAGCGCGAAGATGGCGGTATCCGCGCCGGCGCAGTGGCGCAGGGACGGCTGATCCGTACCCTCGTCCCCAAGAAGCGCGGCATCGTCCGCCTCGATTTGGGCGAAGAGGTGCTGCTCGAACCGATCCCCCCGCGCCTTGCCGAAGGCGGCCTGCTGCTGGTCGACATCCTGCGCGAGGCGATACCCGAAGAGGGTCGCCCCAAACTTGCCAAGGCGCGCAGCGCAGTGCCGGGCATGAAAGCGCATCCCGGCCCCAGCCTGCTCCAGCGATTGCGCACGAGCGGCGTGCCTGTCGTCCCGTGCCCATCCCATGAGGAGGATCGACTGGAAGCACATGGGTGGAGCGAGCTTCTGGAAGAAGCGCAGTCGGGCGAGGTCGGCAGCGAAGCCGCCGCGCTGCGCATTTTTCCAACGCCCGCCATGGTGCTGATCGACGTCGATGGCAGCCTGCCGCCGGCGCAACTCGGCCCCAAGGGCGCAAAGCTCGCCGCGCAGGCGATCCGCCGCATGGGGCTCGCCGGCTCCATCGGCATCGATCTGCCGACCATGAACAACAAGGACGAGCGGATGATCGCGGCGGCGCAGATCGACAAGATCCTGCCCCAGCCGTTCGAGCGTACCGCCGTCAACGGCTTCGGCTTCGTCCAGATCGTGCGCCGGCGGGAGCGCGCGAACCTCATGGAAATATTACGTGCCGATCCGGTCGCGACCGCGACGATGGCGCTACTCCGCCGGGCGGAGCGGCATGGCGATGGCGGCGCTGCCACCATCACCGCGACGTCCGCGATCATCGACCTGCTGCGCCGGCGCGCCGAGTGGATCGAACGACTTGCCCGCCGGCGCGGCGGGGCCGTGACCTTGCAGACAGATCCTACGCTTTCCATATCCGGAGGCCATGTCGCCTAAAGCCGCCCCCTGCCCGATCTGCGGTCGCCCCGCCGCGCCCGATACCCGGCCGTTTTGCAGCAAGGCCTGCCGTGACCGCGACCTGCTGAAATGGCTGGGCGACGGCTACAGCCTGCCCGGAACCGGCGCTGCGCCGGCCGATGAAAAAAGCGGCGAATATGGGCTGGACATGGATGGGAACGACCGCTTATAGGCGGCGCTCCCAAGCGGCTGTCACAGACATGCCGCCCGGCCCGGGTAGCTCAGTTGGTAGAGCATGCGACTGAAAATCGCAGTGTCGGCGGTTCGACTCCGTCCCCGGGCACCATCCACCCTCTTTCCAGCATCCAGCGACATCTTCACGCCATAGGTCCAGTTCGCGATCCTCACGAAATGCACCAGTTCCGATCTGCGGCAATATTCCTGGCGGTCGGTTAGCGGTGCCGCGAAATTGGATAGAGTGCCGCGCTGAACCTTGCGATCCTGAAGGACGTTATCCGACAGGGTCTTGCGGTAGAGGATGTAAGTGATGGCTTTCACGGCGAGCGATGCAGGGATCGTCACCTGCCCGGCGTGCAGCGCCGCGAACCGCGTGCCGCGAAGCAGGCTCGGCACGGGCAATTGCGGTCGTTGCAAGGCGCCGCTGTTCCAAGGCACGCCGCTAACCCTGTCTGCTGCGAATTTCGACGCGCATGCCGCGCGATCGGACATGCCGCTGCTGGTCGATTTCTGGGCAAGCTGGTGCGGTCCGTGTCGGCAGATGGCACCCGCCTTTGCCGGCGCAGCGCGGCTGCTTGAGCCTGCAATGCGTCTCGGCAAGCTGGATACCGAAGCGGAGCAGGAGATTGCAGGGCGGTACGCCATCCGCTCCATCCCGACGATGATCCTGTTCCACAAGGGGCGGGAAGTCGCGCGGCAGCCAGGGGCGATGCCGCAGCAGGCGATCGTGCAATGGGCGCGCGGGGTCGTGCCGCCCCTGTGAGCGAGCAGGGCGACCGCTATCCCGTCACACCGGACGGGCGCTATTTCGTGGTGCGTGGCCGGCTGTGGCGGCGGTCGAACCCGGCGCTGCCGGCCGACGCGCGGCAGACGCTGGTCAACATGCTGATGGCGGCGCGGCGCGGCGTGCGCACCGCCCGGCAGTTGCAGGACAAGGATGCCGAGGATGCCGCGCACGAGGCGGTCGATCGGGCGAAAATCGCTCTTGGCGAACGCGGCCCGGTCTGGTGGGACGATGGCGCGCCCGATTATAATCGCCACATGGCGCGCACCACGCCCTATGCCGACTGGTTCGCGGCCTTGCCCTGACGGCCCTTCCGCTTGCGCTTGTCGGATAGCTCGATCCAGACCGGCGCGTGATCGCTGGTCTTTTCCCAGCCGCGGACATGCGCGTCGACCTGCGCATCCTGCAATCGTTCGGCAAGCGACGGGCTGAGCAGCAGATGGTCGATCCGCAGGCCGGCGTTGCGGGCATAGGCGTTGCGGAAATAATCCCAGAATGTGTAGATCGTCTCGTTCGGGTGACGGGCGCGCAAAGCATCGGTCCACCCCTGCGCCGTCAGCTTGAAGAAGGCCTCCCGCACCTCCGGCGCGAACAGCGCGTCGTCGATCCAGCGCTCCGGCTTGTAGACGTCGCGATCGGTCGGCATGACTTTGAAATCGCCCGCCAGCATGACCGGCAGGCCGGACGCCATCAGCTCGGCCGCATGGTCGATCAGCTTGTCGAACCAGCGCAGCTTATAGTCGAATTTCGGTCCCGGTCGGGGATTGCCATTGGGCAGATAGAGCCCGCCGATCAGGATGCCGTTAACCGCCGCTTCGATATAGCGGCTCTGCGCCGCGTCGGGATCGCCAGGCAGCCCCGGCGGGTTTCATGGATTTCGCCGACCCGGCTCAACAGGGCGACGCCGTTCCAGCTTTTCTGCCCGTGCCAGATCGCGTCATAGCCCGCGTCGCGGATGGCCTTTTCCGGGAATTTCTCCTGTGGTGCCTTCAATTCCTGGAGCAGGACGATATCGGGCGCGCTTTCCGCCAGCCAGCGCAGCAGCACCGGCAGCCGGCCGTTGACCCCGTTCACATTATAGGTCGCGATCTTCATGAGCGGATGGCATTCACCTCGCGCCATTCGCCCGGTGCCAGGCCGTCGAGCGTCCAGTCGCCGACGCGCCAGCGGACGAGGCGCAGCGTCGGATGCCCCACGGCCGCCGTCATGCGGCGCACCTGCCGGTTGCGGCCTTCGCGGATCGTCAGGCGCAGCCAGCATTCCGGCACGCTCTTGCGATAGCGCACCGGCGGGTCGCGCGGCCAGAGCGCGGGGTCGTTGATGCGCTCGACCTCGGCGGGCAGCGTCTTGCCGTCCTTGAGCAGCACGCCGCGCCGCAAAGCCTCCTGCGCCGGTTCGCCGACGTCGCCTTCGACCTGCGCCAGATAGGTCTTTGGCGTCTTGAAGCGCGGGTCGGCGATACGCGCCTGCAACCGTCCATCGTCGGTCAACAGCAGCAACCCTTCGCTGTCCAGATCGAGCCGACCGGCGGGATAGACGCCGGGCCTGTCGATATAGGCGGCCAGCGTCGGGCGCGGCGGGCCGGTGCTTTCGTCGGTGAACTGGCACAAGGTGCCGAAAGGCTTGTTGAACAGGATGAGCGTCATGCCTGTTCCTCGGTATCGAAAGCGAGACTGCCCTGATCGATCAGCGCCGCGATCAACGTGACGGCATCGGGCGAATGCCCGAGCGCCGGGTCGGGGTCAAACGTCATGGCCGTGCAGAGCGATTGCGCCAGCACCGCCGCCTCGCCCGCGCAGGGGAAGCATTGCCCATCGACGAACAGCAGGACGCCTGCCCCCTCGCCCACGAATGAAAAGCGGCTCGCCGGATTGCGGGCGAGCGGCATCCCCTGCTTCAGGCAGGCGCGCACAACGTCCTGTCCGATAGGCTCCTCGGGACGCCAATCGGTCTCGGCATATTTTGACAAGCTGTTCTGCATGCCGAACCAGCGGACGAAGGCGGCGCGGTCGGACAAAGCCTCCATCACCATCCCATGAAGCCGGTCAATAGCCGCCGCGCCGATCTCGCCGGGATTGGACTGGGCGGTAAGATCGGGATCGGCATAGCGGTCATCATCGCTCAATGTCTCGACCAGATGATCGCACCAGCCTTCGACCAGCTCGGCGCGGGACTGGGCGCGAAAGCCGATGGAATAGGTCATGCAATCGTCGCCCACCGCGACCCCATGATGCGCAAAGCGGGGCGGAACGTATAGAATGTCGCCCGGTTCGAGTATCCAGTCATCCGTCGCCTGAAAGTCCGCGATCAGGCGCAAGCTCTCATGCGGAAGAAGCGGCGTGTCTGCGTCACAGAGCGGCCCCACGCGCCAGCGCCGCCGCCCCAGCCCCTGTACGAGAAACACGTCATATTGGTCGAAATGCGCCCCCACCCCGCCGCCATCGGTGGCGTAGTTCACCATGACGTCGTCGATGCGCCAGTCGGGGACGAAGCGGAACGGTTCGATCAGCCGGGCGACCTCGTGCGAATAATGATCGACCGCCTGCACCAGCAGCGTCCACGGGCCTTTCTTCAACTCGCCGAAGCGCGCTTCGGATAGGGGCGCGTCGTCCATCACCGGGCGATCCGCCTCGCATGTCATGAGGCGCGCCTCCACCCCCGGCTCGCAGGCAAGGCCGGCAAGCTCGTCGGGCTCCAGGGGATTGATCCACTGCGTCCACGGGTTGCGGATCAGCAGCGGGCGCTTCTGCCAATAATCGCGCAGGAACAGGTCGGTGTCGAAATCGGCAAAGGTCATGGCATGTCCCATGCGCCACGCGGCGAAGGCTGTCAAAATGCGGCGCACGCCCGGCGCGAAAGGGACGAAAAGCGCCCGCTTCGCTAACCTGAAGCAACGGAGGATAAGAAACTTCGTCTTTCGCGCGTGCCGCTCGCGACCAAAGCGACGGCCCGGCGTTGCTGTGCTTTCCAAACCCGTCGAAAGATGAAGGAGCCGCAGATTTGCACGCAATAGCCGGTCGAGCCTTATCCTCGCGATCCCCAGCCCTCGCATCATGAGTGCGCGGCGCGGCATCGGCGAAACCGCCCTTCTGCTCTGCCGGGCGTTGGAGGCCGGCGACCTCCTCTATCTTGCCGACGACGAGCAGGCGGCCGAAAGCCTCGGCGCGGCGCTCGGCGCGCTGATGCCCGACCGCGCCGTCATCTTCCTGCCGTCGAGCGACACGCTGCCTGGCGACGGCGCGCCCGCCTCCCCCGCCAATATCGGGCGGCGCGTGGCGGCGCTGCGCACATTGCGGCGTCATGTGCAGGATGCGAAACGGCCCCATCTTGCCGCCATCATGAGCGGGGAGGCGGCCGCGCGGCTCTATGCCGATCCCGCCGCCTTCGACGCAGCGCCGCCCCTGCTGAAACGGGGCGACGCGATCGAGCCCGAGCGGTTCGCGCAGGAGATGGCGGCGATCGGTTATGTCAGCGACGACCGTGTCGATGAGCCCGGCG
The DNA here is from genome assembly GCA_040508335.1 of Sphingobium sp. GTDB lineage: Bacteria > Pseudomonadota > Alphaproteobacteria > Sphingomonadales > Sphingomonadaceae > Sphingobium. The sequence continues at coordinate 12,283 of JBEVMZ010000037.1, forward strand.
AGGTCGCGATACGGGGCGACGTCATCGATATCTTCCCGGCGGACGCGGGCCTGCCGGCGCGGATCGACATTGCCGACGGGCGCATCGCGGGCATTCGGCGCTACGATCCGGTGACGCAGCTCAGCGTCGAGGAATGCGAAACGGTCGAGATCGGCCGGGCGACGGAGCCCGAGGCCGATCACGGCGCCACCATCCTCGCGCATCTCCCGCCCGGCCGGCTGCTTCTGTCGGACAAGGCGGACGACCGGCGACAACGCTTCGTCCGTCTGGCCGGGGAGGCAGCCGGGAAGAAAAACACGCGCGCCGACGCGGTGGACGAAAAAACATGGTCCAAGGCACTGGCAAGCTGGAAACTAGCCGACGATGAGCCTTCGGACATAGGCCCCGTCCCCCGCTTTGCCGAACAACGCGCGCCGCTTGCCGCGATGGTCCGGTTCGTGCGGCCGTTGCTCGAAGAGGGGCGGCTGCTGCTGGTCGGCAGCGCGCGCGACATACGCTTCCTGCGGGCCAGGGTCGCGCGCAAGCTCAAGGTGCCGCTCGCCTCGGTCGATTCGATCGCCGATGCACAGGCGCTGCCGGTCGGCTCGGCTGCCGCCCTGATCGCGCCGGTCGACAGGGGCGCGGTATGCGACGGGCTGGTCATGGTTGCGGCCGCCGATCTGCTCGGCAGCCGCGCCCTGGTGGGCGACGCGCCGGAACCCGTCGCCGCCGGCCTGGCGCGCAGCAGCGGCGACATCAAGCGCGATGACGTCGTCGTGCATGAAGATCATGGCGTCGCCCGCGTCATCGGCCTCGAACCCGCACCGGGCGACGATGGCGGCGAGGTGGTCGCGCTTGAATATGCCGGCGGCGCGCGGCGGCTCGTGCCGGTGCGCGAGGCCGGACGCATCTGGCGCTATGGCGCAGACGCCGACGCCGTGAAGCTCGACCGGCTCGACGGGTCGAGCTGGGAAAAACGCCGCGCCGCGATCGACGAAGCCGTCGCTCAGAGCGCGCGCGCCCTGCTCGAACTGGCGGAAGCACGCGCGCGGCTCGAAGCGCCGGTGATCGACCCCGATCCGGCGCTCTACGAACGCTTCGTCAGCAGCTTTCCGTTCAACGAGACGGCGGATCAGCTGCGCACGATCCAGGCGGTGCGCGACGATCTGGCAAGCGGACGGCCGATGGATCGGCTGGTGATCGGCGATGTCGGCTATGGCAAGACCGAAGTGGCGTTGCGCGCGGCCGCGCTGGCGGCGCTTAGCGGTTATCAGGCCATCGTCGCCGCGCCCACGACCGTATTGGTGCGCCAGCATCTCCAGACCTTCGAGCGGCGTCTCGCGGCGAGCGGGATCAAGGTCGCCGGCCTTTCGCGCCTGTCGAGCGCTGCGGAGAAAAAGGCGGTCAAGGCCGGCCTCGCCGATGGCTCGATCGGCATCGTCATCGGCACGGGCGCGGTGATGGCGAAGGACGTGAATTATGCGAAGCTGGGCCTCGTCATCATCGACGAGGAGCAGCGCTTCGGGGCAGCCGACAAAGCGAAGCTGCGCGGCCGCGCCGACATCCATCTGTTGGCAATGAGCGCCACGCCGATCCCGCGCACGCTGCATCGCGCGATGATCGGCCTGCAACAGATTTCGGTGATCGCGACGCCCCCTGCCCGCCGCCAGCCGATCCGCACCAGCGTCATGGCACTGGACGACGCGCGGATCAGGACAGCATTGCTGCGCGAGCGATCGCGCGGGGGGCAGAGTTTCGTCGTAGTGCCCCGGATCGAGGATCTCGCGTCCTTTTCCGACCGGCTGAAGCGGATCGTGCCGGACCTCAACCTGGTCGTGGCCCACGGCAAGCTGCCGCCCGCCGAGCTGGACGCGGCGATGGTCGGCTTTGCCGATGGCGAGGGCGACGTGCTGCTTGCGACCAACATCATCGAAGCCGGGCTCGACGTGCCGCGTGCCAATACGATGATCGTCTGGCGCGCCGACCGCTTCGGCCTGGCGCAATTGCACCAGCTGCGCGGGCGCGTGGGGCGCGGCAACCGGCGGGGTCAGGTGATGCTGCTCACGGACGGGACTGAAATCGCCCCGCGCACGATGAAGCGGCTGCGTACGCTGGCGACCTATGATCGCCTTGGTGCGGGGTTCGAGATCAGCGCGGCCGATCTCGACCAACGCGGCGCGGGCGATCTGCTGAGCGACACGCAGGCCGG
>JBEVMZ010000090.1:0-9378 GCA_040508335.1 Sphingobium sp.
TCTTTGGCTACAGTTTCGCCGAGATCGACGGCAGGCATCATCGCCTGTTTTGCGAAACCGACTATGCCGCATCGCCCGACTATGCCGCCTTCTGGGACGGTCTGCAGAGCGGGCGGTTCGACGCGGGCGCCTATCGCCGCCGTGACGCAAAGGGCGAGCCGGTGTGGATCAGGGGGACCTATAACCCCATCTTCGGCGCAGATGGCCAGCAGACCGGCGTCATCAAATTCGCCAACGACATCAGCGCGCAATATCGCGCCATCGCCGCGCGCGAAGATGCCGAGCAGCGGCTGCGGCGGCAGGAGAGCGAGCGGCGCGCGGGGGTCGAGCAGATATTGAACGACGTCAGCGGCATCGTCGATGCGATCGACGGGATCGCGCGGCAGACCAATTTGCTGGCGCTCAACGCCACGATCGAGGCGGCGCGGGCCGGGGAGGCGGGGCGCGGCTTTTCCGTCGTCGCCGCCGAGGTCAAGAAGCTGGCGGTCGATACGCAGAACGCCACCAGCCGGGCGCGGGCGATGATCGCGGGCTGACCCAAGCTTTACATTTTGCGACAAAATCCCGATGATATGACAAAGTTACGGGACATCTCCTCCGCATAAGCGTCGTCAAGGGCAGCACATGCTGCCCATGACAGATCATCGGAAGGAAGAGAGATGTTTCGCAAGTTTTTGAGCACGGTAGCCGTTGGTTCACTGCTGGTCGGCGGGTTCGCCGCTTCGAATGTCGCAATGGCGCAGCCCGGTCCGCAGGACGGTCGTGGCGGTGGGCGCGGTGGCATCATGATGATGGCTGACGCTAACAAGGACGGCACGATCACCAAGGCGGAACTGACCGCCGCGCTCAACGCGCGCTTTGCCAAGATGGACGTCAATGGCGACGGGCAGATCACGCAGGCGGACCGCGACGCCCGCCGCGCGCAGCGGATGGAGGCGCGCTTCACCGCGCTCGATGCCGACCGCAACGGCCAGATCAGCAAGGCGGAATTCACCGCCGGGCATCAGGCGCGAATGGACAAGCGCGCGGAGGCTGGCAAGGGCGAAGGGCGCAAGGGTCATCATTTCCGCGGTGGCCATCGTGGCGGCAAGGGCATGATGGGCGGCTGGGGCGGTAAAGGCGGCAAGGACGGCGTCGTCACCAAGGCGCAGTTCATGGCCGGGCCGATCGCCATGTTTGACCGCGCCGACACCAACAAGGATGGCAAGGTTACGGCGCAGGAAATGACCGCCGCGCGCGAGGCGATGCGTGAGGCTTGGAAGGCGCGCAAGGCCGCCGCGACGCCCGCAAGCTGATCCGACAGAAGGGTGAGGGCGGGGAATCTCCGGTGCCTTCACCCTTCCAACCCCGGCAATCCCATGACAAGAAGCTAGGCCATGAGCGAACGCCCCCATTTGCTGCTCGTCGACGACGAGCGATCCATCCGCGAGCCGCTGGCGCAATATCTTTCCCGCAACGGCTTCCGCGTGACGGCGGTCGGCAGCGCGGCGGAGGCGCGGACGCGGCTGCACGCGAGCGCCATCGATCTCGTCATCCTCGACATCATGATGCCGGGCGAGGACGGGCTGTCGCTCTGCCGCCATATCCGTGAGACGAGCGACATTCCGGTGATCCTGCTGACCGCGCGGACGGAGGAAACCGACCGCATCGTCGGGCTGGAAATGGGCGCGGACGATTATGTGCTCAAGCCCTTTTCGCCGCGCGAGCTGGTCGCGCGGATCAAGGTGATCTTTCGCCGGGTCGCCACCGGCGGCCAGCGCGTCACCGCGCCGGACGGGTCGACCTATGCCTTTGCCGGGTGGCTGCTCAAGACGCAGGAGCGGACGCTGGTGGATGCGGAAGGGGTGTCGCTGCCGCTCTCGACGGCCGAATATAATCTGATGCTCGCCTTTGCGACGCGGCCCAATCAGGTGCTGAGCCGCGACCAGTTGCTCGACCTGACGCAAGGGCGGGAGGCGAACGCGTTCGACCGGGCGATCGACAATCAGATCAGCCGCCTGCGCAAGAAGATCGAGCCGGACCCCAAGAATCCGACGCTCATCAAGACGGTGTGGGGTGGCGGCTATACCTTGTCGGCCGAGGTGCGGAAGCTTTGAGGCGGGTGCGCCTCTGGCCGCAGAGTCTGGTCGGGCAGATCATCCTGCTGGTCGCGCTGGCGCTGTTCGTGGCGCAGGCGATCAATTTCGGGCTGCTGCTGCGTGAGCGCAATCGGCTGGCGCTGACCGGGCAGACCGCGCCCGCCGTCTACCGCGTCGCCGACGCGCTCGACACCAACGCGTCGCGACGACCGGAGCGATGGGGCGGTGAGAGGCGCCGGACGCGCTTCGTGACGGGCGATCCGGGGCTGAAAGGCCAGGCGCGTCCCGACATTGAGCAGCGCGCGGCGCTCATGTTCGAGGATATCGGGCTGCGCATCCTGACGGTGCGCGCGGTGGAGCGGCGCGAGGTGGTCCCCATCCGCCGGCGCGAGATGATGCGCATGCGCGCGAATGGCGAACCGGCGCGCGATCGCCGCGTCGGCATATTGACGCTGGCGGCGGAATATGAGCGCGGCAAATGGGTGGTGGCGCAGGCGCGCAGCGGCGATCGGCCGCCGCGCTTTGGCGGCTGGCTGATCGGTCAGACCGTCATTCTTTACGTCATCGTGCTTTTGCCCTTGCTGTGGATCGGACGGCGCATGGCGCGGCCGATGAAGCAGCTGACCGCATCGGCGGACCAGTTCGCGCGCACCGGGCAGGCCGACGCGGTCGAGGAGCGCGGGCCGGGCGATGTGCGCGGGCTGACCATGGCGTTCAACGCCATGCGGGCGCGCATCTTTGCGATGCTGGACGAGAAGGACCGGATGCTGGGCGCGATCGGCCATGATCTGCGCACGCCGCTCGCCTCGCTGCGGGTGCGGGCGGAGTCGGTCGAGGATGAGGGCGAACGGGCGCGCATGTCCGAGACGATCGAAGAGATGAACCGGATGCTGGAGGATATCCTCTCGCTCGCCCGCGCGGGGCGCAGTGCGCAGGCAGCGCAGAAGGTCGACCTGTCGGCGCTGGCCGATGCGGTGGTCGAGGATTTCATCGAACTCGGCTCCCCGGTCGCGATGATCGAGAGCGACCGCGCCGTCGCCAATGTCCGACCGCAGCAGATCCGCCGCGCGCTGCGCAACCTCATCGAGAATGCGACCGTCTATGGCGAGCGGGCGCGCGTGTCCGTGGTTCAGGTGGACGGCGTCGTTCGCCTGATCGTCGAGGATGACGGGCCCGGCATTGCCGAAGATCGCATGGCCGAGATGATGGAGCCGTTCACGCGGCTTGAAGGATCGCGCAATCGCGAGACGGGTGGGGCGGGGCTTGGGCTGGCGCTGGTGCGTGCCATCATGGCCGAACATGGTGGGCAGTTGCTGCTCGCCAATCGGGCGGGCGGGGGGCTGGCCGCGACGCTGGAGTTGCCCGTCTGAGGCGGCGTGGCGCGTTATTGCCGAAGGGCGGCAAAAGTCTGCCGCGCCCTTTCCTTCAATGTTTGCCGGGTTTGGCCGAGGTTCCGGGGGCGGTCGGATTGACCAGCGCGGCGCCCGCCGGCAAGCCCGTGCCGCCCATGTCGAGCTTTACGGCCTGACGCTGGGCCGCGGCGATGGGCTCGTCGCGGGCGGCGATGTCGGCTTTGGTCTGCGCGTCCATCTCCTCGCCATCGCCTGCGGTCGAACCGCCGCGTGACCAGCCCAGGATGATCGACATGCGGCGGTTGCGCGGGTCGTAGGGGTCGGCCTTGATGAAGGGCTCGCGGTCCGCGACGCCCTCGATCCGGGCGAAGCGGCTGTTGCCGATGCCGGTCTCGCTCAGCGCCTTGCGCGTCGATTCGGCGCGGGCGGAGGAGAGCATCCAGTTGTTCATCGTGCGCCCCGACGCATAGGGCAGCCCGTCGGTATGGCCGCGCACGATCAGCGGGTTGGGCATGCCGCTCATGACGCGCGCGACTTCGCCGATCAGGGTGCGGGCCTGGGGCACCAACTGGTCGGTGCCGGACTGGAACATCGCGAAATCGGCTTCGTCGATCAGGTCGATGCGCAACCCTTCGCGGGTTTCGGTGAAGCGGATATTCTTGCGCAGGCGGCCAAGCCCCTTGCGCTGCATCTGCGCTTCCAGTTGCTTCTTCATGCCTTCGAACTTCTGGCGGTCGGCGGCGCGCATGGCTTTGCCGCCCTGGTCCTTCGTGCCGCTGGCGTCGCGCGGGATGGTGATGGAGAGATTCCCCTGACCGCCGGTCGTGGGGTAGTTTTCTTTCCCCATGATGCTGTCGCCGCCCATCAGGCCGGTCGAGCCGGCGGACGCCATCTTGAGTTCCACCAGCGTCGGCGTGAAATAGTCGGCAAGCGCCTTGCGCTGCTTTTCGGTCGTCGCGCCGAGCAGCCACATCAGCAGGAAGAAGGCCATCATCGCCGTCACGAAGTCGGCATAGGCGACCTTCCAGGCGCCGCCATGGTGGCCGCCATGGCCTTCGACGATGATCTTCTTGACGATGATCGGCCGGGGTTCGGGCTCGTTGCCCCGCTTTTTGTCGGCCATGGCTTATTTGCCCCGCATGCCGTCGAACACTTCGGCGAAGGCCGGCTGGTTGGCGTGGGTGAGGCTGGAGCGCGCGGCCTCGATCACCAGCGGCTGCGGGTGGCCGTGGAGCGAGGCGATGATGATCTGCTTGACGACATGATACATCGCGCCGTCCGCCTCGATCACGCTGCGGCAGCGGTTGGCGAAGGGATTGACCATGCCATACGCGAGCAGCACACCAAGGAAGGTGCCGACCAGCGCCGAACCGATCATCGCGCCCAGGATTGCGGGTGGCTGGTCGATCGAGCCCATGGTCTTGACCACGCCCAGCACCGCCGCGACGATGCCCAGCGCGGGGAGCGCGTCGGCGAGGCCTTGCAGATTGTCGGCGGGTTTCAGCGTTTCGTGATGATGCGTCTTGAGCGCGTTATCCATCACGTCCTCGACCGCGTGCGGGTCGAGCGTGCCCGATGAGACGACGACCAGACGCAGCGTGTCGCTGATCAGGTGGATCAGCGTCTTGTCCTTCATCAGGCGCGGATATTCGGTGAAGATGGTGGAGCTGGCCGGGTCCTCGATATGCGGTTCGAGCGCGACGGGCCCTTCGACCCGCAGCGTCTTCATCAGCTTGCTGACGAGGAAGATGCAGTCGAGGAAATCCTGTTTCTTATATTGCGGCCCCTTGAACACCTTGGCGAGACCACCGCCCAGCGCCTTTAGGTCGGCGCCCGAATTGCCGATGATGAGCGCGCCCACCGCCGCGCCGCCGATGATCAGCATTTCGTGGGGGAGGGCATGGAGCACCGGGCCGATGTCGCCGCCGGTGAAGATGAAGCCGCCGAACACCATGACGATGAGGACCACGAGACCGATGACTGCGAACATGGATGATCCCTAAAAAACTTGGCGCCCGGTGGGGGCTCGGCACTTTATCAATAAACTAGAACGGCTTGCGGGCGTCCGGCTTTAGCCGGATGTGCTCAGCGGATGAGGTCGAACAGGGTCTGCTGGTTGATGCGGGCGAAGGCGGCTTGTGCGGCTTCAAGCTGGATCAGCTTGGCCTTTACCGAGGCGATGACCTGCGTGAGGTCGCTCGATTCAAGGTCGGTGCGCCGGTCGTTGAGGTCGAGATCGACGTCGGTGAGGCGGGTGCCGATATCTTCGAGGCGGCGCGACCGTACGCCCTGACGGGTCTGTTCGATGGCGATATGTTCCTGGCCGGCCGTCACCGCCGTCACGGATGCGGCGAGCGCGTCGTCGTCGCCAGAGGCGAGCGCGGCGATGCTCTGGGCAAAGATCGCGTCGAGCGTCATCGGCGTGCCGTTCACGTCGATGCCGCTAGACACTTGTTCGCGCGTAGCGACGACATCGATGTTGAGGCCGCGTCCGACCGGCACGAGGACGCTGCGCCCCTCATCGAAGACGGAGACGCCCTGATAATCCTTTTGTCCGATCAGGCCGTCGACCGAGGCGCGGATCGTCTTCATTTCCTCGGCGATCGCTTCCAGGCTGGTGTCGCTGCCGACGCCGTTGCGGGCGAGCGTCATCAGTTCCTGCGCGCGGGTGAGCATATTGTTGATGTCCGAAAGCGCGGCCTCCGCAGTGGCGCCGCGCGCGGTGCCGGTCGCGACATTGGATTGCCACGCCGCCTGCTGCGCCTGCCCCTTGCCGACGTCGGAGAGTTGTACCCAGGCGAGCGCATCGTCGGACGCGCGGTTGAGCGTCTTGCCCGAAGAGATGGACGTCTGCCCGTCGACGATTTCCTGCGACAATTTCTGTTGCCGCCGGATTTCCGCGATCATCGTCTTGTTCGTGATGCCCACCATGGGGTCAGCCTTTCATGTCTTCAGATGATCTGGAGGATGGAATCGACGGTTTCCTTGGCGATCTGAAGCACCCGCGCGGAGGCCGAATAGGCCTGTTGCAGGCGCAGCAGGTCCGCCGCCTCCATGTCGAGATCGACGCCGCTGACCGCTTCGCGCGCGGCGACGGCCTGGTCGCTGCGCTGCTGCGCGGTGGTCTGTTCCGCCTTGGTCGCGCCCAGCATCGCCGCATGACCGGCGATCAGCGCGGTCCAGCCCTGCTCGGCGCTGCCATTGCCGCGCAGAGTGGCGCTGACCGTCAGCAGATTGCCGTTGGGCGTGCCGTCGGCGGATTTGAGCGCCAGTTGCGCCGGATCGTTGAGCAGCGCCGTCAGGGTTTCGGGCGAGCCGCCATAGGCGAGCAGGGGCACGCCCGCGCCGCCGGCGTCCGTCTGTCCGGCGGCGTGCCATTGGTTGAGGCTGGTGGCGAATTGCTGGGCGAGCTTGTCGAGGCTCGCATAGCGTTCCGAGGCCGTCTGGGCCGAAGCGAAGAGGCCGCCCAACGTGCCGTTGGCGGGCGCTGGCAGGGCGGTGCCCTGGCTGGTCGAGAGCGCGAGCCTGCCGTCCGTGCCCTGCGTCAGGGCCAGCGGGGAGGCGGTGACGCCGGTCACCAGCGACTGTCCGGCGAATTTGACCTCCGCCAGTCCCTTGTCGGCAAAGCTGATATCGACATTGGCGTTGGCCGATAGCTCCAGCAGCGCGGCGTCGCGGCTGTCGAGCAATTGCGCATGAGCGGACGTGCCCGGCTGCGTGCGCAGCAGGCCGTCATTCGTGGCGGCGAGATTGGTGAGCGCGCGGTTGATCGCCGCGACCGACGCCTGCGCCTCGACATGGATGCCGCTCTGCACCTGTTTGAGGTCGCCGGCGGTCTGGCGAAAGGCCTCGGCGACGCGGGCGATGCTGTCGAGCGTCGTAACGCGCAGCGAGCGGTTGCTGGGGCTGGCGGCGAGCTTGTCCATATTCTGGTACAGGGTCGTCATCAGCTGACCCACGCCGGTCGGCGTGTCGTTCAGCACATTTTCCATGTCGCCTTGCCAGCGCAGCCGGGCGCTTGCGCTGTTGAGCGCCATCGCGGTCATGCGGACGCCCGCGTCGAGATAGGGGTCGGTCGCGCGGTCGACGCCGCCGACCTGCGTGCCGCCGAACTGGGTGCGCGCCGAATAATAGATCATCGATCCGCCGGCATTGGCTTCGACCGTGTGGACCGAGCGACGGGCATAGCCCTGCGTACTGGCGTTGGCGATATTTTCCGACACGGCGGCCATCGCGGCGCGATAGGCGCGCGTGCCGGACGCGCCGATGAGGAACAGGTCGCTCATGGGGTTTCAGCTTTGGTCGTGGCCGGCGGGGTGACGCGCGCCTCGAACTGGCGGCGCAGCATGTCGGCGATGCCGAGGCTCCCGGTTTGCGCCATGCTGTCGGCTGTGCGGGCGTCGGCCATGTCGCGAAACTGGTCGCTCGCGGAGGAATCGGTAATGCCTTCGGCAAGACTCGCCGATCGCATGGCGCCGATCATCTGGCGCAGGAAGATCGCCTCGAACTGCTGCGCGGCCTTGCCGAGCGACGCCTTGTCATTGGAGGCGGCGACTGGGGCGCTTGTGGCGGAAACTGAGGAAATCTGCATTACAACACCACCAGTTCGGCCTTCATCGCGCCGGCTTGCTTGAGCGCTTCGAGGATGGCGACCATGTCGGCGGGGGAGGCCCCGATGGCGTTGACCGCTTTCACTATATCGGTCAGCGACGCCCCACCTTTAAAATTGACCATCGGTTTTTTCTGCTCGTCAATGGAAATGCTGCTCGATTGTTCGAGCGCGGTGCGGCCCTGGCTGAAGGGCGCGGGCTGGACGACGGTCGGGCTTTCGTTGACGCTGACGGTGAGCTTGCCATGCGCGACGGCGGCGGGGTGGATGCGGACCGCGCCGTTGATGACGACGGTGCCGGTGCGCGCGTTGACGATGACCTTGGCGGGCGCGTCGGCGGGGGCGATCTCGATATTTTCGATCATGCCCATCATCATGATGCGGTCTTCCGCGCCCGGTATGGCGTCGATCGCGACGGAGACGGCGTCGGTCGCGCGCGCGCGGCGATCGCCAAAGGCGCGGTTGATGCCGTCGGCGACCCGTAGCGCGGTTGTGAGGTCGGCTTCGGCGAGGTTGAAGGTGAGGCTGGGCGCGGTGTCGAAGCCGGTGGCGACCGCGCGCTCGACCGTCGCGCCGCCGGGGATGCGCCCGGCGGAGGGGATGTTGACCGAGACCTGGCTGCCGTCCGCGCCGGTGACGCCGAGGCCGCCGACGGCGAGGTTTCCCTGCGCCATCGCGTAGATTTCATTGTCCGCGCCGCGCAGGGGCGTCATGATCAGCGTGCCGCCGCGCAGCGATTTCGCCTTGCCCAGCGCCGAGACGGTGACGTCGAGCCGCTGGCCCGGCTTCGAGAAGGCGGGGAGGTCGGCGGTGATAAGGACGGCGGCGGCGTTCTTGAGCGCGGGATTGACGCCCTGGGGCAGCGTCAGGCCTAAACGGGAGACTACGCCCTTCTTGCCTTCGGTCGCATATTGGATGCTGTCGTCGCCGGTGCCAGCCAGGCCCACGACCAGGCCGTAGCCGGTCAGCTGGTTGGCGCGCAGCCCCTGAAAGGTGCCGAGATCCTTGATCCGTTCGGCCTGCGCGGGCGCGGCGATCACCGCCAGCGCCGTGGCCAGAGCCATGAGCAGCCGCCGCATCAGAACGGGTTCACGCGCGAGAAGAAGCGGCCGAGCCAGCCCTGCGTGCTGGCGCGCGCGACCTCGCCCTTGCCGGTATAGGTGATGCGGGCATCCGCGACGCGGGTGGAGGGCACGCGATTGTCCTGGCTGATATCGGCGGTGCGGACGAGGCCGGTGATGCGGACGAACTCGTCCCCGCGATTGAGGGTGACCAGCTTCTCGCCCGCCACGCGCATCGTGCCGTTGGGATAGACCTCGGCGACGGTGACGGTGATCTC
>JBEVMZ010000092.1:0-3520 GCA_040508335.1 Sphingobium sp.
GCCGCGATCCAGCTCGGCCTTACCGTCGCGCTCGCCCATTTCCTGACGCCCGCCGATTTCGGGCTGGTGGCGATGCTGCTGCCGATCGCGCTTTTCCTCCTGCTGGTCGGCGATTTCGGCCTGACCGCCGCGATCGTTAGCCGGGCCGCCGACCCTGCGCAGGCTGGCGCGGCGGCGACATTGTGCATGGGCTTCGGGACAGCGGTGCCGGCCCTGATGCTGGTCCTTCACGGCGCAGGCGCGCTCGCCTTCATGCGCCCGCAAGCCGCCGATCTGCTGGTGGCGTTCGGGCTGGTGACGGCGCTGGCCATGGCCGCCGTGGTGCCGCGCGCCCTACTGGAAAGCCGGCTGCTCTATGGCCGCATCGCTGGGATCGAAACCGCCGCGAACATGCTGGGTGCCGTCGTCGCCATCGGCAGCGCGGCGCTGGGCGCGGGGGCGTGGAGCTTCGCGCTCTACCATCTCGTCATGCAGGCGGGCCGCGCGGCGGGCCTCGGCCTTGCCGCGCGGGATCATCTGGAACTCAACCTCGACTGGCGCCGCGCGCAGCCGCTGCTCCGTCTGGGCGGATGGATCGCCGCGTTCAACATCGTCAATTTCCTGATGCGCAATCTCGACCGCTATATCGTGGCGGCATGGCTCGGCACAGACGCGCTCGGTCTCTATGCGCTGGCCTATCAGGTCATGCTCCTGCCGCTGATGGCCGTCACCTGGCCGGTGTCCGCGGTTCTGGTCGCGACGCTTGGTCGCCTTAGGGACCGGCCGGACGCACAGCGCGAGGCATTTCTCGCCACCTTGACGCTGGCTGGCTGCATCACGCTCCCGGCGACGACCTTCGTCGCCTTGTTCAGCGACCTGATCTTTGCAGCGCTGCTGCCGGCGCGCTGGGCCTTGGCTGCTCACGCGACGGGGGTGATGGCTATCGCCGGAGGACTCCAATCTATAACCGCCTTCACCGGCGTTCTCTTCCTGGTTCAGGGACGTGTGAAGGCGCAATTCTGGTTCGGGGCCGGCGCCACCGCGCTGACGCTCGGCACGCTGCTGGTCTGCGCAACTTTTGCGCCCGTCTTGCCGGCGCTGGTCCTTGCCTATGCCATCCTGACCGCGTTGTTGAACCTATTCTATCTGCGGATGATGGCGCGCCTGCTGCAAACCGATGTGCGGCGCATCGTCGCGCGGATCGCCCCGGCCGTGGCGCTCAGCATCGCGGCGGGCGCTTTGGCGCTGGCGACCGATGCGTTGATTGCGCATTGGTCGCCGGGCGCGCGGCTGATCGGCGACATGCTCGTCTTCGGCACCGTCATCGGCGCGGGCCTGCTTGCCCGCCGCGCGACGCTGGTGCGGCTGGTCGCGATTTTGCAAGGCGCGGGCCAAGCTGCCCGCCCCGCGCCGACCGCCGCATAAAGGGGCAAGGGTCATCGCGCTCATCCTCGTCAACATCCCCAGCCAATTCGGCGCAAAACCCTCGGGCGTGGCGCGCGCCGCCTTCAGCCTGCTGGAGCGGCTGGTTGCAATCGGCGGCCATGACTATGTGCTCCGCTCCGCATGGAGAGCGGCCGACCTGCCGGCCGCATTGCGGGGCATCGAACGCATCCCTGTCGCGCGCCCTCGCTTCGTCATCGCCGACATGATCGGCCAGGCGATCCTCATGCCGCGCCTCTGCCGGCAGAGAGGCATCGACATCATATGGAATGTCGATCCGTTCGGCGCGGCGCGCGGCGGACGGGCGCGGGTCACGACAGTGCACGACCTGTTCTACCGCCATCCTGGTCTGTCGAGCGCGCGGTCGCGCCTGACGACGGCACTCTGCTACAGGATGGTGCTGGGCGGCAGTACCCATGTCGTCGCGATTTCGGCGGCGACGGGGGGCGATCTCGCCGCCGCCTTCCCGCAGGCGCGCGAACGGCTGACCGTGATCCCCCATGACGCGACGCTGGGCGAGGCCGGAGGCCAGGCGTTACCGCGCGAGATTGCCGGCGATTATATCCTGCTGGTCGGCAATGGCACGGCGAACAAGAATTTCGGCGTCGCCGTCGCCGCTCTCTCCCGCCTCATGGCGCAGGGCCAGGCGCTGACGCTCGTCCATGTCGGCGAGGATGAGGGCGGCATGCTCGCGCGGGCGATGGCGCAAGCACATCCGGCGCCGTCACTGGTGCGATTGGCAAGGATCGATGACGCCCGGCTGGCGGCGCTTTACGCGCATGCGCAATGTCTAGTCGTCCCCTCGCTATGCGAAGGCTTCTGCCTGCCGATCGTCGAGGCGCAGGCGCTTGGCTGCCCGGTGATCGCATCGAACCTGTCGGCGATGCCGGACATCGCGGGCGAAGGCGCGCTCTATTTCGACCCGCGACAGCCGGCGGATCTGGCCGCGCGGATCGCCGCGCTTACGAGCGATCCAGCACTTCGCGACGCGATCATCGACCGAGGACGACGCAATCGCGCCCGCTACTCCTGGGAAAGAAGCGCGCAGGCCTATGACCGGCTGTTCACCGCGCTTGTCCCATGAGCCGCGTCCTCTTCGTCAGCCATAGCGCGCAGCCGGGCGGCGCGGAACTGTTCCTGATCGATGCGCTGCGCGGCGGTCCTGCTGGCTGGCGCGCGGCGTTCCTGAGCGACGGCCCGGTGGTCGCCACCCTGGCGCGCGCCGGGCGAGCGCCGCTCGTCCTGCCCGCCGGCCCGGCGCTGCTCGCGATCAAGCGCGGGTCGGGGCCGCTCTCGATCCTGCGCGGGGCCGCCGCCGCCATGCGTGCGGGCAAGGCGCTGGCGGTTCATGCGCGCGACCATGACATTCTCTGCGCCAATTCCCAGAAATCGCTTTTCATCGCTGCTGGCGCAGCGGTCGCCGCGCGACGGCCTTTGATCTGGATATTGCACGATATCCTGACCGACCCGGCCTTCAGCAACATCAATCGCCGCGCAGCGGTCGCTGTCGCAAACCGGGCGGCGGCGGCCGTCGTCGTCAATTCGCACGCTTCGGGGGAAGCCTTTGTCGCCGCCGGAGGACGGGCAAGCCTTGTCCATATCATCCACAATGGCTTCGACGTCGCCCATTGGCCCCGCGCCAGCGAAGCGGCCGGCGCGAATCTGCGCGCCACTTTTGCGCTGGATGCCCGGCCGGTGGTCGGCCTGTTCGGAAGGATGACGCCATGGAAAGGGCAGCATGTGCTGATCGACGCGCTCGTCCAGGCGCCCGGGGTGCAGGCGCTGATCGTCGGCGGCGCGCTGTTCGGTGAGGAAGATTGGGCCACGCATCTGCAGCGACATGCGCAGGGATGCGGCGTCGCCGACCGCATGCATTTCGCCGGCTTCCGCGACGATGTGCCCACCTTGATGGCGGGATGCGACATCATCGCCCATGCCTCCACCTCGCCCGAGCCCTTCGGCCGGGTCGTGATAGAGGCGATGCTCACCGGCCGGCCGGTGATCGCGACGCAGGGCGGCGCCATCGCGTCGCTGATCGACCATGAGCGCACCGGCCTGCTCGTGCCCCCGGCCGATCCGACCGCGCTCGCCGCCGCGA
>JBEVMZ010000202.1:0-6892 GCA_040508335.1 Sphingobium sp.
AGCCCTTCAGCCGCAGCTGGAACGCCGCGACCGCGCCGCCGTCGAACGCTTGCGCCAGCGTATCGACGAACAGGGCATCGATGGCGGGCGGAGAGATCAAATAAAGCTGGCAGGCAGGGCGGCGTACGTCCCGTTCGAACCGGTCCGCAAAATACGGGTCGAGCGTCAGTTCTTCATCCGTGAAATTGGTCATGCCCTGCTCATTATGCGCAACGGGGCCGCTTGTCATGCCGCTATCGGGCGCGCAGCAATGTTCGGATACGAAGTTGAAATGTTAAGATGTGCTGGCTAGCACGCCCATGCTGCACGGAGCAGCGGTTGGACGCGGGGCAAGATGCGCGACGAGCGGCGGACGATGGCGGCGGGCGCACGCGCCGACATGAACGTGACTGCGCCGTGGAGCGGGGTCGAGCGGCGGCTGCTCGCGGCGGTCGCCGCGGCCACTCTGTTCTTCGTCTGCATCACGCCGCCGTTTCAGGCGCCGGACGAAAACCAGCATTATCTGCGCGCGCTCTGGCTCGCGCAGGGCCATGTGATCGCACAGAAACAGGGAGAGAGCGTCGGGGCGGTTCTGCCCCGCAGCGCGACCGCCCTCATCGCACAGGACTTTCCCGTCGATGTCGCGCCCGTCATCCGCTTGTTCGATCATGACCAGATCGCACAGGCCAACCTCGCCGACGCCGGGCGCGGTGGGGTTGCCTTTGCCGAATTTCCCAATGTCGCAAGCTATGCGCCGACGCTCTATCTGCCCGACGCGCTGGGCCTGTGGGTCGGCGAGGCCACCGGATTGTCCCGCCTGTCGGCATTTTATCTCGCGCGTGTGTGCAACGCGCTTATCGGCCTTGGCCTGTTGATGGGCGCGCTTTGCCTGCTGCCGTTCGGACGTCATGCGATGCTTGCCGTCGCTATGCTGCCGACATTCGCCTATCAGACCGGTTCGCTCTCCCCCGATGCGGTGATCAATGGCCTTGGCTTTCTTGGCCTAGCAATCGCGCTGCGCATTAGCTTCATGGGCGGTGAACCGATGCGCACGGCCGGCCTGTTCGCGACCGCCCCGCTGCTTGCGCTCGCCAAGGGCGTTTACCTGCCCCTGATGGCGGCGGGTTTGCGCTGGCCGACGGGACGGAGCGACCGGCGCCCTTGGCTGATCCTCGCGGCGATGGCGGCGGGCGCAGCCGTCTTCCTGCTGTGGATGCGCTATTCGGGCGGCACGCAGGTGCTCTATTATGTGATGTCGCGCAAAACCGGCGAACATCTGCTTACCGCCCCACTCGCCGATCAGCTCGTAATCGTAGTTCGGGACCCGGCGGCGTTCGTGCATATCCTTGCTACCAGCATCGCCGAGCGGATGCCGACCTATATAGTCCAGATCGTCGGGCGCTTCGGATGGAATGCGATCATGCTGCCGCTCCTCGCCTACCCGCTGGCCGGGCTGATGCTGATGGCAGGCGTGCTGAGCGGGTCGGGCGTGCGCGCGTCTGTAGGACAACGGCTCTGGTGGATGGCGGTGGCGCTGGGCGTCGCACTGCTTATCGAGATCGCCATGTATCTGACCGCGACACCGCTCGGCGCGGATTATGTGCAGGGGACGCAGGGGCGCTATTTCCTGCCGGTGCTGCCGCTCGCTCTGCTCGCTTTGGCACCGGATCGCGGCTGGCGGGCCGCGCCCATGGTCGTGGCCGGATCAGCGCTGCTGTTGCTCTCCGTCGCCATGGCGAGCGCGTTCGACGCCTTCTGGGTCCATGGCTTCGTCACCGACGACGGCATGCCCCCGCTCACCGACACCGGGCGCGCGCTGTTCCTGCCCTCCCCGCGCTGGTAGCCAAACCGCGCAAAGCACCAGCCAGCCGACCCCCTCGACCCATCCGGCGAGTACGTCGCTAGGCCAATGGACGCCGAGCCAGACCCGGCTCGCGCCGATCAGCAGGATGACGGCGCTCGCCGCCACCCAAGCGCTCCGCCGCGCCGTCAGCATCGCCAAGGCCCCGAAGATGACGAGGTTGCCCGCCGCATGACCGCTGGGAAAGCTGTAGGTATGGACGATGTCGAGGTGCGGCAGCAGGTCGGGGCGCGGCGCAGCGAAAATCTGCTTGATCGCGACGTTGAGCAGCATGCCGCCGACCACCGTCACCACCAACCAGAGCGCCATCCGCCGCCGCCCCGTCAGCAACAGCGGTAGGGCCACCAGAGCAAGCAACGCCAGCCGCGCCGCCGTACCCCCGATCGCCGAGGCGAGGCGCATCAGCAGCGTCAGCCCGTGCGCGCCCGCCCAATCGCGCGCGCGCCCGGCCGCTTCCATCAGGCCAAGGTCGAGCGTGTCGAGCCAGTCCGCGCGCTTGGCCAGCGCGATAGCCAGCACGATTAGCAGCGTGAGGGCGAATATCCCCACGCCCCGCCGGATGCGCGCGGAGTCAGATATGGAGCGCGCGCCCATAGGCGGCGAGCACGCTTTCATGCATCGACTCGCTGATGGTGGGATGCGGAAAGACGGTATGCATCAACTCCGCCTCGGTGGTTTCCAGCGTCTTGCCGATGGTATAGCCCTGGATCATCTCGGTCACTTCCGCACCCACCATATGCGCGCCCAGAAGTTCGCCGGTCTTGGCGTCGAACACGGTCTTGGTGAAGCCCTCCGCCTCACCCAGCGCAATCGCCTTGCCGTTGCCGATGAAGGAGAACATGCCGACCTTCACCTCGTAGCCCGCTTCCTTCGCCTTCGCTTCGGTGAGGCCGACGCTGGCGATCTGCGGATGGCAATAGGTGCAGCCCGGGATGTTGCGCGGGTCCATGGCGTGGGGGTGCTTGCCGGCAATCGCCTCGGCGGCAATCACGCCCTCATGGCTCGCCTTGTGCGCAAGCCATGGCGGCGCCGTGATGTCACCGATCGCCCAGAGGCCGTCCACATTGGTGCGGCACATCTCGTCGGTTTTGAGGAAACCGCGATCGTCAATTGCGACGCCCAGTTCCTTGAGACCAATTTCGGCTGTGTTGGGAACGATGCCGATGGCAACGATCATATGGCTGAACTCGGCCGCGCTTTCCTTGCCGTCCTTGTCCTTCAGCTTCGCCTTGATGCCGTTCGGCCCGACCTGGATATCGCTGACGCCCGCGCCGGTCAGAATCGTCATGCCCTGCTTCTTGAGCGCCTTTTCGAGAAAGGCGGAGACGTCAGCATCCTCGACCGGAACGACCCGGTCCATCATCTCGACGACCGTGACGTCGGCGCCCATGTCGTTGTAAAAGCTTGCGAACTCGATGCCGATCGCACCGGAGCCGACGACGAGCAGCTTGCTCGGCATCTCGGGCGGTGTCATCGCGTGGCGATAGGTCCAGACCCGCTTGCCGTCCGTCGGCACGCCCGGCAGGTCGCGCGCGCGCGCACCGGTGGCCAGGATGATGTTCTTCGCGGCCAGTTCCTGCGTCTTGCCGTCCGCGCCCTTGACGCTGAGCTTGCCCTTCCCGGTCAGGCGCCCCTCGCCCATATGCACGACGATCTTATTCTTCTTCATCAGGTGGGTGACACCCTGATTGAGCTGGCTCGCCACCCCGCGTGAGCGCTTCACGACGGCTGCGATGTCGGCGCTGATCTTTTCCGCCGTCAGGCCATAGTCGCCGGCATGCTGCATATAATGGAAAATCTCGGCCGAACGCAGCAGCGCCTTGGTCGGAATGCAGCCCCAGTTGAGGCAGATGCCGCCCAGCTTCTCCCGCTCGACGATCGCGACCTTCAGGCCCAGTTGCGCCGCCCGGATCGCCGCGACATAGCCGCCCGGCCCGGAGCCCAGGACGATGAGATCGTAAGTTTCAGCCATATCTGGTCTCTCTTATGCCTTAGCAGCGCCGCCGAGCGGCGACACGGAACGGGGCTGGCGGTCTTCGCCGATCGCCACGAAAGTGAAAGTCGCCTGCGTCACGCGATAGGATCGGTCGTCATGCCGCGCGCGGCGCCATGTTTCGACCGCGATCTTCATCGATGTCCGACCGACGGACTTGAGCGTGGCGAACACCGATACCTCGTCCCCGACGACGACGGGACGAAGAAACGTCATGCCTTCGACCGCAATGGTCACGGCGCGGCCGTGGCTATGCCGGGCGGCGACCGATCCCGCCGCCGAATCCATCAGGCTCATCAGCCAGCCGCCGAAGATATCGCCATAAGGATTGGTGTCGGCGGGCATGGCGATGACGCGCACTGCCGGGCTACTTTCTGGCGGCTGTTCGTCGTCCGCCCGCATCAGACCAATATGCCCAGCGGACTTTCCACCAGCCGCTTGAATGCGGCAAGCAGCCGCGCGCCGTCCGCACCATCGATCGCACGATGGTCGAAGCTGCCCGTCACCGACATCATCGTCGCGATCTGGATCGCGTCATCGACGACTTGCGGTCGCTTTTCGCCTGCCCCGACCGCCAGGATCATCGCCTGGGGCGGATTGATGACGGCGGCAAACTCCTTGATGCCCAGCATACCCATATTGGAGAGCGACGCCGTGCCCCCCTGATATTCCCGCGGCGCAAGCTTGCCGTCCTTCGCGCGCTCAGCAAGATCCTTCATTTCGGTCGAAATCGTCGCCACACCCTTGGCATCGGCATTGGTCACGATCGGGGTGATGAGCCCGCCGCCCGGGATCGACACGGCGACCGAAATATCGGCGCGGCTGAATTTCAGCATCTGGTCGCCGGCGAACTGCACATTGCATTCGGGCACTTCGATCAAAGCCAGCGCATAGGCTTTGATCAGGAGATCGTTGACCGACAGCTTGATTTTGCGCGCGCTCAACCCTTGGTTGAGTTCGCCGCGCAGCTTGAGCAGCCTGTCGAGCACAACATCGACGGTCAGGTAGATATGCGGCACCTGCTGCTTGGATTCGGTCAGGCGGCGCGCGATCGTCTTGCGCATCCCCGACAGCTTGATCGCTTCGTGCGGGATGCCGAAATCCTGCGCGGCGGCGGCGGCATTCTGGACCGGGGCGACAGACTGCTGAGCTTGAGAAGCCTGAGGCGCTTGCGCGCCTTCCAGATCGGCTTTGACGATGCGTCCATTGGGACCGGAACCCGTCACCGCCGAAAGGTCGACGCCCTTCTGCTCGGCGATCCGGCGCGCGAGCGGGCTGGCCGTCACCCGCTCCCCCTGGCTGCGCTTTACCGGCTCGGCCGGCGAAGGCGCACTTTCCTTCGCTGCGGGCGCCTTTTCTTCCGGTTCCGGTTCCGAAACCTTTGGCGCTGAAGCCTCTTTCGCCGACGACGTGTCGGTCGTCGCCTTCGCGGCGGCCTCCACATCCTCGCCCTCTTCGGCAATGACGGCGATGACGGTGCCGACCTTCACGCCCTCGGTGCCCTCCGCCACCATGATCTTGGCAATCACGCCCTCATCCACGGCTTCGAATTCCATCGTCGCCTTGTCGGTCTCGATCTCCGCCAGCAGATCGCCCGACGACACGCTGTCGCCTTCCTTCACCAGCCATTTGGCCAGCGTCCCTTCCTCCATCGTCGGCGAGAGGGCAGGCATCTGGATGGTCTTGCTCATAGCGATCAAGGGCCTCTTGATAAGTCGGGATGCGCCCCGTTTTGACGCTTTGCCCCTGCGGGTCAAGGCTGCGCTTGCGCGCCTGGCGATAATCGATCACATTCCTGCCGAGCATAGCGGCCCGTGCGGCGACGGCGGTTCATCGCGCATGACGGGGGCAATAATGCGAACATATCTTGTCGTCGTGGACGAGTCGCAGGAGGCGGAAACCGCCTTGCGCTTCGCTGCCCGCCGCGCCGCCAAGACAGGCGGCGCTGTGCGCATCCTGGCGCTGATCCCGCCATCCGAATTTGTGCAATGGGGCGGCGTGCAGGCGACGATGGAGGATGAAGCCGTGCAGCGCGCCGAAGCGCTCGTCACCAGCGCCGCGGGCACATTGACCGAAGAATCCGGCATCCGCCCCAGCATCCTCGTCAAACAGGGCGACCCAATCGCGGTGGTGCGCGACATGCTGGACGAGATGGACGACGTCGCCGCACTCGTACTTGGCGCGGCGGCGATTGGCCATCCCGGCCCGTTGGTTTCGCATTTCGCGGGCGCTGACGCGGGCAGGTTACCCTGCCCGGTCATGATCATTCCGGGCGGGCTCGACACGGAAACGATCGACCGCCTGAGCTGAACCTGGCCGCTCCGGTCAGACCGTCACCTGACCCAGCACCGCCTTCACCGCATAGAGCGCCGCCTGCGCGCTGGCGCCGTCCGGCCCACCGCCCTGCGCCATATCAGGCCGGCCACCGCCGCCCTTGCCGCCCAGCGCCTCGACGCCGGCGCGAACCAGATCCACCGCACTGATCGTGCCGACCAGATCGTCGGTGACGCCCACGGCAATGCTCGCGCGGCCATCGACCACCGCGAGCAGCGCGCTGACGCCGCTGCCGAGTGTGCCCTTATTCTGGTCGATAAGGCCGCGCAGCTCCTTGGGATCGAGTCCTTCGATCACCTGCCCGATGAAGGCGATACCACCGACCTGCTCGGGGCCTGCGGGCGCGGCACCGCCACCGCCGCCGCCCAGCGCGAGCGCCTTCTTCGCTTCGGCAAGGTCGCGCTCCAGCTTGCGGCTCTGCTCGATCAGCGCGGCGACGCGGGCAGGCACTTCGTCCGGCGTCGTCTTCAGCGCTGCGGCTGACTGGCGCAGTCGCTCGTCGCGCTCCACCAGCCAGAGCCGCGCCGCTTCGCCCGTAAGCGCTTCGATCCGGCGCACGCCCGATGCGACCGCGCTTTCGGAGACGATCTTAAACAAGGCGATGTCGCCCGTCGCGCGTACATGGGTGCCGCCGCAAAGTTCGACCGAATAAAAGGCATCGTCACCCTTCCCCATCGACAGCACACGCACTTCGTCGCCATATTTCTCACCGAACAGCGCCATCG
>JBEVMZ010000233.1:0-4473 GCA_040508335.1 Sphingobium sp.
ACCGGCGCCACCCTTACATAATCAGTCCGCGAAGGGATCGCGCACAAGGATCGTATCGTCGCGCTCGGGGCTGGTCGATACCAGCGTCACCGGGCAGCCGATCAGCTCCTCGATCCGGCGGATATATTTGATCGCCTGTGCGGGAAGGTCCGCCCAGCTGCGCGCGCCCGCCGTCGTGTCCTGCCAGCCTTCGATCGTCTCATAGACCGGCTCCGCCCGCGCCTGATCCTGCGCATGGGCGGGCAGATAGTCATAGCTCTTGTCGCCGATGCGGTAGCCGACGCAGATCTGCAGCTCTTCGAACCCGTCGAGCACGTCGAGCTTGGTCAGTGCGATGCCGGTGACGCCCGAGACCGCAACCGACTGGCGCACCAATACCGCGTCGAACCAGCCGCAACGGCGCTTGCGCCCCGTCACCGTGCCGAATTCATGGCCGCGCGTGCCGAGGCGTTCGCCCACTTCATTGTCCTGCTCGGCCGGGAAGGGGCCGGAGCCAACGCGGGTCGTATAGGCCTTGACGATACCCAGCACGAAACCGGCGGCATTGGGGCCAAGGCCCGTTCCGCTGGCCGCCGTGCCCGCCACGGTGTTGGACGAGGTAACGAAGGGGTAGGTGCCATGATCGATGTCGAGCAGGGTCCCCTGCGCGCCCTCGAACAGGATGCGCTTGCCCTCGCTCTTCGCGCGGTTGAGCGTCAGCCAGACCGGCTGGACGAAGGGCAGGATGAAGTCGGCAATCTCGCGCAGCTGCGCCATCAGCGCGTCGCGATCGATCGGCGCTTCGCCGAAACCGGCGCGCAGCGCATCGTGATGCGCGGTCAGGCGGTCGAGCTGGGGGCCAAGATCGTCAAGATGGGCAAGGTCGCACACGCGGATCGCGCGGCGGCCGACCTTGTCCTCATAGGCCGGGCCGATGCCGCGCCGCGTCGTGCCGATCTTGCCCGCGCCGCTCGCATCTTCACGCAGGCCGTCTAGGTCGCGGTGAAAGGGCAGGATCAGCGGGCAGGTTTCGGCGATCTGAAGGTTTTCCTGCGTGATGACCACGCCTTGTCCCTGAAGCTTGGCGACCTCATCACGGAAATGCCAGGGGTCGAGCACCACGCCATTGCCGATGACCGACAGCGTGCCGCGCACGATGCCCGAGGGGAGCAGCGAGAGCTTGTAGACCTTCTCGCCCACGACCAGCGTATGACCGGCATTATGCCCGCCCTGGAAGCGCGCGACGACATCCGCACGCTCGGCCAGCCAGTCGACGATCTTACCCTTGCCCTCGTCGCCCCACTGGGCGCCGATCACCGTCACATTTGCCATGGATATAATTCCTCCGCCCGCCGCGGTTACCCTAGCCACCCTTCGACGGGACTCGGTGGCCGGGCTGGATGATGGGGCGATATGCCCTCTATGCGGGGCGCGGGTTAGCTGTGCCTGCGCAGGAGGTCAAGGTCGGAAGAGGCGCCAGGGTGGCCGAGGCTAGGCGGTCAGTCTGGTCATGCGCGCATAATTGGCGTTCAGCATGCCGATGGTCTGGTCGAGCCGGCCTTCGCGTTCGGCATGGCGGAATGGCCGCACGGCCTCCACCAGTATTTCGGGCGGCGTGGGTTCCTGCGCGAGCAGCGTCATGACCTCGTCGATGAAATCGTTCAGCGGCATATAGCCGTCCCGGTCCGCCTGTCCGGGCGTCAGGTCGGTCTGGACGCCGGGCGGCGCGAGTTCGATCACCTCCACCTTGCCCTTGAGCGCGACGCGGAGCGACAGCGTATAGCTGTGCAGCGCTGCCTTGGTCGCGCAATAGGTGGCGGTCGCCGCCAACGGCACGAAGGCGAGGCCCGATGTGACCGTGACGATCGCGGCATCGGGGCGGGCGGACAGATGCTGTACTAGCGCGTCGATCAGGCGGATCGGGGCGAGGAGGTTGGTCGCGATCGTCGCTTCGGCATCGTCCAGGTCGCGGGGCGCCGAGATGCGCTCGCTGCGCATGATTCCGGCATTGGCGATGACGATGTTGAGGTCGGGATGGTCGGCCAGTACTTGGCTTACGAACGCCTCAGTCGCCTGCGCGTCCGCTTGGTCGCCGACATAGCCGGCCATGCCCGGATTGGCGGCGACGATCTCATCGACCAGTGCCTGCCGCCGGCCGGTGACGATCACCTTGTTGCCTTGGCCATGGAAACGCTCGGCCAGCGCGCGGCCGATGCCCGACGTGCTGCCGGTGATGAGGATAGTGTGTCCGGTGAGGCGCATGGCTTGGGGTCTCCTTGGGCGAACCCTGCGCCATGTAGGGAGAGCCGCGCCCGGAAAAAGGCCCTGGCGCTCAATAAGCGGTCGGCGCGCTCCCGCTCAGCCGATGCCCGCAGCCCAATGCCTGCCCGTCATCCGCCTCCGAAAGCGCCGCGACCGTGACCCAGCCATCTGCGCGGAGCGCCGCCGCCGCCGCCGCGTCATGGCCGAGCGGCAGGAACAGGCGGCGCACCGCCTCTTTGCCGAAGCCCGCGTCGATCAGCGGGTCGGGATACAGGGAGAAGCCCATCGCCGGCTCTTCAGTCCCGTCGGCGCGCAGGATCGCATAGCTGCCGCCCCGGCCGATCTCTCCGACGAAGCCCTGCGCGAAGATTGAGAAGCCGAACCAGCTCTGATATTCAAAGCCGTGCCGCTCGGTCGGGTCGAGCGTCAGTGTGATGTCCCAGCCGATCGGCTTGGCGATGGCGCGCAGGCCCGCGATCCGGCTGTCGAGTGCACCGCCCAAGGATGTGTTCAGCGCCTCCAGCCGGTCCATGGCGGCGTGGAACGGGCCCGTCGCTTCCATCAGCGGCAGATAGGCGGCGGCCTGCGGGCCCAAAGCGGCGAGCGCGCCGGCATCCTTGGCGTCAAGCTTGGCGCGGACCGTTTCGACCAGTTCAGGCGCCAGCGGGTACGGCCCGGCGGCGAGCGTGTCGATGAGGTCAGGCAGGGTGAAGTCGATGGTGATGCCGGTGACGCCCGCTGCCTGCAACGCTTCGATCGCGACATTCACGATTTCGACGGCGGCGGCGACGCTGTCCGATCCGATCAGTTCGGCACCGACCTGAAGCCTCTCGCGCTCGGGGCGCAGTTCGCTCGCCTTCAGGCGAATGACGGGGCCGGCATAGGAAAGTCGTAATGGTCGCGGCGCGGCGGCGAGGCGGGTGGCGGCGATGCGGCCGACCTGCGCGGTCATGTCCGGGCGGAGAGCCAGCGCGCGCTGCGACACCGGATCGACCAGCCGCACCATATCCTGCGGCCGCGTCGATTTCAGCCGCTGGACCAGCGTGTCCTCATATTCCGCCAGCGGCGGCATGACGCGCTCATAGCCATGGGTCGCCACGCTATCGAGCACGCGGCGCGACAGGCGGGAAGAAGCTTCGGCGGAGGGCGGGAGGCGGTCTGACAGCCCTTCGGGCAGCAGGCCGGTGGGGATGCCAGAGGGAATGCGCGTCATGGGCTGGTCCTTTAGCGGATTATCGCTTCAAGACCAGCCCTGACGAGCGGTCAGGCGAATCGCAGCAGTTTGACCTGCTTGACGCCGGCCAGCTTGCACAGCTCGTCGAGCAGCGGCTGCGTCACCGTGCCATCGACCGACAGCAGCAGCACCGCTTCGCCGCCCTGGTTGCGACGGCCAAGGTGGAAGGTGCCGACATTGACGCCCGCCTCGCCCAGCGTGCTGCCCAGACGCCCGATGAAGCCGGGCGCATCCTGATTGACGATATAGAGCATCGTGCCCGTCAGGTCTGCCTCCACCTTGATGCCGAACAGTTCGACGAGGCGGGGGTTGGCGTGCCCGAACAGCGTGCCGGCAACCGAGCGCTCACCGCTTTCGGTGGTGACGGTGACGCGCACCAGCGTCTGATAATCGCCCTCGCGGTCGTGGCGTACTTCGCGCACGTCAAGGCCGCGTTCCTTGGCGAGGAAGGGCGCGTTCACCATGTTCACTGTGTCGGAATAGACGCGCATCAGGCCGGCCAGCACGGCGGCGGTGATCGGCTTCTGGTTGAGTTCGGCAGCATGGCCCTCGACCTCGACCGCGACGCCCGAGATCGCGTCGCCCTCAAGCTGGCCGATCAGGCTCCCGAGCTTTTCGGCGAGCGCCATATAGGGCCGCAGCTTGGGCGCTTCTTCCGCCGACAGGCTGGGGACGTTCAGCGCATTGGTGACGCCGCCGTCGAGCAGATAATCGGACAGCTGCTCTGCGACCTGAAGCGCGACATTGACCTGCGCCTCGTCGGTCGATGCGCCCAGATGCGGGGTGCAGATGAAGTTCGGCGTGCCGAACAGCGGCGATTCCTTGGCCGGTTCGGTCACGAACACGTCGAGCGCGGCGCCCGCGACCTGACCCGAATCGAGTGCCTCCTTAAGCGCGACCTCATCGATCAGCCCGCCACGCGCGCAGTTGATGATGCGCACGCCCTTCTTGGTCTTGGCGAGATTTTCGCGGCTCAGGACATTGCGCGTCTGGTCGGT
>JBEVMZ010000043.1:0-13515 GCA_040508335.1 Sphingobium sp.
GTCCCATTCCTCGTTGCCCGACAGCGCATAGTTCATCAGGCAGCCGAGCGGTTTGGCGCCCTTCGCCGCCCGATCGGACAGGTTGACGCAAGCAAGCTTCCAACCGATGTCGGCGGGCGGATCGGTCGGCAGATAGTGGACCCCCTCGACCATCGTGTCGCTGGTGAGGATGAGGGTGCGGTCGCCGACGGCCAGCAACGCGACATCGTCGGTGAGCCCCTGCGCGCCGGGGTCGGTCGCAATGCCACGCAGAAGCTCAAGGAAGCGGCTTTCGGCGGACATGGCGTTCGTTCCCTAGTGCTTGCCTATTTGCGCACGTCCTTCGCGACCGCGTCGAGCAGGCCGTTGACGAAGCCCGCCTCCCTTTTGTCGTAAAAGGCGTGGGCGACATCGACATATTCGCTGATGACGGTGGCGGTCGGGACATCCTTGCGCGCCAGCAGTTCATAGGTGCCCGCGCGCAGTATTTGCCGCATCGGCTTGTCGAGCCGGTCGAGGCTCCAATTGGCGGACAGGCGCGCGACGACGAGGGTATCTATCTCATCACGGCGGCGATCGACGCCCTGCACGACATCGTCGAAAAAGGGTTCTTCCGCATCTGCGTAGGTCACGTCTTCGATCGTCGCGCCGAGCCGGTGCGCATGGAATTCGTGCAACAGCAGATGAACGGGCGTGCCCTCCATCTCCAGTTGATAGAGCGCCTGCACCGCGGCGAGGCGCGCGGCGGATCGGGATTTGGAGCGGTCGTTCATCGGTACGCCTTACAGGCTGACATGGTCATTTCAAGCGCAGCGCGACCGATGCGGCATGGGCGGGCAGCCCTTCGGCCTGTGCCAGCGCGACGGCGGCGGGACCGATAGCGTCGATGGCGGCCCGGTCGAGGCTTAGGAAGCTGGTGCGCTTCATGAAGTCGAGGACCGAGAGTCCGGAGGAAAAGCGCGCGCGCCGTCCGGTTGGCAGGACGTGGTTCGGCCCGGCGACATAATCGCCGACCGCTTCCGGCGTCATGCGGCCCAGGAAGACGGAGCCGGCATGGCGCACTTGAGCGAACAGCGCGTCGGGATCGTCGACCGCCAGTTCCAGATGCTCGGGCGCGAGCCGGTCGACAAGCGGCATCGCCTCGGCAAAGTCGCGCACGAGGATGA
Organism: Sphingobium sp.; assembly: GCA_040508335.1. Taxonomy (GTDB): domain Bacteria; phylum Pseudomonadota; class Alphaproteobacteria; order Sphingomonadales; family Sphingomonadaceae; genus Sphingobium. The sequence continues at coordinate 1,146 of JBEVMZ010000043.1, forward strand.
TGGCGCCGTTTGCCTTCCAGCTGATCGCCGCGACATCGCGCGATTCGGGAAGGGCAAGGCGCGCGTCCACGGCCGCAGCTACCGCATCGGCGAAGGCAGCGTCGTCTGTGAAGAGGATCGACTGGCTGGTCGGGTCATGTTCCGACTGGCTGAGCGGGTCGGCGGCGATCCAATCGGGATCGTTCTTCGCGTCGGCGACGACGAGGATTTCCGAAGGGCCTGCGACCATGTCGATGCCGACCACGCCGTAAAGCTGGCGCTTGGCTTCGGCGACCCAGGCATTGCCGGGGCCGGTGACGACGTCCACGGCGTGGATGCGGTCGGTGCCATAGGCGAGCGCAGCGATCGCCTGCGCGCCGCCGATGCGCCAGATTTCCTCGATCCCCGCGATGCTGGCGGCGGCGAGGACGAGCGGGTTGATCTCTCCGTTCGGCGTCGGCGTCACCATCGCGATACGCTCGACGCCCGCGACGCGCGCGGGGATGACATTCATCAGCAGCGAGCTGGGATAGGCGGCGCGGCCGCCTGGCACGTAGAGCCCGGCCGCATCGACCGGCGTCCAGCGCGCGCCGAGGCGCACGCCCGCGCTGTCCACGCCGTCGCTATCCTGCGGCCGCTGCTTCTCATGATAGGCAGTGATGCGCGCGGCGGCGAGTTCGAGCGCATCGCGCAGCGGGGTGGAGATGCTGTCGAGCGCGGCGCGGCATTGCGCCGGCTCCACCGCCCAACCGCTAGTCGCAAGGTCATGACCATCGAAGCGGCTGGTATAGTCGGCAAGCGCCACGTCGCCGTCGGCGCGTACGCGCTTGAGGATCGCGGCGACGTCGCGCGACACATCCTCGTCCGCCTCCCGTCGCGCATCGACCAGGTCGGCGAAGGCGGCGTCGAAGCCGGCGTCGGTGGTGGACAGGCGCAGCGTCATGACGCCTGTGCCTCCAGCGCGACGTCCTTCGTCGCCACGGCTGCCCGAAACGCCTCGACCAGCGGCGCGAGCGTGGCGGCGCGCATCTTGTAGGCGGCGCGGTTGACGATGAGGCGGGCGGACACCGGTGAGATGATGGCGGTCTCTACCAGCCCATTGGCTTTCAGGGTCGCGCCCGACGACACCAGATCGACGATTCGGCGCGACAGGCCGAGCGATGGCGCAAGTTCCATCGCGCCGTTGAGCTTCACGCATTCGGCCTGAAGCCCAAGCGTCTCATAATAGCGCCGGGTGATATGGGGATATTTGGTGGCGACCCGCACATGGCTGAGCGCCGCCTCATCCTCCTCCAGCGCATCGACGGGCTGCGCGACCGACAGACGGCAATGGCCGATGTCGAGGTCAACGGGCGCATAAAGCTCCGAATAGTCGAATTCGTCGATCACGTCGGACCCGACGATGCCGATCTGCGCGGCGCCATGCGCGACGAAGGTGGCGACGTCGAAGGCGCGCACGCGGATGATCGACACGTCCGGGCGATTGGTGGCGAAGCGCAATGCGCGCGACTTGCCGTTATGGAAATCGGCCTCCGGCTCGATCCCAGCACGCACGAGCATCGGCAGCGCCTCTTCGAGGATGCGGCCCTTGGGGATGGCGAAGATCAGCGGCTCTGTCATGACCGGCGGGCCTTACTGGTCGAGGGCTGAAAGCACAAGGTTCATGGGTTTCTCGCCAGGCGGGCGACGAAGAAGCCATCGACGCCGCCCTGGTCCACAAGCGTGTCGGGCAGGGTGCGCAGCCATCCTTGCACAGTAGGCGTCATGCCGCCCGGTAGTTCCTCCGCGCGTGCCGGAGACACGCTATAGTCGGTGTGCCGGGAGAGGAAGGCGGCGATCTGCTCTTCCCCCTCGGCCGGTTCCAGCGAGCAGGTTGCGTAGACGAGCGTGCCGCCCGGCTTGACCCAGTCCGCCGCCCGGTCGAGCAATGCCGCCTGCAATTCCGCAAGCTCCGCGATTTGGCGCGCGCCGATGCGATGGAGGACGTCGGGGTGGCGGCGGTAGATGCCGGTCGCGGTGCAGGGCGCGTCGAGCAGCACGGCGTCGGCCGGGGCCTCGGGCGTCCATTGTCGCACGTCAGCTGCAACCATGTTGGCGGCAAGGCCCGTGCGGGCGAGATTTTCCTCCAGTCGCTTCAGCCGCTTGGCCGACTGATCGACCGCCGTCACCTGCCAGCCGGCGGCGGCAAGCTGCATGGTCTTACCGCCTGGCGCTGCGCACAGGTCGAGCACATGGCGGCCTTCGCCCAAGCCGAGAAGCCGTGCGGGGCAGGATGCGGCAAGGTCCTGCACCCACCAATCGCCGTCCTTGAAACCGGGCAGCGGCGGCACGGGCGTACCGGCGGGCAGGCGGACATGGCCGGGCGCAAGGCTGATCCCGGCCAATCGCTCGGTCCACGCTTCCGTGGCGGCGACATCGCGCAGCGACAGATCGACCGGCGGTCGCTCGGCATAGGCCTGGGCCGCCGCCTGCACCATTTCTTCGCCCCACTGGCCGGTCCAGCGCTGGGCCGGTTCGGTAGGCAGGGTGGGCGGATCGGGGAGCACAGGTTCGCCGCGCGTCACTGTGCCGAACACGCCGTGGACGAGCTTGCGCGGGCCGCCATCGACCAGCGGCAATGCCGTGGAGATTGCCGCATGCGGGGCGGTGCCCAGGCACAGCACCTGCGTCAGCGCGAGGCGCAGCACCATGCGCGCCTTGGCATCTTCGGGCATGGGCTGGGGCGTTGCCGCGTCGATCAGCGCGTCGAGATCGGGCAGGCGGCGAAGCGCCTCGGCCGCCATCGCATGCGCGAGCGCCCGGTCGGACCGGTCGGGGAGGCCCTGCGTCGCGGCGTGAAGCGCGATTTCCAGCGGCTCGCCACGGCGCAATACCGCATCGAGCAGGCGCAATGCAGCGCGACGGGCGGGAAGGCCGGGAACCGCCTGGGCGGCACGGGTGGAACGATGAGGACGCGGCATGGGCGCTCCCTAGGCGCTTTTGTGCGCCGGGTCGATGGCGCGCGCCGTCAAAGCCAGCGCATCGCGGCCAGGCCGGCACCAACGAACAGCGCGATCCAGAACAGGATACCGGTCCATAAGGCGACCCAGTCCGACCGGCGTGGCTTTGCCCCCGCCCCGACAGGCACGCGGCGCAGTGAAGAAGGGATGCGCACGCCGCCCAGCGTGACGACAGCAAGAAGGCGGCGGCCGACACCATGGAAAAAGCGCGCACTGTGGCCGGAAAATACATGCGACAGCACCGTTTCCGCCGTCGCGAGGCCATTGGCGACACCGGCTATGGCGCGGCCGGCAAAGGCGACGGCGTCGACGATGTCGTCGATCGGCATCAGCGCCGGTTGGGATCGAGCGCGCTCGATCCGCGTGAGCGCCAAGGCGAGGCGCGCGTCTCGCGTGGTGCTGGCGATAGGGCCGACGCGCGGACGGGAGGCGGCGCATCGACGTTCATGGCCCCGGCCATCTCCTGCAGGGCGGCGATGCGTTTTTCGGTCGCGGGATGGGTTGAGAACAGGTCGCTCACGCCAGTCGGTACGATATAGAGCTGCGCCGCTGCGGGGTTGCGCGCCGCCACCGCATTGGGAATGCGTGCCGCCTCTCCGGAGATTTTCGCCAGCGCCGAGGCGAGGGCGTGGGGGTTGCCGCTGATCTGCGCGCCCAAGGCGTCTGCGCTATATTCGCGCGTGCGGCTGATCGCCATCTGCACGATCATCGCGGCGAAGGGCGCGACGATGACGGCCAGGATGCCGGCCAGCATATTGCCGTGGCCGCCCTGCTCGTTTGACCCGCCACGAAAGAATAGGCCGAACTGCGCGAGCATGGAGATCGCGCCGGCGATGGTCGCCACCATCGTCATGATCAGCGTATCGCGGTTGCGCACATGAGCGAGTTCATGCGCCATCACGCCCGCCACCTCGTTCCGATCCAGCATCGAGAGCAGGCCCGTCGTCGCGGCAACTGCGGCGTTTTGCGGGTTGCGTCCGGTGGCAAAAGCGTTGGGATGGGGGTCCTCGACGATATAGACGCGCGGCATGGGGAGCTGCGCGCGCGCGGCCAGGCTCTGCACCATAGCGTAGAAATCAGGCGCGCTCGTCGCGTCCACTTCGCGCGCGCCATGCATGGAAAGCACGATCTTGTCGGCGTTCCAGAAGGTGAAAAGGTTCATGCCCGCCGCCGCCAGCAGCGCGATCAGCGCGCCGCTCGCGCCGCCCAGTGTATAGCCCAGCGCCATGAACAGCGCCGTCAGCGCCGACAACAGCATCACCGTCTTGAAACCGCTCACTTGCGTCCTTCTCCTTTGCGACCCAGATAGGGGACCGATCATGAATATGGGGTTGCTCGGGCACCCCTGCAACGCGGAAGGATTTCGTCCATGGGCACTTATAACGGCAAGCGTCCCGCGCATGTCCGTCCCCCGGCGCACCTGTCGAAAAGCCCGCCGGTGCCGCAGCCTGACCCTGTCGATGGCCCCAGCCGCAACGAGGAAGAGATGAGTCCGACCCGTTATGGGGATTGGGAAAAAAGGGGCATCGCCATCGACTTTTGATGCGCATGGCCCGATGTTTCGAGATGAATGCGTAACAATTCATCGCTGTTCCTGCACGGCTTTCGCCAGCCCGTGCGTCAGGTGCGAGCGGTGCGTTCGGCGCGGCTGGTATGTGGGCACTGGACATGCGCAAACCCCCGATGGTTAATTGCGGGGATATGGCGTGAAATTGGTGCATGATATTGAGGGGCAGGCGGTGACGCATTATCGCCCGGAGGATGCCGTATTGCTCTGCTCGATTGGGCGGTTGGTTTGCGCCTGGACGATGCTTGAACAAAGTCTGGTCGCGAAGATCGCGATGATGCGGGGGGAAATGGGTGATGTGCGCACGGTCGGCGCGCGGACCCGGCCGACTATGGCGAAGCTGATGACCGAATTGCGGACCATGGTGGCGATGCGCGACCGTCGGAATGCGAGCGCACTGACCGAAATCGCCGAGATCGAGCGCGACATGCAGCGCATAGACCGCTTTCGCGGGTTGATCATCCAGGGGTTTCAACGACCCGAGCCGGGTGGCTTTGCCTGTCGTGACGGGCGCAACAATCTGCTGCACGTCTCGCTCGAACAGCTCGATGGCGAAACCGAAGCCCTCGAAACGCTCGCCAGCCGGCTTATGGCGATATGACATAGGGAACCTCGACCCGCGGCTTGACCTTTTGTTAGGGGTGGCGACCGGATAGACGGTCGCGTCATGCGCAGTTGAGGGGAGTTATCTTGAGCAAGCCAATCCGCAAGGCCGTCTTTCCCGTCGCGGGCTTGGGCACGCGTTTCCTGCCGGCCACCAAGACGGTGCCAAAGGAATTGCTGCCCGTCGTCGATCGCCCGCTGATCCAATATGCGGTGGATGAAGCGCGCGAGGCGGGGATCGAGCAGATGATCTTCGTCACCGGGCGCGGCAAGGGCGCGATCGAGGATTATTTCGACATCGCCTTCGAATGCGAAGTGACGCAGCGCGAGCGTGGCAAGGACCTGTCCGCGCTGGATGGCACGCGGCTCGATCCCGGCAATGCGGTCTTCCTGCGCCAGCAGGAGCCGCTCGGCCTTGGCCATGCGATCTGGGTCGCCCGCGAAATCATCGGCGACGAACCTTTCGCCATCCTCTTGCCCGATGAATTCATGAAGGGCGCGCCGGGCCGGGGCTGCATGAAGCAGATGGTCGACGCCTATGAAAAAGTCGGCGGCAATCTCGTCTGCGCGCTCGAAATCCCGATCGAGCAGACGCCCAGCTATGGCGTCATCGATCCGGGCGCGCGCGACGGCGCGCTGACGGAAGTGAAGGGGCTGGTGGAAAAGCCCAAGCTCGGCACCGCGCCCTCCAACCTCATCCTGCCGGGGCGTTACATCCTCCAGCCCGAGGTCATGAAAATCCTCGAAACGCAGGAAAAGGGCGCAGGCGGCGAAATCCAACTGACCGACGCCATGGCGTCGCTGATCGGCAAGCAGCCCTTCCACGGCGTCACCTTCGACGGGCGGCGTTTCGACTGCGGGTCGAAGGCCGGCTATATCGAGGCGAACCTCGCGCTCGCACTGGAGCGCGAGGACCTGTCCGACCATATCCGCGCCTTCGCCAAGGCGGAACTGGGCGTCTGACGCCTAAAGCAGACGCTGCCGGAACGCGGCGAGGCGGGCAACTGCCTCGTCGAGCACATCGTTCGACTTCGTGAAGCAGAGCCGCACCAGTCCGGCGACTGGGTCGGCGGGATAGAAGGTGGAGATCGGGACAGCCGCCACCCCGGCTTCACGGGCGCTGCGCTCACAAAAGTCGATGTCGCTGATCATGATGCCCGAGGCGGGCAGATCGACAAGAACGAACCAGGTAGCCGAAGCTGGCAGCAGGACGAAGCCCGCCTTCGTCAGTCCGCCGACCAAACGGTCGCGCGATGCCGTCGTCGCGCCGCGCTGATCCTCGAACCAGTCGGCAGGCTTGGAAAGGCCCTGCGCTACCGCCCATTGCAGATTCGGCGGTGTGGTGAAGCTTAGATATTGATGCGCGCGCATGACCAGCCGCGCGAGGGGCTGCGCGGCGCAGGCCCAGCCGACCTTCCAGCCGGTCAACGCGAAAATCTTGCCCGCCGACCCGATCTTGACCGTCCGCGCCGCCATGCCCGGCAGCGTCATGAGCGAACGGTGCCGGACGCCCGGCTTCGTCACATGCTCCCAGACCTCGTCGCAAATGGCTATGAGGTCGTAGGCGAGGCAGGTCTGCGCCAACAAGGCCAGCGTCTCGTCGTCCAGCACGACGCCCGTCGGATTATTGGGGCTGTTGACGATCATGAACCGGGTGCGCGGCCCGATCGCCTGTGCAAGCGCCTGCGCGGTGATGCGCCAGTCGGGCGGCGGGAGGCTTATGACCTTTGCGACGCCGCCCGCGCGGGCGATGAGCGGGAGATAGGCATCGTAGAGCGGCGCGAAAACCAACACCTCGTCGCCCGGCTGGATCAACGCCAGCAGGCTCGCCGCGATCGCTTCCGTCGCGCCGGCGGTGACGACGATGTCGGCGGGCTCCACGCCAAGCCCCTGATGCGCGGCATAATGCGCCGCGACCGCCTCGCGCAGTTCGGGAAGCCCGGCCATCGGCGGATATTGGTTCGAGCGCGTCAGCAGCGCTTCCGCCGCCGCCGCCAGCACATCGGTCGGCCCCGGCGCATCGGGAAAACCCTGCCCCAGATTGATCGCGCCGGTCTCCCGCGCGAGGGCAGACATGCGTTCGAAGATGCTGGCCTCCATGTCGCGGTAGACGGGATGGCCGGGGGCGTCGGGGGGAAAGTGCGGCATGCGCGCGACGATAAGCACGCTTGTCGCTGCCGTACAGCGCTGGACGCGCTGTCACCGCTCAATCCGAGGAAGACCCGCTATCGAGCCGATAAACGACCCGAAAACCATCATGATCAGACAGGCGCGGGCTGCCGCTGGAGCCGTCGAACATGGCCTCGACGCGGATCGGTTGCACCGCGACATGCAGGCCGGAGGAAAAAAGCTGAAGATCCTGCGTGTCCATCCACGGCGCGTCGCCGTCCCAGGACAAGGCGATATCGCAGCCAGCATGGGTGACGCAATATTCGTGCACCAGCGCCATCGGCACATAGCGGCGAAAGGTATCGAAGCGCGCGGTCGACCCGCGCATGTTGAAATCGCCGCCCAGGATAAGCGGGTTGCTTGGGCGATGATAGCGGTCGAGAAACATGCGAAGTTCCTTGACCTGCGCCTGATGCGCGGCGAGATGCCGGCCTTCCCTCACCTTTGACGCGCGCTGTGCGTTCATATGCGTCGAGGCGATATCGACGGGCGAGGGAAGGCCGGGAATCGCGACCCGCACCATCATCACCCCTTTGTTCGACAGACAATCGAAGCCCGCGCAGGTTTTACGCGAATAAGGGTCCGACATGATCGCCAGGATCGGATAGCGGCTGGCGATGACGAGGCCGCTGCCGGCGAAGCGGATGCCCAGTTCCCCCTTGAGCAGTGGCGGCTTCCCCGGTTTCTTGACGCGCGTGCGATCGATGCTGCGCTGCGTCCGGCTCGGTCCGCCCGCCATATAGGGATAGCCCGAGGCCTTGACGCTGCGGATCGCGGCGCTGGAAAATGCCTCCTGGAACAGCACGAGGTCGGGCGCGTGGCCGCTGGCGTTGAGGGCACGCAATATCTCCCCGATCTGCGTGAGCTTGTGGGCGCGTCGCGACCGGGCCGGCCATTGCAGCCCCTCGATATTATAGGTGAGGATATCAAGCGTGATGGGCGTGCCGGCGATGGTCGGCACCGGCAAGGTTTCGGGCAGGCTCTGCGTGAAGTAGCGCTCGGGGAAACTCCGGCATCCTGAAAGCAGGGCTGCGAAGACAAGCGACAGAAAGCAACAGCAGAGCCACCGCAAGGTCTGGCGACGTCGCGGCGGAAGGACGTGGGTTATCATAGACATTTTCAGGATGAAGCTACGCGCCAGATGGCAGGGCGTCAGCCCCAAAAATATAGTCGGTCGACCGCCTTGCCAGTGGGGGGTGATCCAGACGATGACATCATCGCAGTTTAGGCAGTAGGTATGAAATATATTCGGAACACTATACCGGTTATATCGTGCAAAATAATTTCTATTCATCAAATGAAATATGTCAGATCGGCCAATATTTCCTGATTATGCAGTGAGAAATAAAATAAATCCTTCCCGTCCGTAACATTGTCAGCTGTGGGTCGTTCTTTGCGTGCTCAAAGCAATGCCTTTCCGTCCTGAACGGCTTGTTTCCCGCCCAAGAACAGGCGCCGATTTCACCCAAGCAGAAGCGTGTCGAGGCCAAGGGCAATGGCTGGCCAGCCGCTCTCGAACAAGGATACTGACATGAACGACCAGCATGATATTTCCGTCCTCAATGGGCTGATCACCACCACCCTCGACAGCATGAAGGGATTCGAAGACGCTGCCGAAGACGCGAAGAGCACGCGCTTTGCGAGCCTGTTCGCCGATTTCGCACGCGATCGCGGACAGGTCGTCTCCGCGATGCAGGCCGAAGTACGCGGGCTTGGGGGGAAGCCGGAGGATAGCGCCAGCTTCCTTGGCGCCGCGCACCGCAGCTTCATGGACCTGAAGCAGGCGTTCACCGGCAAGAACGACAAGGCGATCATCGAAGAGGTCGAGCGGGGCGAGGATCACCTTAAGGCGAAGTTTGAAATTGCCCTCAAGGATACCGACCTTGGGCCCGCAACGAAGTCCGTCATTCGTGAAGCCTTCACCTCGGTGAAGGCCGGCCATGATCAGGCCAGCGCACTCAAGCACAGTCTGGGCTGATCCGAACCACATCTTTGGAGCGGCAGGCAAAGGCCTGTCGCCTCGAAGGTTTATCAAATGGAGAATGGCCATGGCCACCAATGCAGAATTGCCCGCAGCCGGGCCTTTTCAGGCCCGCGCCCTCATTTCCGCCGACGATGTACGCGGCAAGACCGTATATGGCCGCGATGGCGATAAGCTTGGCACCATCGACAAGCTCATCCTCGACGAGCGGACCGGGCAGGTCGCCTACATCATCCTGTCGACCGGCGGGTTCCTTGGATTGGGGCAGAGCTATCATCCCGTCCCCTGGTCGGCGTTCCGCTATGACGAAACACAAGGTGGCTATGCAGCCGCAATCGACAAGCGACTGCTGGAGGGAGCCCCCAGCTTCCGGCCGGACTCGGCGCCTGTCTTCGACGAAGCCTATGGCCAGCGCGTGACGGACTATTTCGGCCTTCCTCCGGCGGTCACCAGCTGAACCAGTCTGATTTCGAGTGGGTGCGATGGCATTTCATTTTGGTTCACTTTGGCCGGCCTGCTAGGCGGAAAGGGCGCCGATGCCCCATGACACCAGTCTCATCACCACGATCGTCATGGGACTTGTGCTTGCCTTCATCGGTGGCTTTGCCGCGAGCCGGCTGAAGCTGCCGCCGCTGGTCGGCTATCTGTTGGCCGGTGTCGCGGTCGGGCCCTTTACACCCGGCTTCGTCAGCGACGCGGGGATGGCGGAACAGCTTGCCGAAATCGGCGTGATCCTCTTGATGTTCGGCGTCGGCCTGCATTTTCCGGTTAAGGATTTGCTCTCCGTCAAGCGGATCGCCATTCGGGGCGCCATCGTTCAGATCATGGTCGCGACGCTGCTCGGCGCGGGACTGGTACATATTTGGGGCTGGACGCCCGGCGCGGGCATCGTGTTCGGCCTTGCGCTTTCGGTGGCCTCGACCGTCGTACTGCTCCGCGCGCTCGAACATCGCAACACGCTGGATTCGATCAACGGCCGCATCGCTGTCGGCTGGCTGATCGTCGAGGATCTCGCGATGGTTCTGGCGCTGGTCCTGCTGCCGGCGCTTGCGGGCGTCCTTGGCGGGAACGCCGGCGAAGGCAATGCGACCATCGGCTCCGTGGCCATCGCCCTCCTGCTCACGCTCGGGAAGGTTGCGCTCTTCCTGATCCTGGTGCTGGTAGTGGGCACGCGCGCCATACCCTGGGTGCTGGAGCGCGTTGCCCGGACAGGGTCGCGCGAACTGTTCACTTTGTCGGTACTCGCAACGGCGCTGGGCATTGCCTATGGATCGGCGGCATTGTTCGGCGTGTCCTTCGCTCTTGGCGCTTTCTTCGCGGGCGTAGTGCTGAGCGAGAGCGACTTCAGTCACCAGGCGGCAGCGGATTCATTGCCGCTGCAGGACGCCTTTGCCGTCCTGTTCTTCGTCTCGGTCGGCATGCTGTTCGATCCGGGCGTGCTCGTGCGCGAGCCGCTGGCAGTCGTCGGCGTTCTCGCGATCATCCTGATCGGCAAGTCGGTCGCCGCCTTCGCCATCGTGCTGGCATTTGGCTACCCGGCGCGCACGGCACTGACGGTATCGGCAAGCCTGGCCCAGATCGGAGAATTCTCCTTCATCCTGATCGGCCTTGGCGTAACCCTCGGCCTGGTCCCGGCGGAAGGCCGCGACCTGATATTGGCCGGCGCGCTCTTGTCGATCACGCTCAACCCACTGGTCTTCACGGCCTTCGACGGCGTCGAGCATTGGTTGCGGCGGCATCCGCGCATCCTCTCCATGCTTGAACGCGGTGGCGGGAAAGCCTTATCCACTCTGCCTGAGCGTACTGAAGAAGGGCCGCGCGATCATGCGATCATCGTCGGCTATGGTCGGGTGGGACGAGCCGTCGGCAAGACGCTCAAGGGCGAGAAGCTCTGCGTCGTCATCGTCGAGAACGACAGGCGCCGCGTAGAAGCGTTGCGCGCGCAAGGTCTAACCGCGATCTACGGCGAAGCGTCCACCCCCGGCATTCTCGCCGAGGCGGGGATCGCCCATGCGCGCCTGCTCGTCATCGCGACGTCCGAAGGGTTCCAGACACGGCGGATCATCGAACTCGCCCGAGAGATCAACCCGGGCATCGATGTCGCCGTCCGAACGCAGAGCGATGCCGAGGTGGCTCATTTCGAAAGCCAGGGTGTCGGCCTAGCGATCCTGGGCACGCGCGAGCTGTCGTTCGGCCTGGCCGATTATGCGCTGCGCAGTCTCGGCGTACCGCGGACGCGCGTCGAAGCGATCATTCAGAAGGAACGGTTGTCCGGCGACGGCGGCGCATTCGAGCGGCGACAGGACGGCCCTGACCGCGAAGCACCAGAACTGCGCCAGCGTCGCCAGGACGACGAAGAGTCCGCGTGAGGGCGCCGTTCGGCGGCGCGCGCTTTGGTAGCTTAACCCGGCTGGACAGGAGGGCAGCTATTTCCGCTCAGCCTCAAGCAAGGCATCATAGGCGGCGCGCAGGGTTGCGCCAGACGCTGCGAGCGCGGCGGTTTCTTCGGTGCTCATGGACGGGATCAGCATGCGTTCCATGCCTGAAGCTCCAATGATGCATGGCATGCCCATATAGACCCCGGATAATCCCAAGAGGCCGTCGACCCTGGTCGATACCGGCAGGACAGCCTTTTCGTCGCGCATGATCGCCTCGCAAATGCGCACGATTGCGGTGGCGACCCCGTAAGAGGTGTAGCCTTTGCCCGAAACGATCGCGTAGCCGGCATCGCGTACCGTCTGCGCCAGCGCCCGTTGGTCCAGTTTGCCCCCCGCCTGGGAAAAATCGGCCAGCGGCAACCCGCCGACGCGGACGGTCGACATCAAGGCGACCTCGCTGTCGCCATGCTCGCCGAGCACGAGCGCGTCGATGCTTCCGGAAGCGACATCGAGTTCCTTCGCCAGCAACGTGCGCAGACGGCTGGAGTCGAGCAGCGTGCCCGTACCTATGATCCGGCTCGCGGGGAGGCCGGCGCGGTCGAACGCGATCATGGCCATTAGGTCGACCGGATTGGACGCGACGAGGATGATGCCGTCGAAGCCGGCATCGGACAGCGCGGTGACGCACGTGCCG
>JBEVMZ010000084.1:0-3078 GCA_040508335.1 Sphingobium sp.
TGGGCTGGGCGCTGTTCGGGGAGGTCGTGACCATGACCGATGCGCTGGGCGGCATGCTGGTGGGCGCGGCGCTCATCCTTGTGCGCCTGCCTGCGCGCGCCTAATATAAAGGCATGAGCGACCAGGACCTGACCCTCGACGAAATCCGCGCGCTGCTGGCCCCGGCGCTGCCCCGGCATGCGGCCTTCGATGGCTGGCGTCCGCAGGCCGTCACGATGGCGGCGCAGGAGAAGGGCATCGATCCCGATATCGCGCACCTCGCCTTCCCGAGCGGCGCGATCGACATGATCGACGCCTGGTTCGCGCATGTGGATGACGCCATGTTGGCGTTATTGCCGCCCGAAACCCTTGCGGCGCTGTCGATCCGTCGGCGCATCATCGCGCTGGTCGAGGCGCGGCTGGCGATCCTGGCGCCCGAGCGGGAGGCGCTGCGCCGGGCGCAGGCGGTGATGGCGCTGCCGACCAATCTTGCGCAGTCCGCGCGGCTCGGTTGGCGCGCGGCGGACGCGATGTGGCGGGCGGCGGGCGATGACGCGACCGATCTTGCCCATTACAGCAAGCGCCTGACGCTGAGCGGCGTCTATGCCGCGACGCTGCTTATCTTCATCGACGACGAGAGCGCGGACTGGGCCGACACGCGCGCCTTCCTCGCTCGCCGGATCGAGGGGGTCATGCGATTCGAAAAGATCAAGGCGCAGTTCAAGGGGTCGGGCGAGCGGCTGAGCCTGGCCCGCTTCGTCGGCCGGCTGCGCTATCCGGCGGTGTGACGCCCCAAGAAAGCCGCGCTAGGCTCTGGCCATCACGGCACTTAATTGATAGTCAGTCGCAACAACCAGACGAGTATCCATTCCCTTGCGCCTGACTGACCTGCCGCTGCGCCAGCCGGCGCTTATCGCCACGATCGATTGGAACGCCCTGTCGCAAGCCGAGGGCCAACGTCTGCGCGAGTTCGGGCTGTGCGAAGGGGTAAGCGTCGAGGCGTTGCATCATGGCGGGCTGCTGGGGCGCGGGCCGATCGCCTGCAAGATCGGACGGATGACCATCGCCATGCGCCGCAGCCATGCCGCCGCCGTCACGGTGCGCCCTGACCTCAGCGAGCAAGCGGCATGAGCGTGCTGCCGCTGGTCGCGCTGGTCGGCAATCCCAATGCGGGCAAGAGCGCGCTGTTCAATGCGCTGACCGGCGCGCGGCAGAAGCTGGGCAATTATCCCGGCGTCACGGTGGAGCGCAAGGCGGGGCGCCTGTCGCTGGCCGATGGTCGCCCGGTCGAGCTGGTCGACCTGCCGGGCACCTACAGTCTGGATGCCGGCAGCCCCGACGAGCAGGTGACGCGCGATTTCGTGCTGGGCAAGCAGGCCGGCGAGCGGCGGCCCGACGCACTGTTGGTGGTGGTCGATGCCGCCAATCTCGACAATCATCTGCGGTTCGCGCTGGAGCTGATCGCGCTCGGCCTGCCGACGGTGGTGGCGCTCAACATGGTCGATCTGGCCGAGCGCGACGGGTTGGAGCTGGACGCGGCGGCGCTGTCTGCCGAGCTTGGCGTGCCGGTGGTGCCGACGGTCGCGGTGCGCAAGCGCGGGCTCGACGATTTGCGCGGGCAGCTGGAGGGGACGCTCGGCAGCACGCGCGCAGCCGCGCCCGTCCGGGATTTCGACGCGGTGCGGCAGGAAGCGCGGCGCATCGCGAAGCTGGCGATCGTGCGCGAAACGCCGTCGCGCCGGATCACCGGCGCGGTCGATCGGGTGCTGCTGCATCCGATAGGCGGCTTTGTCATCCTGCTCGCTTTGCTGTTCGTCATGTTCCAGGCGGTGTTCAGCTGGGCCGCGCCGCCCGCCGAACTGCTGGAAGGGGCGGTGACGTCGCTGGGCGAAACGGTGACGGCGGTGCTGCCGCCGGGCATATTGCACGACTTCCTGCTGCAGGGCGTGATCGGCGGCGTCGGCGCGGTGGTGGTGTTCCTGCCGCAAATCCTCATCCTCTTTTTCTTCATCCTGATGCTGGAGGCGACCGGCTATATGGCGCGCGCCGCGTTCCTGATGGACGGGATGATGGCGCGGGTCGGGCTGTCGGGGCGGGCGTTCATTCCGCTGCTTTCCTCCTTCGCCTGCGCGGTGCCGGGCATCATGGCGACGCGGACGATTTCCGATTCGCGCGACCGGCTGACCACCATCCTGATCGCGCCGCTGATGACCTGTTCGGCGCGCCTGCCGGTCTATGGCCTCATCATCGCCGCCTTCATCCCGGCGCGTGATGTGGGACCGGGCGTGGGTTTGCAGGGGCTGGTCCTCTTCCTCCTCTATGTCGCCGGAATCGTCGGCGCGATGCTGGCTGCCTGGGCTTTGCGGCTGACCGTCACCAAGGGGACGAGCGGCGGATTCCTGATGGAAATGCCCAAATATCAGTGGCCGCGCTTGCAGGATCTGGGCATCGGCCTGTGGCAGCGGGCGGCGATCTTCCTGAAGCGCGCGGGCACGATCATCCTGGCGACCAACGTCGTGCTGTGGCTGCTCGCCAGCTTCCCGCATGCGCCCGAAGGCGTGCGGCAGAGCGAATATTCGATCGCCGGCCGTATAGCGGGCGGGATCAACGTGCTGGTCGAGCCGATCGGCTTCAATCGCGATATTTCGCTGGCGTTGCTGCCCTCAATGGCGGCGCGCGAGGTGGCGGTGTCGGCGATCGCGACGGTCTATGCGATCGATGCGGAGGATGACGAGGCGGTGGTGAATCAGGCGCTGGGCGACCGGTTGCAGGGGCGCTGGAGCCTCGCCACGGCGCTCGCCTTCCTCGCCTGGTTCGTGTTCGCGCCGCAATGCGTGTCGACCATCGCGGTCACGCGGCGGGAGACCAATGGCTGGAAATGGCCGATGTTCATGCTCGGATATCTGTTCGCGCTCGCTTATGCGGCGGCGGGCATCACCTATTGGAGCGCGGTGGCGCTCGGCCTGGGATAGGCGCGGCTTGGGCTGGACTGGCCTCGCGCGCCCTCTATAAGAGCGCGTTCACGCTTCGGAGGTTTTATGGCGGGCTCGGTCAACAAGGTCATTCTGGTCGGCAATCTGGGCGCGGACCCGGAAGTGC
>JBEVMZ010000118.1:0-13984 GCA_040508335.1 Sphingobium sp.
ACGCCGTCGGCGCGTCCGGTGATCCACAAATAGCCGTCCGCGTCGATCCGCGCGCGGTCCGTCGAGCGCAGCCAGCCGGAAGGGTCGATCAGCTGCGCCGCGCGCAGTTCCAGCACACCTTCTTCGCCGGGCGGCAGCGGCGCGCCGCTCACCGGGTCGACCACCCGTCCCTCCACATTGCCGTGAAGCCGGCCCACCGAGCCGCGCTTAGCCGTCCAGTTCGCCTTGAAATCGGGCAGTGTCCAGCGCGCGACCGGCCCGGCAAATTCGGTCGCGCCATAATTGGTGAGCACCGGGATGCCATATTCCGCGAGGAATGCGTCGATCAAAGCCGGGTCGGTTGGCGCGGCCCCGGCCGTCAACACCATGAGCGAGGAAAGAGCTTCCCTGGCCACGCCGGCGTCGAGCACCATGCGCAAGCCGGCAGCGGTGAGCGATGCGGCGCGCGGCCGATGCCGCGCGATCGCCTCGACCCAGGCGGCGACCGTGAACTTTTCCATGAACACCGATCGCCGACCAAGGCACAGGGCAGTCATCGCGCCCCAGACGCCGCCGATATGGGTGAGCGGCGCGGGCGAGATGAGAATGCCGGCACGAAGCTGCGGCGCTGCGTCGAGCGCGCCTTCCGCCTTCAGAGTGACGTTGAAACTTGCCTCGAACGCGGCGCGGCGCAGCGGCACGCGCTTGGGCACGCCGGTGGTGCCGCTGGTCAGCATCTCGATCAGCGTGCCTGGCGCGGTCCGGCGCAGGTCAAGCGCTGGGGCGGGTGGCAGGGCAAGCGTCGGCACATCATCCCAGTCGTCGGGCAGGGCAATGAGCGCGGTGCCGCCGGCCTGCGCCGCCGCCCGCACGCCAGGCCGGTCGAGGTCGGCACGTGTGCCCACCACCACCGGCAGCTTCAGCGCGGCGATGTCGGCCGAAATTGTCGCGTCGGGATAGAGGGGGTTCAGCGTCACCAGGCACTGGCCGCCGGCGATGATCGAATGCAGCGCCGCCAGATGCGGCAGCCGGTTGCGCAGCATGATGCCCACCCGCACGTCCGGACCGGGTGCCACATTGGCCAGCAGCCGCTGCACGGCAGCCATGCGCGCAGCAAGCCCTCCCCAGCTTTCCCAGCGTCCTTCGAACTCGATGGCCGGCGCCTGCGGGTCCACCGCCAGCACGCCCGCGATAAGGGTGGAAAGCCCCTCCCTGTGCTGCGCGTCGATGGGGACTGTCACGGGCTCTCTCCTGCCGGGGATTTTATCTGCGCTTTAGGTGGCCGCACGCGGCGGCGTCAAATGCCGAGCGCGCAAAAGGCTACAGTTGCGCTGAATTGCGCTGCCTTGCTCGTTGTGAAAGCGCTTGCAATATTAGGGACGATGCGGCTTTGAACAAAAGCGGGGTGCGGTTCGCGCCACATAGTTAGCTAGGTCACATGAGCGAGGGTGGTCCGATGAAGACGCGGATAACGGAGTTGTTGGGAATCGAGCATCCGATCGTGCAGGGTGGCATGATGTGGGTGGGCACGGCGGATCTGGCCGCCGCAGTGTCGGAGGCAGGCGGCCTTGGCGTCATCACGGCGCTGACGCAGCCGACGCCCGACGCGCTGCGCGCCGAGATCGACCGCTGCCGCACGATGACCGACAGGCCGTTCGGCGTGAACCTCACCATCCTGCCCTCGATCACGCCGCCGCCCTATGCTGAATATCGCAAGGCGATCATCGAGAGCGGCATCAAGATCGTCGAGACCGCCGGCTACAAGCCGCAGGAGCATGTCGACGATTTCAAGAGCCACGGCATCAAGGTCGTCCATAAATGCACCGCCGTGCGCCACGCTTTGTCGGCCGAGCGCATGGGCGTCGACGCCATTTCGATCGACGGCTTCGAATGCGCGGGCCATCCGGGCGAGGACGATATCCCCGGCCTCATCCTCATCCCCGCCGCCGCCGACAAGGTGAAGATCCCGATGCTGGCGTCGGGCGGCTTTGGCGACGGGCGTGGCCTGGTCGCTGCGCTCGCGCTCGGCGCGGAGGGCATCAACATGGGCACACGCTTCTGCGCGACCAAGGAAGCGCCGATCCACGAGGCGTTCAAGCAGGCGATGGTCGCCAATGACGAGCGCGCCACCGACATCATCTTCCGTTCCTACCGCAACAGCGCGCGTGTCGCGCGCAACGCCATCACCACCCAGGTGATCGACAATGAAAAGGCCGGAAAGCCGTTCGAAGAGATTGCCCATCTCGTCAAAGGTGCGCGCGGCAAGGAGGGCCTCGACAATGGCGACCTCGACCATGGCATTTGGACCGCCGGCATGGTGATGGGCCTCATCAACGATGTTCCCAGCTGCAAACAGCTCATAGACCGCATCATGGGCGAAGCCGAGCAGATCATCGAACAACGCCTTGCAAACTTTGCGAGCGCGAAGACGCTGGAGGTGGCGCAATGAGCGCGCTGCCCGCCTTTGACCTGTCCGGCCGTGTCGCGCTGCTGACCGGCGCGTCCTCTGGGATCGGCGCACGCTGGGCGCGGCTGCTCGCGGACGCGGGAGCCAGTGTCGTGCTGTGCGCGCGGCGCGCAAGCCAGATGGACGATATCGTAGCGCAGATCGAGGCGGCTGGCGGCCGCGCCATCGCTGTCGCCACGGACGTCGCCGACGAAACGTCCGTCATCGCCGCCTATGACGCGGCCGAACAGGCGTTCGGGCCGGTCGACACGATCATCGCCAATGCCGGCGTTTCGGGCGAAGGCCGGGCCGAAAGCCAGCCGATCGAAATATTTGACCAGACCGTCGCGATCAATCTGCGCGGCGTGTTCCTGACCGTGCGCGAGGGTGCGCGTCGGCTGATCGCAGGCGGCAGCGCGGACCATGAGCGCGGGCGCATCATCATCACCTCCTCCATCACCGCTTTCGACGTCAATGCAGGCGTTGCCGGATACAGCGCCACCAAGGCCGCCGTGCTCCAGATGGGCAAGGTCATGGCACGCGACTGGATCCGCAAGGGCATCAACGTCAACATGATCTGCCCTGGCTATATCAAGACGGAGATCAACGGCGCCTGGTTCGAGACCGAGGCGGGCGCGCGTCAGATCGCGGGCTTCCATCGCCGCCGCCTTGCCGAGGAAGGCGATCTCGACGTGCCGCTTTTATGGCTGGCGTCCGACCTGTCGCGCGGAGTTACCGGCACCGCGATCACGGTCGACGACGGCCAATCGCTCTAGCGCGATGCCCAAGCCCGATCCCCGCCTGCTCGAGCCCGACCGCTACCCCGTCCAGTTCGCGCTGACGACCCGGTTCCAAGACCTCGACCCCAACCACCATATCAACAATGTCGCCACCGCCGCGATGTTCGAGGATGTGCGGGTCCGGTTCGACTGGGGCGCAGGGCTGCGCGAGGAGATGGACGCAGCGGGGTATCGGCCGATGATCGTATCGGTCGGTATAGAATATCTGGGCGAGGCCTTCTATCCCGATCCGATGGTTGCCCATGCCGGGGGCTTGTCGTTCGGCCGGACGAGCTGGAGCATAGGCGCTCTGCTGACCCAGAACGGACGCGCGACGGCCTTCATGCGGTCGACCGTCGCCTGCACTCGCGACGGCGTGCCTGCGACCCTGCCCGAACCGTTCCGCGCAGCCATGGAAACGCGCATGATAAGGCTGCACGATATATGAGCGGCCCGCTGGAAGGTAACAGGGTCATCGAGTTTCGGGAAACGTGATCTGCATAGACCGGCCCGATACGCGCTATGATCCGCATGACGCTCTCGCCCGGTCGCACTGCTCGATCGCGATCGAAACCCGGCCCCCGCAAGGTGTCGCGCTCTTCCGCTCGCCTTGCGCGGCCGCCACGTTAGCGTCGAAAGCTATCGTCCCGGCTCGTGGAACGCCTCGGCTTCGGGCTTGACGTGCTGCTTGGGGACAATCCCACCCTTGTCTATGGGCGCCTCACCGGCTGGGGTCAGGATGAGCCATTCGCGCACAAGGCGGGGCACGACATCAATTATCTCGCTATTTCCAGCCTATTTTCCACTGTCGACCGCGCAGGCACGCCGCCGGTGCCGCCAGTGAACTCTATCTCCGATTTCGGCGGGGACGGCGAGGACAGTCCTGCGATATTGCGCGACCTTGGCTATGACGATGCGGCGATCGACGCGCTGCGTGAAGCCGGAGTGGCACACATCGCGGAGAGCGCGCCGGGGTACGACGTTATCGACATGCTTAGTGCAGGCCAATGCGGAAGAGGACGCAAGGCGTGAAGCCAGGCTTTCAGACACTGCGCACGGCCAGCTGTGACATTCGATTTCATGTCGCGGGCAGCGGACCGGCCACGGTCTTGGTGCACGGCTTCGGCGGCGATCTTCATAGCTGGGACGCGCTGTGCGCGCTGCTACCAGAAGAGCGCTGCGTCATCCGGCACGATCTGCGCGGCTTCGGCAGATCGACCGCACGCACCGACACGCTTTTCCACCATGCCGACGATCTGGTCGCCATGCTCGATGCACTGAAAATCGAGCGTTGCGATCTGGTGGGGCTGTCGATGGGCGGCGCGGTGTCGATCAGCTTCGCTTTGTCCCACCCCGAGCGGGTGCGCAGTTTGGCGTTGCTGAGCACCGGCCTGACAGGCTGGGAACGGTCGGACGCGTGGCGCGCCCTTTTGGCGCCCGCTGACGATCGCAGCGCGGGCCGGCGACATCGCGACGGCGCGGACGCTCTGGCTCGACCATCCAATGTTCAGAAGCGTGAAGGGCACTCCGGCATTCGCCACGTTCGCAAGCGAGGTCGCCCGCTTCAGCGGGGCGCAGTGGCGGGCGGACGGTCAGGCGCCGGCGCTGCCCGACATCGGCCGGCTGCATGCGCTGGCGTTGCCGGTGTTGCTGCTGACAGGGGGACGCGACATGTCCGAACTGCACCTGATCGCAGATGTGATCGCGGCGGCGGCTCCCGATGTCGAGCACCATGAACGGGCGGACCTTGGGCATCTGCTGCATCTGGAGGACCCGGCCTGGTGCTATGAACGGCTGACGGCCTTTTGGGACGCACATTCCCGATGAACATGGGGCCATGAAAAAGGGCCGGCAGCGGCTGCCGGCCCTTTTTCGTCCGATCGGTCGCCCGTCGGCTGCTTACTGGCCGAAGCGGAACGTTGCCTGGATGCCGTAGGTCGCCGGCTCGTTGCGCTTGCCCACCGCGACCGAAAGCGGTGCTTCGAAAAACAGGCCTGTCGAATAGACGCGCCGGTTCAGGATGTTGCGGCCGAACGCAGCGATTTCGAGACGGTCGTCCATCATGCCGAAGCTCAGGCGGCCGTTAACTTCGCCACCTGCCGGTGTGGTCTGCGCCTTCGCCACGGTCTGGATGATCGCATCCTGCGCGGCATTGCCGGTCAGCCTGGTGCGATAATTAGACAGCGCCACGTCGTCGCGCCATGCATAGTCGATATGCGCGCGCAGCGTGCCGCTAGGCAGCGGACGGTTGTAGTCAGCGGCAACGCTGAAGGTCCACTGCGGCACGCCCTGGAACGCTTCGTCGCGACGGTCGCCGGTTGCGTCCGCATAGGCCAGATATTTGGCGTTGGTGAGCGCCGCATTACCGGTCAGCGTCAGCCCTTCAGCTGCGCGGACGGTCAATTCCGCCTCGCCGCCGTAGAAGCGCGCCTTACCCGCATTGGCAACGACGGTCGACGTCGCGCCGCCGCCCGGCGACACGACCAGGCTCGTACGCTGGATGTCAGATACTTCGCTGTAGAAGGCGGCGAGGTTGAAACGGACGCGGCGGTTGAACAGCTCCGACTTCAGGCCGACTTCTTCCTCATAAACGACTTCCGGCCCGAACGGCGCGAAGGCCGAGCCGCTGCTGCCCGAGGCGCGCAGATTCTGCCCGCCCGAACGGAAGCCTTTGCTCGTCTTGGCATAAACCAGCACGTCGCGATTGACCTGATAGTTGAGGCCCGCAGTATAGGATACGCCTTCGAAGCTGTTGTTCGATGCCAAACGGCAGGTCACCGGGTCGGCCGTTGCGATGAGGCAGCTTAGCAGCGCGTCGGTGTCGGCGTTCCGCGTCTGGTTGAACGCGACAATATTCTTGTCCTCAGCCGAATAGCGCACGCCGCCGGTGAAGGAGAAAGCGTCACTGAAGCGCCAGGTACCCTGGAAATAGGCGCCCATCGACTGGTTGTCCACGTCGCCGATGTAGAAGGTGCGCGGCAGCAGGCCGCCGCTGGACAGGCGCGTGAGCGTGGGAAGAGCGATAGACGTGGACTCGTCGCGGCCGGTTTCCCTGAAGTAGAAATAGCCGACGGCAAAATCGAGCGCGTCGTTGAACGCCTTGCCAGTCGCCTGCAATTCGCCGGAATAGGATTCGAGATCCTGATTGCCTTCGGTCTGAATGATGGACCAGGGCGACCCGTCGAGGTCGACGCTCGCGTTCGAGCGGATCTTGCGATAGCCGCCGACGAACTTCACGGCGCCGAAATCGGTGTCGAGATTAGTCGTGAGCACATAGGTCTGGGTCTTGATGTCGACGCGCGGGTCGAAATCGTTCAGGCGTACCCGATCGCCCTTGATCGACGCGATATAGTCGTTGAACAACGCCTGGCCTTCACCCGTGCGCTGGGCGGGATCGCCCGGTCCATAGGTCGAGAAGGCCGATTCCAGATTGGCGGCCGAATTCGGCGCCACATAGATGAGTTCATAGGGACGGTCGTAGAATTTCGCGCCGTACCATTCGCCTGACAGAATGACCTGAAGCGTATCCGTGGGATCGAGGCGCAGCTTCAAACGGCCGGTATAGCTGTCCTGCTCGCCCAGCCGGCGACCGGTCAGTTCGTTGCGGCTAAAGCCGTCGCGGCCGAAATAGGTGACGGCGCCGCGCAAAGCGATCTTGTCGGTGACGATGGGCAGGTTGAGCACGCCCGTGCCCGACACTTCGTTGAAGCGGCCGTAAGTGCCCGACACCGAGCCGGAAATGCCGTCATAATTGGGGTTATTGCTCTGGAGCAGCAGCGCGCCGCCGGTCGTATTGCGGCCGAACAAGGTGCCCTGCGGACCGCGAAGCACCTGCGCGCTCTCGATATCCAGCAGATTGGTGTTGAGGCCATAGGCGCGTGCCCAGTAGAAATCATCGACATAGACGCCGACCGACGGGTCGAGCGTGGCGAGCACGTCGGTTTGCACTTGTCCGCGAATGGTCAGCGTGGCGGCGGCGCTGTTTTGCGATGCGGCTGCAAAAGTGATGCCGGGGGTCAGGCGGCCGATGTCCGGAACAGTCACGGCCGACTGCTGGCGCAGCGCTTCCCCGCTCTGCACGGTCACGGCGACGGGCACCCGCTGCTGACTTTCATTGACCTTGCGGGCGGTGACGACGATGTCCTGAAGACCGCCGCTCGACTGCGCCGCTTCCTGAGGCGCTGCGTCCTGCGCGTGCGCGGTGACGGCGTATGCCGAAGCGACCGTCAGGGCGATTAGGGAAATTGTCTGCATGGGGGGAACGCGCCGAACGGCTGCCATCCTGTCTCTCCTAGTGAACCACGTTAACGATGCGCGGTGCGGCGCGTCGGTCAGCGGGACGCTTCGGAGAAAAACTGACTCAGCACAATAAGAAATGTCGCTTCGTCAGTTATGGCGCTCTTTTGGAGGATATATAGATGCGAAAATGCCACGATATGGCTTTCAAGCTACCTGATAAAGCTGACACAACGCCTTCGGTTCGATGCGATCGCCTGAAAAGCTGACGCAGGATCAGCATCCCTGATCCTGCGATGCGCACGCTTCGCACATGCCTGTGTCATCGAGGAATATTAAGTGAATTGGACGGGATAGGACGGAAAGCCGCGCTCAGTTATGCGCGACTTATCGCCAGACAGGCTGTAGGCTAACACCGGTTCTATGCGAAGCGACGGCCGGTTGCGGCTGCGATGATTGCATGCGGTTCTGCTAGCCAGTCAGCGCGTCATATGCTCATGCGGATGAAAATTTTCGGTATCGCAATAGCCCGCCTCGGCCGGGATGACGACGGCGATCCCTTCCGGCCGGCGCTCGATCCGGGGGGCGACCGTGAAGACCGGGCGCGCTCGCGCCGCAGCGATTGCGCTCTCCGCGTCGGCGCTCTGCGCCAGTCGATCGATATTGAGCCGGGTGGGAAACAGGATGGCGCGTTCCCCGGCTGCCGCGCGGGCAAGGATGTCGCCGGGCGTCGCCCATTCCAGCGCAACCGCTTCGCTCCCATCGCACACAGCAACCTGATCGGGCGCAGTGCGGCAGAGAAAGAAATGGGTGTCGAACCGTTTGGGCGAGATGTCAGGCGTAATCCAGTGGCCGAAGGGCACGAGGTCCGAGAGGTCGAGCCGCCCGCCGCTCCGCCGGACGATATCGATGAAGGGCTCGTCGGCTGCCGCCACCGCAGGAACGCATCTGCCATCCTTGTCCCGCGCCAACAGGATGCCCGTTTCTTCGAACGTCTCGCGAAAGCCGGCAATCCGCAGCGCGCGTTGCTCCCGCGTCAAACCCTCAGCGTCGTCGACGAGCGCATCCCAGTCTTCGGTCCGATCGCTGTCGTCCACCATGCCGCCCGGAAAGACGAGCGCGGACGAGAAGAATTGGTCCTGATGACGACGCACCATCAACAGTTCGAACGGGTCGTCACGTACCAGCAGGATAGTAGCGGCCGGACGCGATACGACCGGCGCGCGTTTTTCCCTCTGTGCTGCCGGGTCACTCATATCCGTCTCCTTATGGCTGGCCTCCGACCCGCCTACCTCATCCATCCCCATCCGATCCAGAGAGTCAACCTAGTAGACGATGTACGACAGACCGGACGTTGCTGGAACCGGAAATGCCCCCCCCTTTTCCGACTTCATGCTTTAACTGTTCCACCACCGCTGCGGCGAACGCATGGTGCTGCGCCGTCCGCCCAAACATCTCCGGCCCAACAGTAACAAAGCGACGGTGCGCGAGGCGACGGTCCTCGGCACTCGGACGAGCCCCAGTGTGCCGCTTGCCGTGCTTTATTGCGCCTTTGCAGGGACGCTACGGCACGGACGCTTCATGGCGGCGCGCGATAAGCGAAGGATAGCAGATCGAAGTTCTTGCCCGACCGTTTCGCCAATGGGCGCCGTCAAGATAGCCGGCAACCTATGCGACTTGTGCAGGCGCATTGTATTTGGATGGTCATCCGTCTCCATCATCCGAACGACGCGCCACGGCATCGGCTGTTAAGGCGGGAAATAAAGCGCCACCCACTCAGTCAATATCGAGACGTCCGCGATCGTTCAAACGTCCTGAAAAACGCGTGCCCGCTTCTCCCGCGCCGCCGCCATCGTTTCACGATGGTTGACCGACGCCAGCAGCAACTGCTGTTCCTCCGATTCAGCGAGCAGGATCGCAGCCGCATCGCTTTCCGCCGCCATGTTAAACAGCCGCTTGGACGCGCGGACCGCATGCGGACTGGACGCCGCGATCGAGCGCGCCAGCGCCAGCGCTTCGTCGCGCGGGCTGGCGGCGGTGCGGGTGACGATCCCGACCCTCGCTGCTTCTTCGCCGTCCATCTGCCGGGCGGTGTAGGTGAATTCGCGTGCGATGTCGTCGCGCAC
Source organism: Sphingobium sp. (assembly GCA_040508335.1). GTDB lineage: Bacteria > Pseudomonadota > Alphaproteobacteria > Sphingomonadales > Sphingomonadaceae > Sphingobium. The sequence continues at coordinate 9,567 of JBEVMZ010000118.1, forward strand.
GATCCCGCGCAACAGGGCGATACCGGCGACATCGGGACACAGGCCCCAGCGCACTTCCATCAGCGACAGTTTCGCGTCGGGCGCAGCGATCCGGATATCGGCACCCAGCATGATCTGAAAGCCCGCGCCGAAGGCGAAGCCGTGCACTGCCGCGATCACCGGCTGGGGCAGTTCGCGCCAACCCCAGGCAGCATATTGAAAGACGTTGGCGATGCCGTGAGTGCGCGGCATCAGATCGAGCAACGCCGGTTCGTCGGCCAGCGCGTCGAGATCGACCCCAACGCAAAAGCCCCGCCCCTCGCCCGAAAGCACGACCGCCCGGACCGAGCTGTCCGCCGCGATCCGGTCGATTGCGGCGCACAAGCCCTCGAACATGGGAAGATCGACGGCGTTGATCTTGTCGGGTCGGGACAGGCGAACGTCGGCTACCCCATTTTCCACCGTCACGCTTACGCGATCCTGCATCATCGCCTGCTCCCGCCTCGTTTCGCCGCCCATTCTCAGATCGCGCGGCTGACCACTTCCTTCATGATTTCGTTGGTCCCGCCGAAGATCCGCGTAACGCGCGCGTCACGCCAAATGCGGGCGATCGGATATTCGTTCATATAACCGGCGCCGCCATGGAGTTGCAGCGCTGCGTCCGCGACTTCGCCCAGCATGTCGGTGTGCCACTGCTTGCCCGCCGAAGCCTCCGCCGTCGTCAACTCACCCGCCAGATGCCGCTTGATCGACCAGTCCAGATGCGCCCAGCCAACCTGGAGCCGGCTCTTGATGCCGGCAAGGGTGAATTTGGTGTTCTGGAACTGGAATACCGGCTGGCCAAAGGCCATGCGGTCCTTGGTGAACTTGACCGCTTCGTCAAAGGCGCGCTGCGCCATCGCTTGGGCGGACACCGCGATCGACAGCCTTTCCTGCGGCAACTGGCTCATCAGATAGGCAAAGCCCTTGCCTTCTTCACCCATGAGGTTTGTCATCGGAACGCGCACATCCTCGAAGAAGAGTTCCGACGTGTCCGCCGAATGCTGGCCCACCTTGTCCAGATTGCGCCCGCGCTTGAAACCTTCCGTGTCGGCGTCGACCAGGATGATTGAGATGCCCTTGGCGCCCAGCGTCGGATCGGTCTTGGCGACGACCAGCACCAGGTCGCAATTCTGACCGTTGGTGATGTAGGTTTTGGACCCGTTGATGACATAGTGATTGCCATCCTTCTTGGCGGTGGTCTTGACCGCCTGAAGGTCGGAGCCCGTGCCGGGTTCGGTCATGGCGATGGCGGTGATGCACTCGCCCGTCACCATCTTGGGCAGATATTTCTGCTTCTGCTCTTCCGATCCGTAGGTCTCGATATATTCCGCGACGATGTCGCTTTGCAGCGTGATGCCGGCGGACGAACCGGCATAGGCCAGTTCCTCGGCGACGACGACATTGTAGCCGAAGTCGAGACCCAGGCCGCCATATTCTTCCTTGACGGTGGGGCAGAGCATGCCCGCGTCGCCGCATGCGCGCCAGAATTCGCGGCCGACTACGCCCTCCTCCTCATGCTTGTCGAGATAGGGGATCAATTCCTTGTCGAACACCTTGCGCACGGTGTCGCGGAACATCTCGTGATTTTCGTCGAGGGCCGTGCGGCCGGCAGTGTCGAGCATGGAGGACTCCGTGAGCAGATATGTCGGTTATGCAATCGAACCGGAACGCCAGCGTCCCGGTTCGTTCAGGTCTGGCGGCTTTGACCCTTGGGGCCGAACCGCCGTAAACATGTGTCGTCAGCGGCCCTGATATACAGGCGCACGCTTCTCGACGAAAGCGGTCATTGCTTCCCAATGGTCGTCCGTGGCGGTCAGCATCACCTGTTGCCGATCCTCGAGCGCGAGCGCCGCGTCGATCGACGGCGCGTCGATATTGACGTTGAGCGCCTGTTTGGTGAGGGCGAGACCATAAGGCGCATTGGCGATCATCTCTTCGGCCAGCGCAATGCCGGTGTCGAGAAGCTGGTCATGCGGCACCACGTCGCTCAACAGGCCGAGCCGCAATGCGCGGTCGGCGTGAATGAAGCGACCGGTCAACAGCAGTTCGGACGCGAGGCTGGCGCCCACCAGACGGGGAAGGAAATAGCTCGACCCGATGTCTGCGCCGCCAAGGCCGATCTTGATATAGGCTGCATTCATGCGCAGGTCGGGCGCGCCGAAACGCACGTCCGAAGCCAGCAGCAGCGAGAAGCCGCCGCCGCAGGCGGACCCATGTGCCAGCGCGATGAACGGCTGGGGCACGTTGCGCATGGCCTTGAGCACGTCGGCGAGGCGCGTCTGCACCCGCCAAGCGCGCTGCATCCGGCTTTCCTCGGTCGGAATCCGGTTCTCCTTGATGTCGAGCCCGGCGCAAAAGGCACGACCTTCGCCCCGCAAAATGACGACCCGCGTCTGCCGGCTATGCTTGAGCGAGGCGACATAGTCGGCCAGTTCCTCGACCAGCTGCTCGGACAGGGCGTTGAGCGAATCCGGGCGCGACAGCGTAACGATGTCGATCGCCCCCCTGCTTTCCAGCTTCAGCGTTTCATAAGCCATGGGGTCAGCCCTTCTTCGACAATTCCCAGTGACGCGCCATCATCTTGGCGGCGCGCTCAGCCAGATCGCGGGGCACTTCGGGATAGAGGACCGGCTTACCTTCACTGGGCAGCGCGATGACAGCGGTCGAGCGCACCGTCTCGTCGCCGCGCTGGTTCGTAAAGACGACCTTGACGTCGACCAGGTTGCGGCCGTCCTCTTGCCGCGTGCCGGTGACTTCGCCGGTGATATACTGGGTGTCGCCCATATAGTTGAACTTGCGGATCTCATCATTGACGTGAAGCACGACGCCGTCGTCGCCCGCCCAGTCGCTCAAATAATGATAAAGATAATTTTCGCGCATGACTCCATAATCATAGGCCATGGGGTTGCCGATCGCCTGCGCCCAAAGCGGATCCCAGTGCAGCCGCTGCGCCACGTCGGGGATGCCATATTCGTTCTTCACATAGAAAGGCGCGATGCGCTTGCGGTTCTTGTGGGCTAAACGGCCGACCGTGGGCGCATAGGGCACGAAGCCGTAGCCGCCGGCATGGAAGCAGATGACGTCGGTGACGGTCAGCGGCCCCTTGGCCATCTTGCCGAGGCTGTCGCCGACCTTGACCGAGGCGAAGTCGCGCACCGTGGCGCCCTGCACCTGTTCGGCGGCATAGACTTCGTCGATCGCGGCGATATCCTCGTCGGTGTAGGTCGCCGGTTCGATCGCGGAATATTTGCCCTTCTTGGCGGCGGTCTTGCGCTCGGTCAGCACCTGCAAAATCTTGTAGACCGCGACGACCTCGCCGCGCTGGTTGACCTTGACGTCCCGCAGCACCTGAATGACCGAGCGGCCGGAAAATTCCGACACCTTCTCTTCCAGCGAATCCTGGCCGCGGAAGGTATAAAGCGTGTCGCCCGGATAGATGGGGCGATACCAGTCCCAGGTCGAACCCGAGACGAAGACATGAACGCCGCGGAACAGGCTCTTGCGCGCGGCTTTTACCCAGTCGGGCGCCTTGTCACCATTGAGCGGCGCGGAGATGATGCCCGCCATCATGCCGGGCGCAATCACGCTGCCCCAGCGCGTGCCCTTGGCATAGTCGGGATCGCAATGGAGCGGATTGTCGTTGCCGACGCCATGCGCGAAGTTGCGGATATTGTCGGTCGTCGCGGTCTGGACATATTCGCGATCGCGCAGCGCCTCATCATAGCCTGTCAGCGTCTTCGCGCGCGCGATGTCGTCGTCGCTTATGGAATAGGAAGTCGCCTTTTCCCACTCGTCGCTCTTCAATATGTCCGCCATGTTCCTACCTTTCGCGATCTGCGCCGATCGATCAGCCCCTATGTCGAGTTGGTTCACTAGGTGCTATAGGCGAAAGCGCAAGCTGAAAAACGGGCGAAGGGACCCGTCGCGGGAGTATGCCGGCGGCCAGGATACCAAGGACGCTAGGGAGCAGGAAGCGCCCTGTCGGAATTTTCTGTCCTTTCCCCCTTCATCACGGTCGGCGCGTTCGCCCTCTTCCACGATGAAAGTCGGTTTTCTGCATGGCGCTCTCGCGGACTCGGGTTGTGGCGGAACTCCATTTATATCCGGGCGCTTATCGTGGGTTCTCCACTGTTTCGCAGGCTCGGGCAAGCCGGTGCTCTGAAGAGATAGCGGATAAGCCCTGAAAGACGAGATCGCGCCTGCAAAATGATTTGCGAAACAACGCGGTTCGTGTCAAACATGACGGATAGTCAGTTTTTACATGAGAGGAGAGTCGCCATGCAGATGGAAGATATGGTCATCGTCAGCGTGGATGATCACGCGGTCGAACCAGCGGAAGCCTTCATTCGCCATTATCCTGAAGGCAAGAAGGATCGTGCGCCCAAGATCATCGACAA
>JBEVMZ010000128.1:0-12525 GCA_040508335.1 Sphingobium sp.
ATGTCGCCGATCGCCAGTTCGATCAGCGCCGTGGTCGACGGATCGAAGCCGCCCGTCCCCTCCGCTTCGATCGAGCGCGCAATCTGTTTGCCCAGCTCGACGCCGAACTGGTCGAACGGGTTGATGCCCATCAGTACGGCATTGGCGAAGGTCCGGTGTTCGTAAAAGGCGATGAGCGCGCCCAGCGCTTCGGGCGTCACATCGTCGAGCAGGATGGTGGTCGACGGCCGGTCGCCGGCGTAGGCGCGCGCCGGGTCGTCTGCATTGGCCCGCCCCGCCATCAGCGCCGCCCCTTGCGCGAAACAGCTGATAAGGAGCGCGCGATGATGCGCGGGGTCGAGCGCATGGCCCGGCTCGATCGAAGCGAGGAACTCGACCGGGGCAATCACCGTGCCCTGATGCAACAGCTGGAAGACGGCATGCTGCGCGTCGGTGCCGACACCGCCCCAGGTGACGGGCGCGGTCGGCCCGTCGACGGGTGAGCCGTCGCGCTTCACGCTCTTGCCGTTGCTCTCCATCTCAAGCTGCTGGAGGTAAGACGGTAGCAATTTCAACCGCTCATCATAGGCAAAGACCGCGCGCGTCTGACATCCGCGCACCCGCGTATAATATTGGTCGGCAAAGGCCGCGAGCAGCGGCGCATTCTCGCGCAGCGGCGCCAGCCTGAAATGACGATCCATCGCCGCTGCGCCCTCTAGCAGGCTTTCGAACGCGTCCCACCCCAGCGTCAAAGCGGCCGGGAAGCCAATCGATGACCATAGCGAATAGCGCCCGCCTACACTTTCGGCGAAGGGCAGGATGCGGGTCTGGTCGACACCCCATTCTATCGCCTTGTCCGGGCTGGCCGTCAGCGCGATGACGCGGCCGTAAGGGTCTTCGACGCCAGCCTCGACCAGCCAGTTGATCGCGCTGTCGGCGTTCAGCATCGTCTCAGTCGTGGTGAAGGTCTTGGACGCGATGGCGATCAACGTCGCTTCCGGGTCGAAACGTTCAAGCGCCCGCTCCAGCGCGATGCCATCGACGTTAGAGACGATGGCGACATCGTATCGCAGCGTATCGTCGCCCAGCGCATCGATGACGAGATCGGGGCCGAGCGCCGACCCGCCGATGCCGATATGCAAGATATGGCGGATGGGGCCCAGCGCGTCCGCCTCAATGGCGTCGATGAGCGCGCGCATGCGGTTATGCAGCGCCCGTGCAGCCGCGACGCTCTCGACATTGCCCTCGCCGCGCTCGGCGCAATGTTCTACGGCGCGGCCTTCGCTATTGTTGACCGGCTCGCCCGCGAACAACGCGTCGCGTTGCCCCGCAAAATCGCTTGCCTCTGCCAGCGCCGCGAAATCCTCCAGCAGCCCCTGCGTCAAATGTGTCTTGGACCAGTCGAACCGGATCGGCCCATGCGTCAGCGTCATGCGCGACAGGCGGTCGTGCTCCGCGTCGAACAGATCGGTCAGCGGGATATGCGCATGGGCCCGAATTTTGTCCCAAATGCCGCTTGCCGTCATCGTTTCGACCTCTTTCCTGCCCGCTCATGCTGCCATTGCAGCAACAGCCCATACAGGCTTTACGTTCCCGGTACATGACAAAGCGGCTCGCCCGGTGCGTCTGCGCTTGACGGGGCGGACCTGACGCAGCAAAGCCGCGATCGATGGCCATCAAGGACAAGAAAGCGCCCGACGGCGCGCAATCGGGAACGGCGGCGGAAACGCGCGATTTCCTCTGGTTTCTCGTGAAGCTTGCGCTCTTCGTCTTCGTCCTGCGCAGCTTCATCGTGTCGCCTTTCAACATTCCCTCGGAATCGATGCAGCCGCGCCTCGTGATCGGCGACTATCTGCTCGTAGCCAAATGGCCCTATGGCTATTCGCGCAACTCGCTTCCCTTCGGCGTTCCCCTGATCCCCGGCCGCATCTTCGCCTCCACGCCCGAGCGCGGCGATGTCGTCGTGTTCAAGGCGCCGCCGAGCCGCAAGAACGACTATATCAAGCGCGTGATCGGCGTACCCGGCGACATGATCTCGGTACGCGGCGGCACCGTCTATCTGAACGGTCAGGCGATCCCCCGGCAGCGTGTCGCCGACTTCGTCATCCCGGTATCGCCGAACATGGTCGAGGCGTCCGCCCGCGAAGGCGCGCCCTCGCCCTGCTATCGCCCGTCCTTCGAAGAAGCGGTTTCGGGCGGCAGTCGCCAGTGCCGCTATCCGCAATATCGCGAGACGTTGCCCGGCGGGCGCAGCTATAACGTCCTCGACCTGGTGCCCGATGGCGCGGCGGATGATCGCGACACCGTGCTGGTCCCCGAAGGCCATCTCTTCATGATGGGCGACAATCGCGACCGCAGCGCCGACAGTCGTTTTCCCGCCGTCGAGGGCGGCGGTATCGGCTTGGTGCCCGAGGAAAATCTGGTCGGCAAGGCGATGATTTCGGTCTTCTCGACCGACGGCAGCGCCAACTGGCTGCTTCCCTGGACCTGGTTCACCGCTGCGCGTTGGGAGCGTATCGGAGAAGGTTTTTGAGCGGCCGTGCGCTCGCGCCTGAAACGGCCGTCTGGCTCGAAAGGCTGATCGAACGCACGCCCGCACAGCCGGAGCGCTTCGGCCAGGCGCTGACCCATGGCAGCGCCAATGCCGTCAATTACGAGCGACTTGAGTTTCTGGGCGACCGCGTCCTCGGCCTGATCGTCGCGGAATGGCTCCACAACCGCTTCGTCGCCGAACCCGAAGGCAAATTGTCGCGCCGTTTCAACGTACTGGTCTCGGGTGAGACCTGCGCCAACGTAGCGCGCACGATCGGTGTCCCGGCCCACCTCATCCTTGGCAAGCAGGCCCGCGACGACGGCGCGAAGGACAGCGACAATGTGCTGGGCGACGTGATGGAGGCGCTGATCGGCGCGCTATATCTCGAAGCCGGGCTGGAACCCGCGCGCGCGCTCGTCCGGCGGCTATGGGCCGACCAGGTCGATACGCAGGCCACCGCGCCCAAGCATCCCAAGTCCGCGCTTCAGGAATGGGCCGCCGCCAACCGCCGCAAGCCACCCGAATATAGTCTGACCGACCGGACAGGTCCGCATCATGCGCTGCGCTTTACCGTCACCGTCTCGATCAAGGGCGCCGGCGAAGCGAGCGCCAGCGGCGCATCGAAGCAGGAGGCCGAAACCGCGGCGGCCGGCGCTTTGCTCGATATGCTCGCAAGATAAGTCGCTACATTCATGCTATGGGGCGCGGACGCGGGACGGGCGGCGGCATTCTGCCGTCCGCTATTTCCGCCGTCGCCTATTTGAACACGGAGTAGAGTTTGGAAGATATGGAAACCGGCCAGCGTTGCGGCGTCGTCGCGATCGTCGGCGCGCCCAATGCGGGCAAATCGACCCTGGTCAACGCGCTGGTGGGCCAGAAGGTTGCGATCACGAGTCCCAAGGCGCAGACGACGCGCACCCGGGTCATGGGTGTGGCGATAGAGGGGGACGCGCAAATCGTCCTCGTCGACACGCCTGGCATTTTCGCGCCCAAGCGCCGGCTGGACCGCGCGATGGTGCAAGCCGCCTGGGGCGGCGCGCAGGGCGCCGATCTCATCGCGCTGGTCGTCGACGGCAAGGCGGGACTCGGCGCCAAGATCGAGCCGATCATTGAGGCACTGGTGCAGCGGCCCGAGCGCAAATGGCTGATCCTCAACAAGGTCGACATCGCCGCCAAGACCAAGCTGCTTACCCATACGCAAAAGCTGAACGATGCGCTGGCGTTCGAGGAGACATTCTTCGTGTCGGCCGCGACTGGCGACGGCCTGCCCGAACTGAAGTCAGCCTTCGCCGCCGCCGCGCCGAGCGGGCCATGGCATTTTCCCGAAGATCAGGTTTCAGACGCTACCGATCGCATGCTGGCGGCGGAAATCACGCGCGAGCAGCTTTATCACCAGCTGCACGCCGAGCTTCCCTATGCAGCTGCCGTCGACACGGAAAAATATAGCGAGCGCGAGGACGGGTCGGTGGAGATTCACCAGCAGATACTGATCGGTCGCCCGACGCAGCGCGCCATCGTTCTGGGCAAGGGCGGACAGCGCCTGAAGGAAATCGGGTCGAAGGCGCGCGCCGAATTGTCGAAACTGCTCGGCGTCAAGGTTCACCTCTACCTCCATGTGAAGGTGAAGGAGAATTGGGAGGACGACCGGTCCATCTATCGCGATATCGGGCTCGACTGGGTCGAGTGATACGCATTCGCTGCGGCGATGACCAACATAGCCGCGGCGATATTCGCTTCTAAATAGTCACGCGCGTGTGCGCTGCATCATGCGCCCGGCACCTATACCCCAAATGAAAAAGGCCGGCGCAGTTTCCTGCCCGGCCCTTTCATTTCCATGATCGCTGGTCGCGTCAGACGGTCTGACCGAGACCCCTGATCGCGCTGTCCACCAGCTGCTTGTCGGCGGAAGAGTCATGCTCTTGCGCGATCAGTGTCGCTGCCGCCATCGCCGCAGCGCGCACCGCGCGGGCGCGGATGTCGGCCACGGCGCTGCGCTCTGCGGCGCCGATTTTGTCTTCCGCCATCTTCTGACGGCGAACGACCAACTCGGCGGCATTGACCTCCGCGTCGGAAACCAGCGTCTGCGCCTCATGCTCGGCGGCCTGACGGATCGCCTCGGCCTCAGCGCCTGCCTTCGCCAGCTTGGCCTCATATTCGCCCTTGAGCGTTTCAGCCTCGGCGCGAAGCTTCTTCGCTTCGTCGAGTTGCGTGCGGATCTGCGCGATCCGGCCATCAAGGAAGCCACCGATCAGCGTCGGCACCTTCTTGACCAGCAGGATGATGATGAACGCCGTCATCGCCAGGCTGACCCAGGCGGTCGCGTCCATGCCGACCGCCTCGGGATCGGTATGGGGTACGACGCCTTCATGCGCGACGGTGCCTACCGGCTCCAGTCCTTCGGAATGAATCGCCTGATCGAGATTGGGGGTGCCGTGGTCGCCGCCCGCGTGCGGGTTCTGCGCCGAAGCTTCCTGTGCTGCTGCCTCAGCCATGGGCCAGTGCCGCCTTTACTGCGTTGCGAGCCGCATCCTCGGACGCATGAGCGCCGGAAACACGGGCTACCATGTCGCGCGCGGCATCCGCGGCGACGGTTTCAATATCTGCCATGGCTGCCAGCGTGGCGGCCTTGATGCGCGCCTCGGCGGCGGCGATCTGGCGGTTGGTTTCGGCATCGGCCGCCGACAGCCGGACTTCGGAGGCTTTCGCCGCCTCTGCCTTGGCGCGGGCGAGCGTCGCTTGCGCTTCGGTCCGGCTCTGCGTGTCGCGGGCGCGATAATCCGCTTCCGCTTCATCGGCACGGGCGAAGGCCGCTTTCGCGGCATCGAGATCGCCGGTGATTTTCGCGTCGCGCGCGTCGGCTGTTCCCTGCACCTTGGGGACCATGCCCTTGCCGATGAAGAAGAAGACGAAGCCGAAGGTCAAAAGCAGCCAGAATATCTGACTGGAATAGGTTTCGGCGATTTGCGCGATTTGAGGCATGGATTCCGTCCGATCAGGGCGCGGTCGTCAAAAAAGACGGGCGAGCGACATCAAGCCGCTCACCCGCCGCAAAGATGATTAGGCCACGAAGACCAGGATCATGGCGATAACGAACGCCAGCAGACCCAGAAGTTCCGCCGCGGCGAAACCGATGAACAGGCGGCCCTGCTGACCGTCGGCAGCGCCGGGGTTGCGCAGCGCGCCTTCGAGGAACGAGCTGAAGACATTGCCCACACCGAGGGCGGCGATGCCCGCACCGATTGCGGCCAGACCGGCACCGAGCAGCTTTGCGGCTTCTGCGTCCATGATAAACTCCTTTTGAATTCTAACTAGCTGTTGAACGATTGGGGTGAAATCAGTGAAGATTCTCGGCGTCGTTGATGTAGACCGACGTCAGGAGAGCGAACACATAGGCCTGGATCACCGCGACCAGCACTTCAAGCGCGCTGATGCCGATCATCAGGATGAAGCTGGCGGCGCCGACCGTCAGGCCGAGCGCGGGGCTGGCGTTCGCGCTGTTGATCACGAAGCCGGCCAGAACCTTCAGCAGCACGTGCCCGGCGGTCATCGCGACGAACAGTCGCAGACCAAGGCTGAACGGGCGCACCATGAAGGAGACGAGTTCGATGAAGAAGAGCGGCACGACCATCGCGACCGGCGTGCCATGCGGCACGAAGAGCGAGAAGAAGTGGAAGCCATGCTTGGCGAAGCCCACGATCAGCACGATCGAGAAGCTCATGATGGCAAGGACGCCAGTCGCCGTGAAATGGCTGGTAAAGGTGAAGGGATGCAGGCCGATCAAACCAAGCGGCAGAAGCCCCAGCAGGTTCGCCATCAGGATGAACATGAACAGCGAGAAGACGTAAGGCACGTACTTCTTGCCACCTTCACCCACATTGGAGATCAGCAGGCTCTTGATGAAGCCGGTGAAATATTCGACCGCCATCTGCCACCGACCGGGTACGAGCTGACGCTTCATGCCGCCGACGACGAATATCCACAGTACGATCGCCGCAGCGACCATATAAAGCGCGCTGTTCGTAAAGGCGATATTGAACCCGCCCAGCGCCCAGTGATCCGTACCGAACAAAGGTTCGATCGCAAACTGGTGCATCGGGTCGATTTTGCCGGATTCTGCCACGTTCACCCCTGAAACCAAACGCTACGATCTATAACAAAAGCGTCCCTTATCCTTCGGGACGCTTCGTCGTAATCCTGATGATATTCCTGAACGCCGCCACGATCCCAAGACCGAGGAAGACGAGCAGGAGCCATGGGGATGTGCCGAGCAGCCGGTCCAAAACCCAGCCGATCAACGCACCGCCGACAAGACCCCCGATCAGTTCAGCCAGAACCCTGTTGCCCAGTCGCGTCCCATCGTCCGCGCGCTGCTCAACGGCCCCCTGCCGCAGCTTTTCGGCCTGCTGAGCCCGCGCGATCCTTTCCTCAAGCGAGGTGATCCGTGCGTCCTCATCAGACGGGTCCTGTTCGGGTGTATCCGCTGCCATCCCATCCTCCCGCAATGGTTGTCCCGTTGCGTCAGTGGCATGGCGGCTGCGGCTGCACCCGTCAAGGCGCCGCCCGTTTAGAAAGGGGTTTCGCGATAGTCAACCGTCATGGCGGCGTAATAACCCGGGATATGCCGCGCGGGGCGAAACAGGCCCCGAACGCAGGATTTTCAGCCCGCGTCGGCGCAATAGGCCGGCAGCGCGATCGGCCCGGCGCCCTTGGTCTGCCACGCGCCCGCGCCGATGCGGTAGACCTGACCCTCCTTCACCCGGCTGCTCAAAGTCTGGCATCCGGTGGCGGCGGCGGCGTCCTGCACTGTCACGCCGCGCTTGCCCGCAAGGTCGGTATAGGCCGCGCGGCGGCGGATATTGATCGCCTCCACCTGCGCGCGCACGTCGCCGCCGACTGACCCGGCAATGCCGAGATAGCCGTCGGCCTGCTCGCCCACCGTGCCCGCCGACATGGCGGACGCGACCACGCCCGATTGCGCCCGCGCTGGCGCGGTCATGACGAGGCCGGCGGCCAGCGCAATGGCGGTCCCGGCAGCGATCATCAGCAGATTGCGTGTCATTGGGGAAACAACTCCGGATTTTTCTGGATGAGGTCCTGGGCATCGCGTTGGAGGCGCACGACCACTTCCTGCTGCACTTTGACGTTGAGATTTATCTCTATCGGCTTGTCGGGCGCCTTGACCTGGATGCATCCAGGCAGGGCGGCTGCGGCGATGCCCGCGATGATGATGCCACGTCTTGTCATTTGCGCTCCTTGTCTGCGCCACTGTCGCTTTCCACAGGCTTAACCGCAACCCCCTGCCTGATCTCGGCCTGCACCTTCTCGGCGACACTGTCCTGCACCAGGTCAGTGGGATTTATGAGCGATTGAGCGGTGCCGAGCAGTCCGCGAAACGGCGCGGCGATTCGCACATTGAACAGGAAGGGCAGGCCCACGAAGCTGCGCGCGATCCCCTGGGGCGCATCGCCCAGCCGACCGCGATTGACGCCGTTGAAGACCACATGCGTCACCATCTCGCCGTCGAGCGCGCCGTCCATCAGGATGCTGAGGCATTTATACTGGAGGTTCTTGAGCGCGTCGAAGGCCATGCGCCCCATCGTGCCGAGTTGCTCGTTCGACACCGCCCCGACATAGGACAAGGTGCCCGACTGCAGGTTCGGGTCGCAGGGAATTGTCGGCAGCACCCCTTCGGGCATCAGCAGCGGCGGCATCCCCTGCTGCCGCGCGACCAGCACGCCCCCGGCGACTCGGCCGCCATGCGCATTGAAAATCAGCGGCATCAGGCCATCGAAAGTGCCGGTGGCCGAGATGTCCTTAAGCTCCATCGCCTGGATGAATGCGCCGGCGTCGAGCCCGATGACGCGGAAGGTCATGTAGCGCTCGACATCGGCACCGAAATCCATGGTGGTCGGCAGCAGCACCAGTTTGCCGCCCGAGAACGGCCAGCCCCCACCCTCGATCCGCACCTTTTGCCCCTCTTCCAGCCGATAGCGCACGATGCCATCGCGCACCTCGACGCCTGGATTGACCGTGGCAATGCGTACTTCCTGCCCCGGCGCGCTGACGAGGCCAAGAAGGTCGGTGAACCGTACTTCGCCCGATATGCCCGACACCGGGCCGAACGCGGCGGCAAGCGCCATATTGTCAGTCCGGAACCGGCCGTCGCTGCTGACCTTGGACCCGGTCCAGTCTATACGCCCCTCGCCGGTCATCGTACCGCGAACGTCGGCGATGACGCCGCGCGTCAGCGGCGTAATGTCGTCGGGCTGGAGCGACGGGCCGAAAGTCACGCCCGGTACGGACAGGTCGGCCTTGCCGCGCCCGCTGGTCAGTTCATGCGCTATGTCGGCCCGCGCGACCATCACCGCCGATTTGGGCTCACGCAAGCTTCCCGTCGCGGTAATGCGCGACGCCTTCATCAAAAACGCGAAATCGGGAACGGTCAGCGGATAGAAGCGCGCCTGCGCGTGCGCATCCCGCACGCTGAGCGCCGCCGAAAGGCGCAGCGCGCCATCGGCAAAGGTCCAGCGCCCACCGGCCTGCTCGACCACCAGCGGCACGGACCCGATTCGCGCGGTCGCTTGCCGCACGTCGCCGGCCAAGCCATTGCCTTGGGACCGGCCCGACAGGCCGCTCGCCGCCAGCCGGACGCCCTCCCCCTCCCGCCCGATCGTAAAATCGACGTCAGACAGCGCGAAGGCGGCATCGCGCAGGGTCAACCGCCCGCGCTCGGCGGACAGGCGCATCGGACTGTCGCCATTGCGCCCGGCGAGCGCCAATTTGCGAATCTCCGCGCCACCGCGCACCCCGCTGCGCCCGAACGCGACGAGCGCGCCGTCCAGGGGACACAGGGTTTGGCGCGTCGCACCAAGGCTGAACGCTGCATAGCGCGCGCTGGTAAGCGTAACGGGAAAGCATTGCCGATTGACGAGAACCGATCCGTCGCCGCGCATTATGCCTTCGACAGGCACGGTCAGGCCGCGCACACCGCCGCCGGGGAGCGGTCCGTCAAGGCGAACGACCGTCGAGAAGCGAGTCGCGCCGTCAGGCGTCGCGGCAAAGCGTACAGGCTCGAGCGCGAGCCGGGCGTCTCCTGCGGCGTAGGGATCGACGAAGAGTTGCCCGCCAAAGCCGCCGCCCGCCCGGCGGGCGAGACGGATAGCCATGCCCGGCAGTCCGCCGCCTTCCACGGTTGCCGCGCCGTTCAGCGCCCATTGCACCGACCGGCCGCCGTCGCCGGGCCAACTTAGGGTGAAGCTGCCGCCGTCGCTGATCGCGGCCTGCGCGCCGTTGCGCGCGTCGAAGCGCATATTGCTCAGCGCGACGCTCCCAGCACCCTTTTGCTGCGTGAGCGCGAAAGCGCCTTGCAAGCGATTGTCGGCGCGCGCCGCCCGCACGGCGTCGGCGAAGCGAGCAGCGAGCGGACCGACTGGCGTACCGGCCCCCGCCTTGCGCAGACTGGCGAGCGGATCTTTCCCGGCATAGCCTAGCCGGCTCGCGGCCAGGCTGCCCCGCCAGCGTGCGCCGTCGTCGCCCACACGCCACGGCCCCTCCAGCGTTGCGCGCTCCGCAGAGGCACCGAATGCGGACAGGGCATTTGTCGCTATCTGCGCCTGCCCCGCCGTTCCGCTGCGAGTCCCATCAAACGCGATCCGTGCCCTAGGCTGAGCCAGAAGAGCGCCGTTCGACCGGGCGGCTTGCGCCTCCGCCCTAACCTTCCCAGTCCAGCGGTCGAGCGCCTTGCCAAGGCGCAGGTCGATGAGCGCGGCCGGCCGTGCAAGCGTCGTCGCTATGTCGGGACAGGCCAAGGCAGCGGCACGAACCGGCCCCTTGAACGTCGGCTGCCCATCGCGCATCGCTACATCCAGCCAAGCGGTCGCATCGCTGACGCCGCAGCCGGCGAATCGCGCCTTCGGCATGATCGCCGCCGCCTTCCCTTCAAACCCGGACTGAAGGTTGCCATCACCCTCGATCTTCAGGCCCACCGCTCCTGCGTCGGTATCCAGCCGCAGCCGGGCGTCGCGCAGGCCAAGATCGATATCTGGCAGGCTGAACGGCGCTGTGGACGATGGATCGCGGAATTTGTCGATCTCGCCGAGCCGCAGGACGCCGTCGCGATAACCGGCCTTCATCCGTACTCCGCCCGCACGCACGGCGGCGACTTGCGGCGTGAGGCCGGTGAAGGCGATATCGACCTCTACCCATTGCGCCGTCAGGTCAGGCGCGGCGGGATCGCCCAGCACGAGATTTTCAATGCGTTGAGTCCGCAGGCCGACTTCGCGCAAATCATAGCGCGCATCGACGCCTCGACGATTGAGTTCGCGTCCCACGAAATTCTCGACGATCGGCGCGCGTTGCGTCCACAGCGCGGCCAGAACGAGCGCCAGCGTGCCGGTGCCCACACCCAGCCAGCGGAGCCAGCCCCGGCGAGCCTCCTCCTCGACCTGCTCTTCATCCATGTGCGTGGGCAGCCCCGATCAGATCCGTAACGCCTGCATAACGTCCTGCATGGCCTAAATATCCTTGCCGGGTAAATCCCTGACGCATAGCATCAAGGGCGATGGGCCGGGGGAACGCTGAAATTGGATAAGCCGAGCGACGGCAACCATGACGGGGTGGGGCACAGGGCGCGACTGCGGCAGAAGCTGGCGGCCGGTGGCGGCGAAGCGCTGCACGATCATGAACTGATCGAATATCTGCTCGCGCTTGCCATTCCCCGCCGCGACACGAAACCGCTCGCCAAGGCGCTGCTGCGCGAGTTTGGCGGCATAGGCGGACTGATGACCGCCGACTGGCAGGCGATCTTACGGGTGCCCGGCATGGGGGAAACCAGCGTCGCGGCGGTCAAGATCGTGCAGGCGACCGCGCTGCGGATGCTCCGCAACGAAGTGGCGGCGCGGCCGGTGCTGGGAAGCTGGCAGGCGCTGCTCGACTATCTACGCGCCGACATGGCGCATCTAGCGGTCGAACGGGTCCGCGTGCTCCATCTCAATTCGCGCAATCATCTGCTGCGCGACGACCATATGGGAGACGGCTCGATCGACCAGGCGGCGATCTATACGCGTGAGGTGATCAAGCGCGCGATCGAATTGGGGTCGGTCAGTCTCATTCTTGTTCACAATCATCCCTCCGGCGATCCGTCGCCCAGCCGGCAGGATATCGAGATCACGCGCCAGATCGCCGAGGCCGGCAAGCGCATGGGGATAATGGTGCATGACCACATCATCATTGCGGCAGGCGGGCACAGCAGCTTGCGCGCGCAGGGTTTGCTCTAGAGATTAGGTTCAATCCTGGCCGGCCGGCGGCTAAGGCAGTCCTCATGTCCCGAATCGCGATCAAGATATGCGGCCTGTCGACGCCCGAAACCGTGGGCGCCGCTTTGCGCGCGGAGGCGACGCATCTAGGCTTCGTCCACTTCGCGCGCAGCCCCCGCCATGTGCAGATCGAGCAGTTGCATGCCCTCGCCGCGCCGGTGCCCGTGCATGTGGGGCGCGTCGCGGTGCTCGTCGATCCTGATGACGAGACGCTCGCCGCGCTCATTGCCTCCGGCGCTCTCACCGCATTGCAGCTTCACGGCAAGGAAAGCGCCGAGCGTGTCACCGCCATTCGCGCGCGTTTCGGACTGCCGGTGTGGAAGGCTGTGTCGGTCAAGACGCGCGCGGACATCGAGGCTGCCAGCGCCTATGCCGGCGCGGCCGACCTGCTGTTGTTCGACGCCAAGACGCCCGATGGCGCGGCGCTGCCGGGCGGCATGGGGCTGCGGTTCGACTGGACGCTGCTGCGCGGCGCCCGCCTGTCGACGCCCTGGGCGCTGTCGGGGGGTCTCGACGCGGGTAACGTCGCGGACGCCATCAGGCTAACCGGTGCGCCGATGGTCGACGTGTCGAGCGGCGTGGAAAGAGCGCCGGGCGTCAAGGATGTGGACAAGATCGCGGCCTTCTGCAATGCGGTGGCCGCATGCTGAACCGGACTTTTCTCGTCGGGCACGCCCTAGGGCGATGGCGCTGATCGCT
>JBEVMZ010000152.1:0-5489 GCA_040508335.1 Sphingobium sp.
CAAGGCGGCCGAATTGCTTCCTATGACGGTCATGTTGCTTCCTTCCATTTCCTCGTCGGGCCGGTTCGCGTTGCCGCTTCATCGGCGCGACGCCTGGACGACGAATGATATTGATCCGATGCGCGCCAAATTCCGCGCGCTTGCACAGGGGCGCGGGGGAGCCTCCGCCACGAAGGGCGGAGACTCCTTTGCCGCTGGCCGTTCAGTCGAACTTGTCCACCCCGGCCGTGGGGACGGTTGATGCCGGGGGAACGTGACCGGCCGCCGGTGGACCATTACCCCGGCCGGTCAATCCGTTGAGAGCGTGCCGCTTAACGCAGCAGGCTCATCACGCCCTGCTGGCTCTGGTTCGCCTGGGCGAGCATAGCCGTCGATGCCTGGCTCAGGATCTGCGATTTGGCCAGGGCGGTTGTCTCGGTCGAGAAGTCCGCATCCTCGATACGGCTGCGCGCATCGGTCAGGTTGGTGACGTTGCTCGTCAGATTGTTGATCGTTGATTCGAGGCGGTTCTGCACGGCACCTAGGTCGGCGCGCGTGCTCGCCACCGTCTTAAGCGCGGTGTCGAACTTGGCGAGGTCGGCGTCGGTCGCGGTCGTCACGTTGACGGCGGCGGCGGTTGCGCCGGCGACGGCCGTGATGTCCGCCGATGCGGCAAGGCCGCTCTGCTTGATCGTAACCGAGTCGCCCGCATTGGCGCCAACCTGGATTTTCAAATCGTCAGCGCCTGCGGCTGCCGCAGCACCTGCCGTGCCCGTGCCGTAGAACAGCTTCTTGCCGTTGAACTGCGTGTTCTTGAGCGTGTCGGTGATCTGCGTGGAAAGCTGATCCATCTCCGCCTTGATGCTGGTCTTGGCGTCGGCGTCGTTGGTGCCGTTGATGCCCTGGACGGTCAGTTCGCGCATGCGCTGAAGCATGTTGGCGACTTCGCCGAGCGCGCCTTCGGCCGTCTGCGCATAGCTCAGGCCATCATTGGCGTTGCGGATGCCCTGGGTCATGCCCTTGATCTGCGCGGTCATCTTCGACGTGATAGCAAGGCCGGCGGCGTCGTCCTTGGCGGAGTTGATGCGCTTGCCGGTCGACAGGCGCTCCATCGAGGTGGAGAGCGATTTGGCCGCCTGCGTCGACGCGTTGGTCGACCGCAGCGCGGCGGAATTGGTGCCGATAACAGTCATTGATATTCCCTTCGTTCCTGCGGGTCGCTGCCACGGCGTGTCGGCGGCCTCAGGGACATTAACGGTCGCTTGCCGGGGGGCTTTAAAAGCTTTGCCGGTTCATCGGCGCGGCTTTGCAGTCATTACATGAGGAAAAGCCCGGTTTTCCGAGGTTTTTGGCCCGGCGGCGGGGGCGGAAATTTTTTGCCGGGGGGCGGCAAAGCGGGAATGGAGTTAACTATCTGATAACCACATTTGACTAAAAGCTGATCTATCGAAGGGCCAGCTAGTGCGGGGGCACGAACTGGCCGACACCTGGGGGACATCTCATGTCATCGCTAGACGTGAGCCGTGGGGTCTGCGCGCTCGTTCCGGGCCTGCAGCACTGGCTCGAAAATGCTTTCTTCGCGGTACGCGTCGTCGACGCTGCGAGCGCGCGGGAACGGGACGACCGGCGCATCCTGCTGCCGACCGAAATCGCGCATGCAACGTACCGCGACATCCTGATTCATCTTGTCGAGGGTGCGCCCTCGCTGGTGCCGGCCGCCAACGGCCTCCCGGCGCGGATCGCTTTTCCGATAGAGGATATGGGCTTTGCTTTCGCGCTGATCGCCGAGCTGGTCCGCCCGGCCGCCGTGCCGGCGGTTGGCGATGCCGCCAGCACACGCCTGATGACGCTGGCTGCTCGCATCGCAAGGAGCGATGCGACCGTGCTGGTGCAGGGGGATACCGGCACCGGCAAGGAAGGTATGGCGCGCTTCCTCCATGCCCGTTCGGGCCGCGCGACGAAGGACTTCATCGCCGTCAATTGCGCCGCGCTTCCTGAAACGATGATGGAAGCGATGCTGTTCGGCCATCGCAAGGGCAGCTTCACCGGTGCGGCCAATGCGTCGGAAGGGCTGTTCCTCGCCGCCGATGGCGGCACACTGTTCCTGGACGAGATCGCCGAATTGCCGCTGTCGCTTCAGGCCAAACTGCTGCGCGCGCTCCAGGAAGGCGAAGTGCTGCCCGTGGGCGCCACCCATCCGGTGCCGGTTGATGTCCGCATCATTGCCGCATGCAACCGCAACCTCGCCGATGAAGTGGCGAGCGGTCGGTTCCGCGAGGATCTCTACTGGCGCCTGAACGTCATGCCGCTGGAACTGCGTCCCTTGTCCGAACGGCCCGGCGATGTCGCCGCGATCACCGCCGCCATGTTGCTGCGCCATCAGGACATGGGCAAGAGCCCCTTCGTCTGGCCCACGCCCGCCGCGATGGAAAAGCTTGGCGCCCACGACTGGCGCGGCAATGCGCGTGAATTGGGCAATGTTCTCCAGCGTGCCGTCGTGCTGCGCGAGGGTGAGCGGATCGAGGCCGACGACCTGCATCTCGCGGCGCGACCGCAGGCGCTGCGACTGGTCACGGCCGACCCGATCATTGCGCCCGACAGCATCAAGGTCGCCAATCTCAAGGACGTGGCACGCCAGTCCAAGATCGAGGCAATCCGCGCCGCCCTGCTCGAGACTGACGGCCATCGCGCCGCGGCCGCGCGCAAGCTCGGCATTTCCGAACGGACGCTACGCTATCGGCTTGCCGAGATGCGCGAGCTTGCAGCCGCTTAAAGGGCAAGGGAGCTAGATCATGGCGATCAACGGCGTTTCCCCGACAGACAGTGTGATGGCGATCCGCAACGCCATTCTCCAGAAGAACGCAGCGCTGCGCGACGTCGGCGCGACCGGCGCGGCGGGCGGTGCGGAGGGTGCCGCCGGCATCAGCGGCAAGCCCGGCGATTTCACCGCCGCGCTCAATTCGGCGCTTCAGCAGGTGAACGGTCTCCAGGGCCAGGCCAATGAAGCCGCCGCAGCCTTCGAACGGGGCGAGACTACCGATATCGCGGCGGTCATGATGGCCAAGCAGCAGGCCTCGGTCGGCTTCGAAGCGACCCTTCAGGTCCGCAACAAACTCCTGTCCGCTTACAAGGACATTATGAGCATGCCGGTCTAATCCATGAGCAACAACGCACTCACCATCGACGGCGGCGCGTCTGCGCTTCCCGCGACATCCAGCCTCGGCAGCGCCAAGGGCGTCGACGCGATGCGCGCCAAAGTGACGGGCTTCATGAAGCAGCCTGCCGTCGCCAAAAGCCTGCCGCTGCTCGGCCTCATGGGCGTCGTGGCGACGGCGGGCGCGGCCTGGCTGGCGCTGCGCGAACCGCCGCAGCGCGACCTGTTCCGCGCGCTGCCCGACACCGACAAGTCGGCCGTTGCGCAGGTGCTCGACCAGAATGGCATTCAGTACGACTTCGACAATTCCGGCGGCATGACGGTCGGCGAAGATGATTATTTCAAGGCCAAGATGATGCTCGCGGCGCAGGGTCTGCCCAAGAGTGCCCCCGACGGCAACAGCATGATCGATAGCCTGCCGATGGGCGCGAGCCGCGCGGTCGAGGGCGAAAAGCTGCGCTCGGCGCGCGAACTCGACCTTGCCCGCACGATCGAAGCGATCGACGCGGTCGAAACCGCCAAGGTGCATCTGGCGGTCGAACCGCCCAGCGTCTTCCTGCGCGACCGGGCCAAGCCGTCGGCGTCCATCATGCTGCGGCTGGCGCAGGGACGCAGCCTCACCGACGCGCAGGTGAGCGCGATCGTCCACCTCGTCGCATCTTCGGTGCCTGAGCTCAATCCGGAAGATATTTCGCTGGTCGATCAGAATGGCCGGCTGCTGTCGGAAAATGGCGGCAATGCGGGCGACGATCGCCAGCTTGCGATCCAGACCAAGATGGAGGACCGCTATCGCCAGTCGGTAATCGCGCTGCTGACCCCGATCCTGGGCGAAGGAAAATTTTCCGCCGAGGTCCACACCGAACTGAACTTCGCCGAACGTCAGGCGACGCGCGAAACCTATCCGCAGGACGAAGCGCGGCTGCGCACCGAAAATGGCAGCTGGGCTTCCGATCCGCGCGGTCAGAGCGCGGGCGAAGCCTCCGGCGTGCCCGGTGCGCTCAGCAATCAGGCGCCGGTCAACCCGACCGTCACGCAGACCAACCCCAACGGCCAGGCGGTCGAACAGGGACAGACGGCGGACGGCACTCAGGGTGCTACGCCCGCGGCCCCCGGCCTGCCGCCGATGAAGACCGAGGAAAGCTTCAACCGCAGCTTCGAACTCGGCCGCGAAGTGTCGGTGGTCAAGGACGCGGTCGGCACGGTCAAGCGCCTGTCGGTCGCGGTCGCGCTCGACAATGGCGCGGACGGCAAGCCCCGCTCGGCGCAGGAAATCGTGGCGCTCGAAGCGCTGGTCAAGGGCGCGGTTGGCTTCGATCAGGCGCGCGGCGACGTGGTCGCGCTGTCCTCGCGCGGCTTTGCCAAGGCGGAGGAAGTGCAGACGCCCTGGTATGAAGCGTCATGGATGGGTCCGTTGGTGCGCAATGTCTCGGCACTGTTGGTCGTGCTGCTGCTGGTCTTTGGCATCGGTCGCCCGTTGCTCAAGCGCCGCGCGGCTAACCAAGCCGCGCAGGCGGAGGAAATGGCGGCCAAGGGCGTTGCTATCGGCCGAGAGATCACGGGGGAGATCGGTCGCCAGGCCAGCGCCTCGCCCCCCGATCCAGCCCGTCCGGTGACGCTGGACATGATTTCGTCCACCTATGACTATGCCCAGCGCGCCGACCTCATCCGCAACTTCGTGAAGCAGGACCCGGACCGCGCCGCACTCGTCGTGCGCGACCTTCTGAAAGAAGGCAAGAAGGACAAGGAAAATGCCTGAGGTCGTCCCCGGTCGCCCCGAAGCGCTGAAAGGCAGCGCCGCCGCCGCCGTCCTGCTCATGCTGTTCGATGAGGACGAGGCCGCGCAAATCTTGTCCCGCCTCGAACCCGACGAGGTCCGCCAGCTCGGCTATGCGATGTACGACGTCGCCGATGTCGAGATCGAGGAGGTCAACGAAGCGCTCAACCATTTCGTCACCAAGGCGAAGAAGCGCACCACCATCGGCTATGGCGCGACCCGGCACGTCCGCGGCGCGATGACCAAGGCGCTGGGCGAGGAACGTGCGGAAACGATCTTGGCGCGGATCACCCCGCCGACGCGCTCGACCCAGCTTGAGATGCTCAAATGGATGGACGCCAAGGAAGTCGCCGCACTCATCGAGGCGGAGCATCCGCAGATCATGGCGATCGTGTTGGCGCATCTGGAGGCGCCGGTCGCCGCCGATGTGCTGCAATTGCTGCCGTCCGAATATCAGGAAGAAATCGTCTATCGCATCGCCACGCTCGGCCCCGTGTCGAACGAGGCGCTCGATGATCTGGAACAGCTGCTGCTGCGCGGCCCGGTCAAGAAGCAGGGCGCGGCGTCGCAGCGCGGCGGCAC
>JBEVMZ010000186.1:0-37342 GCA_040508335.1 Sphingobium sp.
GCGTCCAGCTGACCTTGCTGTTGCGGCCCTGGCAGAGCGCGCGCTTGGTCACGAAATTATAGATGCCGCCCTTGCCATTCTCATCGCCCGGATACCAATTCTGGACGGTCGAATATTTGATCTCCGCATCGTCGAGCGCGACCAGTTCGACGACGGCGGCGTGCAGCTGGTTCTCATCGCGCATCGGCGCGGTGCAGCCTTCGAGATAGGACACATAGCTGCCCTCGTCCGCGACGATCAGCGTGCGTTCGAACTGGCCCGTATTCTCCGCGTTGATGCGGAAATAGGTGCTCAGTTCCATCGGGCAGTGCACGCCCTTGGGGATGTAGACGAAGGTGCCGTCGGAAAAGACCGCGCAATTGAGCGTCGCGAAATAATTGTCGTGCATCGGCACGATGCGCCCCAGCCATTTGCGCACCAGGTCGGGATATTCCTTCACCGCCTCGCTGATCGAGCGGAAGATGACCCCCGCTTCCTCCAGCTCCTTACGGAAGGTGGTGGCGACGCTGACGCTATCGAACACCGCGTCCACCGCAACCCGGCGACTGCCCTTTACGCCGGCAAGCACTTCCTGCTCGGCGATGGGAATGCCGAGTTTCTTGTAGGTGGCGAGGATTTCAGGATCGACCTCATCCAGGCTGTCGAGCTCAACCTTCTTCTTGGGCTCGGCATAATAATAGGCGTCCTGATAGTCGATCGGCGGCACGTTGAGCTTGGCCCAATCGGGTGCAGTCATCGTCTTCCACATCGCGAACGCTTTCAGCCGCCACTCAAGCAACCATTCCGGCTCACCCTTCTTGGCCGAGATGAAGCGAACGGTGTCCTCGTTCAGCCCCTTGGGCGCGAAGTCCTGCTCGATGGCGGAGGACCAGCCATGCTCATAGGTGGACGCGCGCTCGGCGGCTTCCAGAGCATCGGCGTTGCGGACGGTGAGGGTTTCTTCGGTCATAGCGGGGCAATCGTCCCGATAACGGGCGAAGGGACGGCGAGCTGCGGAACGGCGGGCGCGCGCACGGCATCACGCGACAGCGCTGCAATGGTGACGCCCGCAAGCGCGGCGCGCACGGCGCTGTTGGCGGCGTCCATATGCGGGCGGATGCGGCAGTCGGGTTCCAGATTGCAGTCATGTGACCCGGTTTCCGCGCAAGCGGTCATGGCGATAGGCCCTTCGACCGCCTCCACCACGTCTGCGAGCGTGATTGCGGCCGGCGGACGTGACAGACGCACCCCGCCGCCGGTGCCGCGACTCGATTCGAGCAGACCAGCCGCGGACAACCGGCTCACCAGCTTTTGCGCGGTGGGCAGGGGAATGCCGGTCTCGGCGCTCAGCGTCGTCGCGTTCATCCGCGCAGCGCCGCAATGACGCGCGGCGGCGGACATCATCACGACCGCATAATCTGCCAGGCTGGAAAGCTTCATTATACCTTGCGAACCATTCTCAAATCGGATCGATTCAATCCGATTGGCATGTGGCCCCAAGTTCAGGGAAAATCAAGGCTTATCCAAAGCCGCACCCTTGTCAGCTCAGCCGATTGAGCAAGGCGATGTCGCTGCCGAGCGACCGGCGCAGCAGGGTCAGTTGCGCCACGGCGGTGGGTTCCATCTGCAGCTGTTGAGGCGTCAGGCCAATGAAATGCTTGATCTCGCGGATGAAATGGGACTGGTCGTAAAAGCCGCCCTCCTCGCACAGCGTCTGCCAACTTGCGCCGTCCAAAACGATGCGGGCGCTGCATCGCAAAGCCCGATATTTACGCGCGAGCAGCTTGGGCGGCGCGCCGTAATGAAGGTTGGTGTGCCGCGCCAACTGCCGCGCGGAAAGACCCGTCGCGGCCACCAGTGCCTCGATGCGCGGCGACCCTTCGCCCAGCAGCCAGGCATCGACCACCGCCATGAACTGGCGCAGACTGTCGCGCATCGGCCGCGCCTGCTCGATCCGCGCGCTCAGCACCGCCCAGACCCGAACCGCCATCGCCTGCGGATCGGCGAGCATGCGCACCTCGCGCAGCAGCGCCGACAGATCGCCATATTGCGGATCGCCGGCGTCGCGCATGGTGTCGGCCAGCGCGTCGGCCGGGCCGTAATTCAGCATTGCCCATCCTGCGGGCAAAACGGACACGCCGATGACACAGGCTGGGCCATCCAACTCGAACCGCGTTGCCCCTGTGGTTGGCCCCAACAATATCGCGTCGCTGGCCTCATGGACCGAACCGTCCTGGAAACGATAGCGGCCAGCCCCCTTGAGCAGCAGGCGCAACTGCGCGACATCGGCGCGGGTGACATCGGCACAGGGGCCATCGACCGCGAATACATAGAGAGATCCGAAATAATCGCGCAGATGATCGGGCGGGGCGAAATATCGCAACCGCACCGACCCTTGCGCTCCATTGATGCTGAACGACGTCGGCCCATCAGCGACCGGGCCGACGCGCCCTTCGTCGCCTTCGGGCGTCGAGTCTGGATATGCCCCCATAATCCTGGCCCCTCTTGACCAACATCATCGCGCGGCAGCCGATCAGGCGCAACCCAGGGGGAGGCTGGATATATAACGCACGCGTCAGAATAAAAATGACCCAGCAGCCCGAAGGCTGGCTGGGTCAGGAAAAGGTTCCGATCCGGTTGGATCGTAGCCTTCGGGTCGCGCCGCCGCCCTACACTGGCTAAACCGGCGGTTATTGGATGAATTGGACATGAATGATGGTCAAATGGCTCTCGGATGCAATTTTCGCTCCGAAATGGAGTCGATTGAGCCATTTCCGGAAATGGCCACGGCCGCGACTCGACGCGCGCGGACTGCGCTGTCATAGCGCGGCATGCTTTACCGTCTTGCTCGACCGCTGATCTTTGCCCTCGACGCCGAGCGGGCGCACAATCTGTCGCTGCGCATGCTGGAACATATGCCGATAGCAGCGCCCCGCGCGCCCGACCCAGCGCTTGCGCAGACCGTCGCGGGCATCAGCTTTCCCAATCCGGTCGGCCTGGCCGCCGGCTACGATAAGGATGGGCGGGTCGCGCACAAGATGCAGGGGCTGGGTTTTGGCTTTGCCGAACTGGGCACGCTGACGCCGCTGCCGCAGCCGGGCAACCCCACCCCCCGCCTGTTCCGCCTGGTGGAGGACGGCGCGGTCATCAACCGCATGGGCTTCAACAATGGCGGGCAAGTCGCGGCGGCGGCGCGTATCGCCAGATATAGGCGGGCGGGCGGCGCGATCATCGGCATCAACATCGGCGCCAACAAGGATGCCACCGACCGCATCGCCGACTATGCGACCGGCGTCGCGCGCCTGGGCGACCTTGCCGATTATCTGACCGTCAATATCTCCTCCCCCAACACGCCGGGTCTTCGCGCCTTGCAGGATCGCGCGACGCTCGACGCGCTGCTGGGCGCGGTCATGGCGGCGCGGGGCAACGCGAAGGTGCCCATCTTCCTCAAAGTCGCGCCCGACCTTGAGCCCGCCGATGTCGAGGATATCGCCGCCGTCTGTCTCGACCATGGCGTCGATGCGCTGATTGTCTCCAACACGACGATCGCGCGCCCGCCCTTGCGCTCGCCGCATGGCCAAGAGAGCGGCGGCCTGTCGGGTGCGCCGCTGCACGACATGGCGCTGTCTCGCCTCCGCGATTTCCGCCGCGCCGCCGGCGCCCGGCTGCCGCTTATCGGCGTGGGCGGCATCGCGACCGGCGCGCAGGCCTATGCGCGCATCCGCGCCGGCGCGTCGCTGGTCCAGCTCTACAGCGCGCTGGTCTATGAAGGGCCATGGCTGGCAAAGCGCATCAATGCAGAACTTAAGACATTGCTCGCCCGGGACGGTTTCACCAATGTTGCGCAGGCGGTGGGCACCGACACCGACTAGCCCTTGCGGCGAACGGCGCGTGCGATAGGAGGGAGCATATGAAAACGCCTCTTCTCGCGACCCTCGCCTTGCTCGCCCCTACGCCGCTTGCTGCGCGCGTGCCGGTCGCCACCAATGCCGTGGTTTCCGCCGCCGACCCGCGTGCCGCGCAGGCCGGACAGGACATGCTGCGCAAGGGGGGCAGCGCCACCGATGCGGCAATCGCGATGATGCTGACGCTGAACGTGGTGGAGCCGCACAATAGCGGCATCGGCGGCGGCGGCTTCCTGATGCACCATGATGGGCGCACGGGCGTCCTCGAATCGATAGACGGCCGCGAAACCGCGCCTGCCGCCGCCCGCCCGGATCGCTTCCTTGCAAAGGACGGCGCGCCACTCCCCTTTCGCGAGGCCTGGCCGGGCGGCTATTCGGCGGGCGTGCCCGGCAATCTGCGATTGGCGAAGATGGCCCATGACAAATGGGGCAAGCTCCCCTGGGCAGACCTGTTCGAGCCGGCGATCCGCCATGCGCGCGACGGCTTCGAAGTCGGCCAGCGGCTCGACACGGCACTGAAAGCCCTCGAGCCGATCTGGGCGGACTTTCCCGAAATCCGCGAATATTTCTGGATCGACGGCAAGCCCGCGCCGCTTGGCAGCACGCTCAAAAACCCGCCGCTCGCCGCCCTGTTCGAGCGCGTCGCGGCGGAGGGTCCGGACGCCTTCTACACAGGCGAGAATGCGCGGATGATCGCAAAGGCCGTGACGGAAGCGCCGCGCAACCCGGTGCCGATGACGGAGGCCGACATCGCCGGCTATCAGGCCAAGCCCCGCAAGCCCGTCTGCGGCCGCTACCGCGTCTACAGCGTCTGCGGCATGGGACCGGCGTCGGCGGGCGGCATCACCGTGCTTCAGATATTGGGTATGGTCGAACGCTTCCCGCTTAGCCAGTGGGGCAAGGACGATGTGCGCTCCTGGCACGTGATCGGCGAGGCGATGCGCCTTGCCTATGCCGACCGCGACACATGGCTGGGCGACCCCGATTTCGTGTCGGTGCCGATCGCCGGCCTGATCGACCCGGCCTATCTCAAGCAGCGCGGAAGCCGCATCAGTCTGAAACAAGCGCTCGGCACCTATGAACCCGGCACCCCGCCGGGCGCGCAGCCACGCACCGCCGCCCGGCCGCAGCCAGAGACCGGAACCAGCCATTTCGTCGCGGTCGACCGCAACGGCGATGTCGCGGCCTGGACATCGACGATCGAGAGCTTCTTCGGCAGCCAGCTGATCGCCAATGGCGTCATCCTCAACAACGAACTCACCGATTTCAGCTTCACCCCCAAAAAGAACGGCGCCCCCGTCGCCAACCGGGTGGAGGCGGGCAAGCGACCGCTTTCCTCCATGTCGCCGACAATCGTCTATGACGAGGCGGGTACGCCGGTCTTTTCGGTCGGCGCGGCGGGCGGGCGCACCATCATCATGCAGGTGACGAAGGCGCTGATCGCCCATTTCGACTGGGGGCTCTCGGCACAGCAGTCGATCGCGCTGGGGCTGCCCTTTTATAATCAGGACGGGCTGGTGCTCGAACGGGGCACAAATCTCGAAGCGATGAAGGCGCCGCTCGAAAGGCTCGGCCACCACGTCACCATCGCGCCACTGGGACTAAAGGCCAATGCCGCCGAGCGAGGCGCCAATGGCCATTGGACCGGCGCGGCTGACCCGCGCAGCCCGGGCGTCTCCCTGCAGGAATAAGCGCTAGATTTTGGGATCGAGCCCGGCAACGTTGAACTGGAAGGCGTGGGTCTGATCCTTGGGCCCAACGGCCAGCTCGACCTTCACCGATTTCGCCTTCGCGATCGCCTCATAGGCATTTTGCGAGGGCAGGATTTCGATGCCGTCATTGGTTCCAGCGACCCGCCCCTTCCACCGGTAGGACTTGCCGTCGTCGGTAACGGCGTCGACCGCGCAGTCTGACAGGTCGCAGATGAAGGGCGCGCCGACGAGCTTCACCGTCACATTCCTCTCCCCATTTTTCATCGGCTGGATCAGCAGGACCGAGAAGGTGTCGGGCGCCTGTATCGTTGCGACGCTGTCGGCGCTGCCGATATAAGCGAGCTTGGCGCCGTCCGCGCCATCTTCATATTTCCAGCTCTGGCCGATCTGCTCCCGCTGCGTTGGCTCCTTCTCGTCGGAGCCACAGGCCGCAAGCAGCGCCAAAGCGGACAGACCTAAGGCGGCAGGGGTAAAACGCATGGGCAATCTCCTCATGCGTCACGAACGCGCGGCCCCGCGCCCCGGTTTCCTTCAGGCGTAGCGCGCCGCAGTCTGCCGGATCAGCGCGATCATATTGGGAATGCCCTGCGTCCGATTGGACGAAAGCTGGTTCTTAAGATCGAAAGGCGCCAGCGCGCCTTCGATATCCGCCTTGCCGATGTCCGCCGGGGTCCCGTCCTGCACGGTCATCAAGACGAGCGCGATAATGCCCTTGGTGATCGCGGCATTGCTGTCGGCGAGGAAGTGCAGCCGCCCGTCATCCTGCATCATGGGATAGACCCACACCGCCGCCGAGCAGCCGCGCACCAGCGTCGCGTCGGTCTTGAGCGCGTCGGGCATCGGTTCGAGCGCCCGACCAAGATCGATGAGCAAGCGATAACGGTCGTCCGCGTCGAGGAAATCATATTCCTCCTGCAGATCGGCGATGCTGGTCGGGGTCGGCGCGTCGGTCATGCGCGCCATATAGGCGCAAATGCGCGGCGGGGAAGCCTCTGGCTGCGCGCCTTAAAGCTCGACCCCGGCGGCGATCGCTTCCAGCTTGCGGATGCGTTCCTTAAGATCGGCAACTTCGATCCGGGCGGCGGGCGAAGGCGGCGTGCCTGCTTCATAGCTGTGCGCAAGCTCCGCGCGCTTGAGATCGAGCCAGCCCTGCCAGGCGCGCAGAAGCGTACCAGCGACGATCACCAGCCCGGCCAGCGCCATTGCCGCAAGCGTCAGGGAAATCAGGGGTTCGTCCATGACAAAGACTCCCATCCGTAATGCGCCGCCGCTCAATCGCGGTCGCGCAGTTTCTCGAACTCTCGGTCGAGCGCCGTCGGTCTGTCGGTGGCGAGCCGTTCCAGCACCGCCACGCGCTCTTTCAGCCCCTTGACCTCGGCACGCAGCCGCTCGGCCTCGGGGTCCGGGCCGGGGCGTACATAGTCTTCGCCCTTGTGGCGGCGCACGATGCCATATTTGGCGCGCACGACGCTGACGATGCCGGCGATCGCCACGATGGCGACGACCATTTCAAACGGGTTCATGCCTTTGGCCCTCCTGCCAAGCCCGCGATCCGTTCCGATCGCCGGGCTGTTGCCAATGATGTTTCGACCGGCTGTCTATTCGCTTCGACGAGTGACCGTGCGGATCAGCGCAGGCTGTCGATCTCGTTGGCGAGCCGGGTGTTTCGGCTGGTATAATGGGTTTCGATGTCGGCCAGACGACGGTCGATATCGCGGAACTTTGACCGCACGTCGCGCGCCGACCGCGCCGGATTGGTGCGCACACCTTGCCAGAATTTCTCGTCATCCCGGTCGGCATAGAGGCCGCTCGGCTTGTTTTCGGCAAAATAGGCGATGACGAAATAAGCGATCAGCGTCCAGGGAAAGGCGCCCATCAGCGTGACGAGCACGGCGCCCACGCGCACCCAGAGCGCATCGATGCCGGTATAGTCGGCGATGCCCGAACAGACGCCCAGCCATTTGCCATTGCTCTTGTCGAGATAATATTTGGTGCGACGCGCGCCCATGTCAGTTCCTCCGGTCAAAGTCATAGCGTTCGTCCTGATGCGGACGCGCTGGACGGAAATCGGGATTGTCGGCGGCGACGATCCTCTCGACCGTCTGCAACCTGTCTTCCAGCCGCCGGGCGAGCAGATGAAGCTCGTCCAGCAGTCTTTCATCCTCGTCGGTGATCTTGGGCGCCTGCTTCCACTTGGTGACATAGTGGAAGACCAGCCAGGGCACGCCGATAAACAGCATGCCGCAGATCATGAGGGGCAGCAGAAAATCCTCCATGGCTTTTTAGGCCTCCCCGCCCCGGTTGCCGCTCATCGACGCCTTGAGCGCGGCGAGTTCGGCATCGACCTTGTCGGACGTGCGAAGCTGGGCGATCTCTTCCTCCAGCGTGGGGGCCTGCCCCATGGCGGCCGCGTCGGCGCGTCCTTCGGCCAGATCGACGCGCCGTTCCAGCATGTCGAAGCGGGCGAACGCCTCGCTTACCTTTTCGCCGGCATAGGCCTCACGCATGCGCAGTCGGTTTTCCGCACTCTCCATTCGCGCCGTCAGGCTCGTCTGCCGGGCACGGGCTTCGCGCAGCTTCGCCTGGAGCTTGGCGATATCCTCCTCGGATGCGCGCAGCGCCTCGTCGAGCACCTCGATCTCGTGACGCAGTTGCTCGGCCATGTCGGCGGCCTTCTGCTTTTCCACCAGCGCCGCCTTGGCCAGATCCTCACGATCCTTGCTGAGCGCCAGTTGCGCCTTTTCGGTCCAGCTTGCGCCCAGCGCGTCGAGCTTGTCGATATGGCGGCGCATCTCCTTCTGGTCGGCAATGGTCCGCGCGGCAGAGGCGCGTACCTCGACCAGCGTCTCTTCCATCTCGAGGATGATCATACGGATCATCTTGCCCGGATCCTCCGCCCGATCGAGCAGGTCGGTCACATTGGCGGCGATGATGTCGCGGGTGCGGGAGAATATACCCATGGTGAAAGTCACTCCTGATAATTGAAATAGGCTGACGGCGTGCCGCTTTATGCGAGGTAGCGAAGCGCGGCCGGCGGTGGAGGGTTTAACCCGCATATCTGCGCAGAGCCTGTTGCCGGCCAAAGCAAAGCGGCGCCAAGCAGGCCCGCGACGCCCACCAGACATAGCATGTGATCGCGGCGTCCGAGGGGGACAAGGTTCGGCGTCTTCATCACTTCACTCCCTAAAAGCGGCCTTTGCCGGCCCCGATCCTGTGGGTCGGCGGCTTTGTCAGGGAGGTTGCAGCAATCGTGCCAGATACGAAAATACCCGATTTCCGTGATGCTGACAACTAACCGAAGGTTTCTTAGACAGGACAGTTGCTAAATATTGGTGTTTTTTGCCATAATCCGGCGATGGAAAAAGAAAGCCATGCCGTCGGCCAATCTTTGGCGTTTCTGGATGCGATCGAACTGGCGGGGCGCGCCGCCGAGCTCGATCGGCCTGTCCTTGTGATCGGCGAGCGGGGGACCGGAAAGGAGTTGGTCGCGCAGCGGCTGCATAGCCTCTCGTCGCGCTGGCGCGCACCGCTCGTCACGATGAACTGCGCCGCCTTGCCCGAAACTTTGATCGAGGCGGAGCTGTTCGGCCATGAACAGGGCGCCTTCACTGGCGCCACGCGCGCGCGGCCCGGCCGGTTCGAGGAAGCGGACGGCGGCACCTTGTTCCTCGACGAACTCGCGACTCTGTCGATGGCGGCGCAGGAACGGCTGCTCCGCGTCGTCGAATATGGAGAAGTCACCCGCATCGGCGCATCACGCCCGCGCACCGTCGACGTGCGGATCGTCGCGGCCACCAATGAGCATCTGCCCGGCCTCGCCGACGCCGGCCGCTTCCGTCCCGACCTGCTCGACCGGCTTTCCTTTGAAGTCGTCACCCTGCCGCCTTTGCGCGCGCGGGAAGGCGATGTGCCGGTGCTGGCCGATCATTTCGGACGGCGGATGGCAGCCGAACTTGATTGGCCGCAATGGCCCGGCATTTCGGAAGACTGCATGGCCGCCCTAGACGCGCATGGCTGGCCGGGCAATGTGCGCGAACTGCGCAATGTGGTGGAGCGCGCGGTCTATCGCTGGGGCGATCCGGAGCGACCCGTTGCCAGCATCGTCTTCGACCCCTTCGCTTCACCCTGGGCGCCCGCGCCGTCCGCGCTTGTCGCGCCAGCCGAACAGGCAATGGCGTCAACCACCACAACGGCCGTCACCGACCTGCGCGCCGCGATGGACGCGTATGAGCGCACCATCGTACAGGACGCGCTGGCAAGGCACCGCTTCAACCAGCGCGTTACGGCGCAGAGCCTCGGCCTCAGCTACGATCAGTTGCGTCATTGTATGCGGAAACATGGCCTCCACAATCGAGCAACGGCTTAAATTGCCCGACTTCGGCGACGATTGCGCGATTTGCCGCTTTGCGTGGGCCGCGCGGGATGGTTAAAAGACGCGCCATGCAGCCACAGCATCCGCCACGCCCAGCGACCGGACAGTTCATTGCGGGCGTGCATCATTTTCCGTTGCGCGTTTATTTCGAGGACACCGACCTGTCGGGGGTCGTCTATCACGCCAATTATCTGCGCTATATGGAGCGCGCCCGGTCCGATATGTTGCGGATCGCCGGCATCGACCAGCAGGCGACGCACCGCGATGGCGCGGGCGTCTATGCCGTCACCGACGTCCAGTTGCGATACCGCCGTCCCGCTCGCATGGATGATGCACTGACGGTAGAGAGCCGGGTCGCGCAGGTGCGCGCGGCAAGCTGCGTCATTCAGCAAAGAGTCATGCGCGATGACGACATGCTGACCGACGGCACGGTGTCCGTCGCCTTTCTCAATGCCGAAGGGCGGCCGCAAAGGCAGCCCAAGGCCTGGACCGACATATTCAATCGCCTTGCCAAGGGGGAAGACCTAGACTCATGAGCCTGTCCATGCCCGACGTCGGCGCCGTCGCCGAGGCCGCCACCATTTCGCCCCTGGCGCTGTTCCTTCAGGCCGACATCGTCGTGAAGATCGTGATGCTGGGCCTGCTCCTGGCCAGCATCTGGACCTGGGCGATCATCATCGGCTTCAGCGTGACGCTGCGCCGGGCGAGTAAGGAAAGCCGCGCCTTCGAGGGTGATTTCTGGAAGGCCGACGATATCGACCGTTTCTACGAGAGCCGGGGCAAGGCGGAATTTCCCGCCGCCAAGGTCATGGCCGCCGGCGTCGGCGAATGGCGCCGCTCCACCGCGCAGAAGGTGATCGATCGCGAAGGAACGCGGGACCGCCTGGCCACCGCCATGTCGAGCACGATCGCGGCCGAGGTCGATCGCCTGTCCGATCGCCTCAACATCCTCGCGACGGTCGGATCGGTCGCCCCCTTCGTCGGTCTGTTCGGCACGGTGTGGGGCATCATGCGCGCCTTCACCGCCATTGCGGCGGAGCAGAATAGCAGCCTCGCCGTCGTCGCGCCGGGCATTGCCGAAGCCCTGTTCGCGACCGCCATCGGCCTTTTCGCAGCAATCCCGGCAGTCATCGCCTACAACCGCTTCAGCCATGGCATCAACCGCCTGGAATCGGGTCTGACGCGCTTTGCCGACGGTTTCTATTCGACGCTCAGCCGCGAGTTGGAGGCGCAGCGGTGAGGCTGAGGGCTGAGAGGAGCGCGGACTGATGGCGATGTCGGGTCCTCCGTCCGGCCGTCGCGGGCGCGGACGCGCGCCGATGGCGGACATCAACGTCACGCCGCTGGTCGACGTCATGCTGGTGCTGCTCATCATCTTCATGGTGACGGCGCCGCTGCTCGTGACCGGCGTGCCGGTGAACCTGCCCGAAACCCGTGCCAAGGGGCTGGATCAGGATCAGAAACCGACCGTCGTTTCGGTCGATCGCGACGGCGGCATCTTCATCGACGATGCGCAGATCAGCGACGCCGACCTGCCTGATCGTCTTGCCGAGATCATGTCGGCCAATGCCGGAAAAGCCGAGCCGCCGCAGATCTTCCTGCGCGCCGACACCGCGCTCGACTATGGTCGGGTGATGCGCGTCATGGGCGAACTCAACCGCGCGGGCCTCAACAAGGTCGCTCTGGTCAGCACCGGGGCGGAAGCCGACGCCGCCGGCAGCGGCGCGGAATAGAGGGCCTGGGGTTGGCCATGGAGCGCAGCGAAAAGATCGGCCTTGGCGTCGCGACGGCAGGACATGTGCTGCTGTTCGGGCTGTTATCGGCCGGTTTTCTCTCGACACCCAACCCGCTGAAGTTGAAGTCGCCGCCGATGGACATCAGCCTGGTGGACGAGGTCGCGCTGCAATCGACCGCGCCGCGCGTCTCGACCGAGCCGCCGCCGCCGAGCGAAGCGCCGGAAAAAGGACCGACCGAGGATGCGGCTCCCGCGCCGGAGCCCGAACCTGCCCCTGCGCCGACGCCGACTCCCGCGCCGCCCCCGCCCAAACCGGAGCCAAAGCCGGAGCCCAAACCCAAGCCGGAGCCGACCCCGCCCAGGAAGGAGGTCGCGAAGCCCGCACCGAAACCTGCGCCCAAACCGGTGGAAAAGGCCAAGCCCCAGCCTAAACCGAAGCCCGCGCCGGTAAAGCCTGCGGCCAAGGCGAAGCCTGCGCCGGAAAAGCCCAAAGCGTCAGCGCCTTCGACCGCAAAGAGCAATCCCGCGCCCAAGGCATCCGCGCCGGCCAAATCCACCGCGAAGGCCAAGACCGACGCGCCCGCGCGCGCATCCGGCGCTGGCAAGGCCGAAAAGCCTCGCGGATCACACCTCGGCAGCGATTTCCTCAAAGGCATAGACACCGAGGCGGATACGCCCCGCCGCGCCAATCCAGCGCCCGCCGCCGCCGCGATGGGACCGCAGCAGAAGTCCGCGCTGGACGCCGAGCTTCGCCGGCAACTCAAACCCCATTGGCGGCCGCCCTCAGGCGCGGACGCGGACCAGCTCGTGACCCTGCTCGAAGTGCGCCTCGACAAGAGCGGCGCGGTGATCGGCACGCCCGAGATCATCGACCAATTGGGCGTCACGGCGAGTAACCGTCCGCAGGCGAAGCTCCATGCCGAGCGCGCGGTCCAGGCGGTGAAGCTTGCTTCCCCCTTCCGCAACATGCCGCCCGAATTTTACGAACAATGGAAGTGGCTGCGGCCGCTCCGCTTTGACGCGAGGCTGAACCGATGATGACGATCCTGCGCCGACACCTGACGTTGGCGGCCGCCGCGCTTGCCGCCTTCACAGCCTTGCCCGCCGGGGCGCAGCTTTCCGTCGATGTCACCGGGGAGATCGAGAGCAACGTCAAGGTCGCCGTCCCCGCCCTGCCCGCACAGCAGCAGGTCGATACGCCCGCAGGCAGCGCGACCGAGCTTGGCCGCAAGATTGCCGAAGTGATCGTGACCGACCTCAAGGGATCGGGCCTGTTCGAGCCTTCGGGGCCGGGCGGCCTGCCGACGCCCGCCATGGCCGAAGTCACCATGCCGCAATATGAAAAATGGGGCGCCTACCAGGCTTTGGTGCAAGGCTTTGTCCGCACCGCCGGCGGCGAGTCCGATATCACCGTCGGCTGTTATCTCTACGATGTCGCGCTCAAGCAGGAGCTGACCCGGCAGGGCTTCGTCGTCGCGCCGCGCGACTGGCGACGGGCGGCGCATAAATGCGCCGACGCCATCTATGCGCGCCTATCGGGCGAGAGCCCCTTCTTCGACAGCCGCATCGCCTATATCGCCGAGAGCGGACCCAAAGGGAACCGCACCAAGCGCCTGGCCATCATGGATTCGGATGGTGCGAACCATCGCTTCATCACCAATGGCCAGTCGATCGCGCTCACGCCGCGCTTCTCGCCCGATTATGGCTCGATCGTCTACGTCAGCTATCTGGGAAGCCGGGTGCGCATCTATGTCTATGACATCGGCTCGGGCAAGCAGCGGCTGGTGACGGAAAGCAACAACCCCACCTTCGCACCGCGCTGGTCGCCCGATGGCCGCAACATCCTGTTTTCGATGGCGGCTGCAGGCAACACCGACATCTACCGTGTTTCGGCACAGGGCGGGACGCCGGTGCGCCTCACCACATCGCCCGGCATCGATGTGGGCGGCAGCTACTCGCCCGATGGCAGCCAGATCGTGTTCGAAAGCGACCGCTCGGGCGGGCAGCAGCTCTATGTCATGAACGCCGACGGCTCCAACCAGCAGCGCATCAGCCATGGCGGCGGTCGCTATGCGACGCCCGAGTGGAGCCCACGCGGCGACCTGATCGCCTTCACCAAGCTCGGCGGCGGCTTCAAGATTGCGGTCATGACGCCGAGCGGCGGGGGCGAGCGCATCCTCACCAATGGCTGGCAGGACGAGCAGCCGACATGGTCGCCCAACGGCCGAGTCCTCCAGTTCTTCCGCACCACGCCTGGCCGCGATGGCAACAGCCAGGTGTGGCAGGTCGATCTTACGGGCGTGAACGAACGGCGTATCCCGACGCCGCTTAGCGGCTCCGACCCTGCCTGGGGCCCGCTGCTGCCCTGAACCGACTTCGTGGAACCTAATCGTCTTGCCCGCGTAACGACCTTGCGGAACCCCTGGCCGGCGGGCACACTGAAACCGTGGATATAGGAGACTCCCGATGAAATTGTCCCGACCCCTTCTGATCGCCGGCGCCGTTCTGGCGCTCGCGGCCTGCTCCAAAAAGCCGCCGGCAGACCTTCCCCCGGCACCGGGCGCCGACACGGGACAATTGCCCGGCGCGGGCGTCGGCACCGGCGGCGGCACGGTCAAGGGAAGCCAGGAAGATTTCGTGGCCTCCGTCGCCTCCGACCGCGTCCTGTTCGCGCTCGACGATTATGGCATCGATGCGCAGGACCAGTCGATCCTGCAAAGCCAGGCCGCGTGGCTCCAGCAGAACCCCAATGTCCGCGTGACGATCGAGGGGCATTGCGACGAGCGCGGCACGCGCGACTATAATATCGCGCTTGGCGAGCGTCGTGCCAATGCGGCGAAAAACTATCTTGCCTCGCTCGGCGTCTCGCCCGGCCGGATCACGACCGTCAGCTACGGCAAGGAACGGCCCGCATCGCTCGGCTCTGACGAATCCTCCTGGGCGCAGAACCGGCGCGCGGTGACCGTCACCATCCAATATTGATCGCTGCCGAAAGCATTGTGAAAGGCCCGCCGGTCGCGCCGACCAGTGGGCCTTTTTTCGCCTAGAAGAATGTATCGATCGCGTGGATGGCAAGACCTACCAGCCCGCCGACCAGCGTCCCGTTGATGCGGATATATTGCAGATCGCGTCCCACCGCATTTTCAAGGCGGCTGGTGATCGTCCCGGCGTCCCAACCGCGCACAGTCTCGCTGACCAAAGTCACGATTGATCCGCCATAGGCCGCCGTCGCGCCGACGGCCGCGCGGCGCATGAAGCGGTTGACGAGCGTGCGCAGGCGCGGGTCGTCCTGCAATGTCGCACCAAGCTGCGCCAAGGCTTCTCCCAGACGCCCGGCCATGGCCCGGCCGGGATCGCGCACCGCGCGCAGCAGCGCGACGCGACCCTGCTCCCACATACCCTCGATCCAGCGCTGCATCGCAGGATTGTCGACGATCTCGTCGCGCATCCGCGCCACCTTGGCCTGCATCGCCGGATCATGCTGCAAATCGTCCGCGAGCTGGCGCAGGCTCTCCTCCACCTTCGACCGCATGGCATGCGCCGGATCGGTGGCCATGTCGGCGAGCAGCTTGCGCAGGCCTGAAATGATCGCATCGGCCAGATTGGCGTCAAGTCCGGTCCAGCGCAGCACCTTGCCCGCGCGCTCATGCACCATGTCGCGCAGCAGATGCTCGTTGGCGGCAAGCGCCCGGTCGGCCGAGCGGATGAGGCTGTCGAGCACTGGCCCGTGCCGGCCGTCACGCATCGCCGCCTCTATCGCCTGACCGATCAGCGGCGCAACATTCACGGTACGCAGCCGCCCGGCGATCGCGCCTTTGACCATCCCGCCCAACCGCTCCTGATCGAGCGTTTCGAGCATGTCCGCAGCCAGACGCGACGCCCCTTCGCGCAGCCGCCCGTCCCCCCCCTGCGGACTGGCGAGAAAACGCCCCGCGGCGCCGGCGACATCCATGCCGCGCATACGCCGCGCGACGACCGAGGGGATGAGGAAATTGTCGCGCAGGAAGAGCGCGAGCGTCTCCCCGATCCGATCCTTGTTGCGCGGGATGATCGCGGTGTGCGGGATCGGCAGATGGAGCGGATGGCGGAACAGCGCAGTCACCGCGAACCAGTCGGCCAAGCCACCTACCATCGCCGCCTCGGCGAAGGCCTGGACGAAGCCGATTGCGGGATGAAGATGCGCGGTAGCGCGCGCGCATAGGAATAGCGCCGCCATAACGATTAGGATTGCCGTTGCGAACCTGCGTATGCGCCGCCCCGGATCAGCGAATATGGTCGGACGGGACATAGATAGGCTCTGCATCATCGCCTAACGGTTACGCGACCGTTTCGTTCAGGCAAGCGGCAAGCAGACCGCATGGCGCGTCACGCTATTCGGCCGGGTGGATCTGCTCGGGATGCGCGCGGTCATCGCCCGCCTTGAAGGTCAGGAAACGGCCAAGCTTCGCGCCCAGCCATTCTTCGACCTCGAGTGCGATGCTGAATGTCGCGGGCACGATCACCAGCGTCAACACGGTCGAGAGAATGAGGCCGCCGATGACGGTCACGCCCATCGGCGCGCGCCACGCGCCATCACCCGACAGCGAAAACGCGGTCGGCACCATGCCCGCGACCATCGCGACCGTGGTCATGACGATCGGCTGCGCGCGCTTGTGCCCGGCATCGACGATCGCGTCGAATTTGGGCACGCCCTTGCCCATTTCCTCCAGCGCGAAGTCGATGACGAGGATCGAGTTCTTGGCGACGATGCCGAGCAGCATGAGGAGGCCGATCATCACGGGCATGGAAATTGGCTGGCCGGCGATATGGAGCGCGAGCGCGCCGCCAAGGGGGGCCAGCAGCAACGACCCCAGATTGACGAAGGGCGGCATCAGCCGCTTGTAGAGGAGCACCAGCACAGCAAGCACAAGCAGAATGCCCGACACTACGGCGATGACGAAATTATACAGCATCTCCGCCTGCCATTTAGTCTCGCCAGTATTCAGCTTTCTGATGCCCGGAACTTTGCCGTCCACCACCGCCTTCATCGTCGGCAGCGCGTTGATCTGGCGCATGGCCTCGCTCGTTACGAAGCCTGGCGCGAGGTCGGCGCCCACGACCACACGGCGTACCTGATTATAGCGGCGGATCTGCGTCGGCCCTGCGCCAAAGCTGATGTCGGCCACGA
Organism: Sphingobium sp.; assembly: GCA_040508335.1. Classification (GTDB taxonomy): domain Bacteria; phylum Pseudomonadota; class Alphaproteobacteria; order Sphingomonadales; family Sphingomonadaceae; genus Sphingobium. The sequence continues at coordinate 16,871 of JBEVMZ010000186.1, forward strand.
CCTTGAGCGGCACCGAACCGCCGCTGACGGTCGGGACGGGAAGATTCTCAATCGTGGCAAGATCGCGGCGGCTATCTTCGGCAAGCGATACGCGAATCGGTATCTGCCGGTCGCTGAGCGAGAATTTCGCACTGTTCTGATCGATCTCGCCGATCGTCGCGACTCGGATCGCCTGGCTGAGCGCGGCGGTCGTCACGCCAAGATTTGCGGCAAGGTCGAGACGCGGCTTGATGACGATTTCAGGCCGTTGCATGTCGCCCGCCACGCGGGGCGCACGCAACTCGCGCACCGCGCTCATTTCCGCGACCAGCTTATGTGCGGTATCGTCCAGCAAGGTCGCGTCGTCGCCGCCGAACATGATGATGATGTCGCGGCCGAAGCCGCCGCCCGACTGCGACTGGAAATTGACCCGCGCATCGGCGACAGTGGCAAAACGCGGCGCCACCTTGCGCTCCCAATCGACCGACGAGATGGTGCGGTCCTTGCGTAGGGTGAGGTAGATGTCCGCAGCAGTCGGCTCGATATCCGCAAAGGCCGCTTCCACCACCTGCGTATCGGCCGCCAGCATGGCCGCGACCCTGGTCGTGATGGCGCGCGTCTGCTCCAACGTGGTGCCGGGCGCCGTCTCGACCTTCACCTGGCTGAAATCCGTGTTCGTCACCGGCTGAAACGTCATCGGCAGGGTCGCGAAGGCCGCGATCGTCGCGAGAAAGGCGAGCATACCAAAGCCCATCGTCCAGACACGATGATCGAAAAGCTTAGCGACCAGCCGCGACCCGCCTCTCGCCTTGTGTGCGATCGCGCGACGTTGGTCGAGCGACCATCGCAGCACGGACATATAGAGGTCCATCGCCCGCCCCTCACCATGGCTCGCCTGGCCATGGGCTTTGAGCAGATAGGCGGCGGCCAGCGGCGTGATGAGCCGGGCCACGGCAAGGCTCATGAGCACCGAGACGACGACGGTCATGCCGAACTGAATGAAGAACTGGCCCGACACGCCCGGCATCATCGCCACGGGGAAAAAGACAGCGACGATCGCCATTGTCGTTGCCAGCACGGCAAGGCCGATTTCGTCGGCGGCGTCGATCGACGCCTGATAGGCGTTTTTGCCCATGCGCATGTGGCGCACGATATTTTCGATTTCGACGATGGCATCGTCGACGAGCACGCCCGCGACGAGGCTGAGCGCCAGTAGCGATATGGTGTTGAGCGTAAAGCCCATCATATCCATGAACCAGAAGGCGGGGATGGCCGACAAGGGAATGGCCAGCGCCGAAATCATCGTCGCGCGCCAGTCGCGCAGGAACAGGAAGACGATGACGACGGCCAGCACCGCGCCTTCGATCATCGCGGCCATCGCCGAATGATATTGCGAGCGGGTATAATCGACGCTGCTGAAAAGCTGCTTATACTGGACCTTGGGGTTCTCCTTGCGGAGTTCGTCCATCACCTTCATCGCGTCTTCATAGACGGTGACGTCGGACGACCCCTTCGCCTTTTCGAGGCTGAAGCTCGTCACCTGCCGCCCGTTCATCAGCGAGAGACTGCGCTGTTCGGCATAGAGGTCGCGCACCGTCGCGACGTCGGCGAGCTTGACGGTCCGGTTGCCCGAAATGGCGATCTGCGTCTGGCCCAGGGCGTGGGCGTCAGCGGCATTACCGATCACGCGGATCGCCTGCTCGGCGCCGGCGATCTCGGTACGGCCACCCGCAGCGTTCAGATTGACCTGCAACAACTGCTGGTTCACCTGGCCCGCAGTGATGCCTTGCGCCTGGAGCTTGGCGGGGTCGACGATGACGCGAATTTCGCGGGTAACGCCCCCGCCGCGCTTGACCGCTGCCATGCCCGATACGCCGAGCAGTCGTTTGGCGACCGTATTGTCGACATACCAGGACAATTCCTCCAGCGTCATGTCGGTCGCTTCAGCGCTGAAATAGGCGATCGGCCCGCCTTCGATGTCGACGCGCGCAACCTGCGGTTCCAATATGCCTTCGGGCAGATCGCTGCGGATCTGGTCGACGGCGTTCTTGACGTCGCTGACGGCGCGGTCGATCGGCGTGCCGATCTGGAACTGGACGTTGGTGAGCGACAGCCCCTCCGACGCGAAGGAGGTGAGTTCATCGACGCCGCTGATCGCACGGACGGCCGCCTCGACGCGCTGCGTCACCTGCGTTTCAAGTTCGGTCGGCGCTGCCCCCGGCTGGTTGACCGTGACGCTGACCATCGGAAAGCTGACGTCGGGATTGTTGTTGATGTCCATCCGCATGAAGCTGACGAGACCGGCAAGCAGCAATGCCAAAAACAGCACGATCGGCGGTATTGGGTTGCGGATCGCCCAAGCGGAAATATTGCGTAAATTCATCGGGCGGTTCCTACTTCAATGCCGCGCGGTCACCCGCGCAACTGCCTTTCAGCGCGGCTTTGCCAGCTCAGGCTTCACTTTCTGGCCGGGCGTCAGGAAGGCACCGGCCGACGCGACGATGCGCTCCCGGCCTGTCAGACCTTCGACCACCGCAACGCCCGCGCTCGACACCTGGCCTACCTTGACCTCACGACGGCGCACGACATTCTGCGCATCGACGATGAAGACATAATTGCCCTTCTCGTCGCTCAACACCGCCGATTCCGGTAGCACCGGCGCCTCGCCCGATCCGCTGACGATGGTCGCGGACGCGAACCCGCCCGGCCGGATCGCCGGGTCGCCCGGAATGGCGATGCGCACGGTGCCCTGCCGGGTCTGCGGGTCGACGACCGGCGACACCTGCCAGATGCGGCCCATCACCTGTGCGGTGCCGCCGACAGGGGTCACGGTCGCACGATTGCCGACGCGCAGCAAGGCAAGGTCTGTTTCGCTCGCCAGCGCCAGCATTTCCATCTCGCCATCCTTGGCCAGGCGGAACACGGCGTCGCTGCCCGATCCGACGATCTGGCCCGGCTCGACGGCGCGGGTCAGCACCAGCCCCGACGCCGGGGCGCGAATATCGAGCCGGCTGGTCCGCGCGCGCTGTTCGGCAAGCTGCGCGCGTGCCACGCCGACGCGGGCGTTGGCGGCATCGCGCGTAGCGATGCGCTGATCGATATCGGCCTTGCTGATGAAGCCGCGATCGACCAGCGCACGCGCGCGATCAAGCTGCGTTTGGGCCAGTGTCGCGTCCGCCCGTGCCACTTCCACCTGCGCGGCGAGCGAGCGGATCTGCTCGGACTGCACCGACCGTTCGACCACCGCCAATATCTGCCCCCCCCGCACCCGGTCGCCGGGTTGCACGAGGACGCGGGTCACCTGCCCCCCTTCACCGACGACGCCAACGGGCATGTCGACACGCGCGGCGAGCGATCCGGTCGCGCGCACGGTGCGGTCGACCATCGACCGGCCGGGACTGATGACGGTGACGACGGGTACCTGCACGGCGGCGTCCGGTTCGACCGGAGCGGGCTTGCGGAAGGCGACCCAGGCGGCAATGGCGACCAGTAACAGGGCGATGACCGCTGCAATGGTCAGCAGGCGGCGCCGGCGCGCGCGCGTATCGGGCTCGCCCTCTTCCTGCACCATCGGCATCGCGCCCTCGCGCCTCGGCGGGGTTTCGTAATTCATGCCCGTCCCGTTCCCCGCCTTAAAAATCGACGCTGTGTTATATGAACAGAGCACTGCGCTCAATCCCCTTATAAGGATAGCGCGCAGTTATGGCATGCGAAGTGTCGTGGGAAGAGCCGGACGTTCGGCCTGCTGAGTAGCAGGCTTTTTCGTTGCGGCGCGGCTTTGGACGCGCCTACGCTCTAAAGGCCGGGGATCGAACATGAAAAAGGCCGCATCCGTTGGGACGCGGCCTTTTATCGCAGTCTGCAAGCGCTGATTTAGCGCACGCTGCCGCGACGAACCAGATTGACGATCGCAAGCAGGATGATCGCGCCAACCAGCGAAACCAAGAAGCTGTAAAGCGTCAGACCCTCATTGATCGAACCGCCGCTGAAAATCAGGCCGCCTACGAAAGCACCGATGATGCCAACGACGATGTTGAGCAGGATACCCTGCTGCGCGTCCGTCCGCATGACCATGCTGGCAAGCCAGCCAATGATGCCGCCGACGACCAACCAAAGAATAATGCCCATGTCTTTTTCCTCCTTGCCAGCGCCCCCTAGCGTTGTGGCTCGTCATTCAACGGAAGAGTTGGGCAAGCGTTCCAAAAATAATTTCGGGCAGGCAACGTTTCGTCGCATGTCAACAAAAAAGGGCCGCCGGATACTGCATCCGTCGGCCCTTCGCCTATGGTCCGATACGGGGGAAAACGACCCGTATCGACCAGATCAATATTTCTGCTGACGCTCGTAGAGGGATTTATAATATTGGATGCGGGTGACGCGAAGGCCATGCATGCCAGACCGGTCGACTGCCCGCTGCCAGCCGGCAAATTCCTCCAGCGTCAGACTGTAGCGGGCGCAAGCCTCGTCGACAGTCAGCAGCCCGCCATTGACCGCTGCGACGACTTCCGCCTTGCGACGCACCACCCAGCGCGTCGTGTTCACTGGCGGGAGGCTTTCCAGCGTCAGCGGTTCTCCGAGCGGCCCTACGACCTGAGCGGGCCGGATTTTTTGGTTCTCGATCATTTTCACCCTCAAAAGCGGCACGGCTTTACTGTTTTTGCGATAGCGGAACCCTTATTCACCTCAGCTTCTGAAGAACGACTGAAGCGCAACGGTAAACGCTATTTTCATCACTCCTTCCCCATTTGAAAACGCTTCGCGATCAACGGGTTAAAGCTTCCCGCTAATCTCACGGCTCCGATCATGCCGCCGGAACGGGGGGCAAATATACCCGCAAGTTCCTGGACCCAATCTTCCTCCCCATCCTGCCCCCGCAGGATGCCGGCCACGGCGCGCGCGGTCGGGCTGGTCGATTGCACGGCCGCACTGGCGGCCCGCAAGATCGGCCAGACCGGGGGGCGCATGCCGCCTGTCGGTCTGACGCCGGCCGCCCGAAGGCTGCCGTCGCGAAGAAAGCTCAAATCCATGTAGCTGGTTGTACGCCGCCATCCCTAAGGGCAGGTAAATCCGGCGTTGATAAGTCCTTAGTCGCGATGACAGGCGGGTTAAACGCGCTGGAACGAAAGCGAAGGGAGGATTATAGGGGCGTCATGACCCCAGAATTCCAGTTAGCGCAGCCGCTTGCCCAGCGGCGGATCGTCGTCGCCATGTCGGGCGGCGTCGACAGTTCGGTCGTCGCCGCGCTCGCGGCGCGCACGGGCGCGGAAGTGATCGGCGTGACGCTCCAGCTCTACGACCATGGCGCTGCTGTCGGACGCACCGGCAGCTGCTGCGCGGGCCAGGACATACGCGATGCGCGGGCGGTCGCCGATCGCCTGGGCATCGCCCATTATGTCTTCGATTATGAGACGGCCTTCCGCCAGTCGGTGATCGCCGATTTCGTGGACGAATATCTGGCCGGGCGGACGCCGATCCCCTGCGTACGCTGCAATATGGGGGTTAAATTCACCGACCTGTTCCAGATCGCTCGCGACCTTGGCGCCGATTGCCTCGCGACGGGGCATTATGTCCGGCGCGTGGAAGGCGCGGGCGGTGCGCAGCTTCACCGCGCCGCCGACCCGGCGCGCGACCAGAGCTATTTTCTCTTCGCCACCACCCAGGCGCAGCTCGACTATCTGCGCTTCCCCCTGGGCGGCCTGCCCAAACCGGCGGTGCGGGAAATTGCGGCGGAGATCGGTCTTAGCGTCGCGATGAAGCCCGACAGCCAGGACATCTGCTTCGTGCCCGATGGCGATTATGCCAAGATCGTACGGACGCTGCGCCCCGACGCGGACGAGGGCGGCGAGATCGTCCATATCGATGGCCGGGTGCTGGGCCGGCACCGGGGCCTGATCCACTATACGGTCGGGCAGCGGCGGGGGCTGGAGATTGGTGGCCTCGCGGAGCCGCTCTATGTCGTGCGGCTGGATGCCGAAACGCGACGCGTCATCGTCGGGCCGCGGGCTGCGCTGGCGGTATCGGGCGCGACGCTGAGCGACATCAACTGGCTGGGCGGCGGTTTTGCCGGGCCGCTGACCGCAAAGGTGCGGTCGATGGCCAAGCCCGTGCCGGCAAGGCTGGAGGGCGAACAGCTGATCTTTGACGCGCCCGAATATGGCGTAGCGCCGGGGCAGGCGGCGGTGCTCTATGCCGGTGACCGGGTGCTGGGCGGCGGCTGGATCGCAGCGACGCAGGCGGCGATGGCGACGGCGGCCTGACCGGCTGGAGCCTAATGAAAATCGCGTGACTTGGGCAGGATGCGCACGTCGCGCGGATGGCCCGATGTGCGTGGATGCTGCGGATGGAGGAATTCGTCCGCGCGCGACAGGGCGATGCGCGGCGCATGGGTGTCGGACAGGCGCGACAATTCGGCCGTGCGGTCATGCACCCGCGTCGCCATCAGGTGGACGACGCCCTCCTTGCTGCACTGCACCTCTCCTTCCACCACCATCAGCCGGCTCGCCATGACAGGCCGGCGCTGCAGTTCGAACAGCCGCGCCCAGAGCAAGATGTTGGTGACACCGCTTTCATCCTCGATAGTGATGAAGATCGCATTGCCCTTGCCCGGCCGCTGACGCACCAGAACGACGCCTGCCGTCCGCACGCGGGTGCCATTCTTCGCCGCATTGGTCTGCGCGCAGCTCAGCACGCCCTCGGCCGCGAAGACGGGGCGCAGAAACTCCATCGGATGGCCTTTCAGCGACAGCCGCGTCATCTGATAATCGGCCGCGACATGTTCGGCGCGCGGCATGGCGGGCAGCATCGCATCGGGTTCCGCCCCCAGCTCCCCCGCTTGTCCGTCGCGCGCGCGGGCGGCGGCAAATAAGGGTAGTTCGCTCGACGGCGTACGCCGCGCCTCCCAGAGCGCCGCGCGACGGTCCTGCCCCAGCGAGCGGCAGGCGTCGGCATCGGCGAGGAGCCGCAACGCCCGCGCCGGCAGCTCTGCCCGCCGCGCCAGCTCCTCCATGCTTCCAAACAAACCCTGCGCGCGCGCCGCGACCAACCGCGTGGCCCATTCCTCGCGAAAGCCGTCCACCTGCCGCAACCCGATCCGCAGCGCGAGCGCGCGCCCCTTCCCCTCACCCCGCGCCGCATTGCGGGATCGCAGCAGCGGCTCAAGGCTATTGTCCCATCCGCTCATATTGACGTCGAGCGGATGCACATCGACGCCATGCTCACGCGCGTCGCGCACCAATTGCGCCGGGGCATAGAAACCCATCGGCTGCGAATTGAGAAGCGCGCAGGCGAAGATCGCCGGCTCGTGGCATTTGAGCCAGGCCGAAACATAGACCAGCCGGGCAAAGGACAAGGCGTGGCTTTCGGGGAAGCCATAGCTGCCGAAACCCTCGATCTGGCTGTAGCAACGTTCGGCGAAGTCCCGTTGATAACCGCGCCGTACCATGCCGCCGATCATCTTCTCCTTGAACTTGTTCATGCCGCCGACATGGCGGAAGGTTGCCATCGACTTGCGCAGCTGATTGGCCTCGTCCGGCGTGAATTCCGCCGCGACGATGGCCAGCTTCATCGCCTGCTCCTGAAACAGGGGCACACCGTAGGTTTCCTTGAGCAGTTCCCTTAATTCATTGGGGTCGTGCGGGGGAGCCGGCGAAGGAAATTCCGGCTCTTCCAACCCGGCCCGCCGCCGCAGATAGGGATGCACCATGTCGCCCTCGATCGGCCCCGGCCGCACGATCGCCACCTGGACGGTAAGGTCATACAGCTTCGTGGGCTTGAGACGCGGCAGCATGTTGATCTGCGCCCGGCTTTCGACCTGAAATACGCCGATACTGTCGCCCTGGCCCAACATTTTGTAGACGGCCGGATCATTAGAATCGAGATTGACTGTCAGGTCGTGATCGCCCCGGCCATGCCGCCGCATCAGGTCATAGGCCCTGCGGATACAGCTCAACATGCCAAGCGCGAGCACATCCACCTTCATCAGGCCAAGGGCATCGATATCGTCCTTGTCCCACTCAATGAAACTGCGGTCGGGCATCGCGCCATTATGGATCGGCACGGTTTCATCGAGCCGGTTCTGCGTCAGGACAAAGCCGCCGACATGCTGCGACAGGTGGCGCACGAAAGGGGCGCGGATCAGTTGTTCGACCAGCGTGCGCAGGCGCAGCATTTCCGGATTGTCGAGCGCGAAGCCGGCATCGACGATGCGGGCATCGCCCAGATCGCCCGAATAGCTGCCCCATACCGTGCTCGACAACCGCGCCGCGACATCGCTGCTCAGCCCCAGCACCTTAGCTACCTCGCGCAGGGCGCTGCGCGAACGATAATGGATAGCGGTCGCGGCGATCCCGGCCCGCTCGCGCCCATAGCGGCGGTAGATATATTGAATCACCTCCTCGCGCCGCTCATGTTCGAAATCTATGTCGATATCGGGCGGTTCGTCGCGCTCTGCAGATACGAAGCGCGAAAAGAGCAGGTCATGCTTGAGCGGATCGACCGACGTTACGCCAAGCAGAAAGCAGACGATAGAATTGGCCGCCGATCCGCGGCCCTGACACAGGATGGGCGGCTGCTGCGCGCGCGCGAACTGCACCAGATCGTGGACGGTCAGGAAATAATAGGCATAATTCTGCCTGCGGATCAGCTCGAGTTCTTCGTTGATCTTCGCCTCTACCTTTGGCGAAGGTTCCGGCCCATAGCGCTTGGCAACGGCATTGCGCACCAAATCCTCAAGCCAGTCGTCGGGCGACCAGCCGGCTGGCACCGGCTCATGCGGATATTCGTAACGCAGGTCGGTGAGCGCAAATCCGATTCGGTCGGTGAAACGGATGGTCTCCGCCATTGCTTGCGGGCAGGCAGCATAGAGCCGGGCCATTTCCTTTGGGCATTTGAGATGCCGCTCCGCATTGGCCTCCAGTCGTCGCCCGGCCTCCTTGAGCGTGACGCCCTCGCGGATACAGCTAAGCACATCATGCAAAGGGCGGGCGCTGTCCTCGGCATAAAGAACATCGTTGGTAGCCAGGAGGGGCACCCCACACGTCGCCGCTACGTCGCGCATGTTCGACAGATGGCGTGCGTCGCAACCCTGCCGATAAAGGGTCAGGCCCAACCAGACCCGACCGGGTGCGCGATCACGCAGGCTGGACAAGGTGCCCTGCCAGCTTGGCGGAGACAAAGGCTGCACCAGGCGAAGCAGCGGCTCGGCATCATCGCCGTCATCGCTTCGGGTAGGATATTCAGGCGGCGCCCGATGCGCTTGCTGCAGGGTTGCGGTGGAAAGCGGCAGAACGATCAGCAGGAGGTCCTGCAAATGCTCGGTCAGATCGCCGAACCGCAATATGCAGTCGCCCTTGATCGCGGCCATATTGCCCCGGGTCAGCAGCCGGGTGAGCCGGCCCCAGCCATAGCGGCTGGTGGGATAGGCAAGGATGTCGGGCGTGCCGTCGACAAAGACGAGACGCGCGCCAAAGAGCAGGCGCAGGTCTGTCTGGCAGGCCGCCTCCTCGTCCTGCGTCAGTTCAGGCGGCTCCCCACGCGCCTTCTTGTCCTCGATCATCGCGGCCCGCGCCTTAGCCGGCGCTTCGCGCAGCGCGACATGGGCGCGCACCACGCCTGCTACACTGTTCCTGTCGGCAATGCCGATCGCCTTGTAACCCAGCCGGATCGCCTCTCCCACCAAGTCGGAAGGATGCGAGGCGCCGTGGAGGAAGCTGTAATTGGACATGGCGCCCAACTCGGCAAAGGCCGGCACATCCTTGTCCGCAGGCGGCATCGGCGGGTCTTCCCTTGCCGGCTTTTTGCCGCGCAATCGGTCCAGCCCCTCGCGTTCGCGCTGGTCGATCGTCTTGGGCTTGGTCTGGTCGGGATAGCCCCGGCGTTTCATGCGAAGAGGCCGTGCAGATACCAGACGGGCAGCGCCGCTTCATCGCCATAAAGGCCATGGCGGAAAATCCAGTAGCGGCGGCCGCGCGCGTCCTCGACCCGGTAATAGTCGCGGGTGCGGCCTGCGCTTTCCCCTAAGAGCGCGCCATCCTTCGCCTTCCACCATTCGGGCGCGATGCGTTCGGGGCCTTCGAAACGCATGACTTCGTGCAGGGCGCGGCGCCAGCGGAAACGGTGGGGCGGGCCGTCGGGCACCGGCGCCACCGCCTCGATCCGCTGGGGCGGGTCGAACAAGTGGATGGGCCGCATCGGCGGGTCGCCCGGTTCCTGCGCAACCGCCCAATCCTGCGGCGCGCGCGCTTCCATCGCCGGCAAGGCAAGCTGCGCCTGTTCGGGAATATGGCTGTCATGGGCGACGAGCCGCTGGATGCGCGACCGCCCGGCGCGGATCGACAACTGATCGACGAGCGCTGCCACATTTTCCGCCGCGCGCGCCTCCCCGCCTTCGAGCGCGAGTTGCGTCGGCGCCATCGGCTCCGTTTGGCGCACGGAAAGGCGCAGCATGTCGAAGCCGAAGCCGGGATCGAGCGGATCGGACAGGCCATCGATCCGCTCGCGCATCAACCGCATGATCGCGGGCGCATCGCGCACCGGCAGGCCGGTTTCGACGCGCAGGGGGAAGGCGAGGCCATCGGCGCGAAAGAACAAAGCCTCGAACCGCCGCCCGCCCTGCCCGCGTTCGAGCAGACGCTCGCCCGCCTCGGTCGCCATTTCCTCAAGCAGGCGCAATGCATGGGCGGTGCTGGCCATGGGTTCGGCAAAGCGGCGCTCGACATGGATCGGCGGACGCTGACGACGGGGACTGAGTGGGCGATGATCGAGGCCGAGCAGCGCATGCAGCGCATCGAGCGCCTCTTCCCCGAACCGCGCGGCAAGGACGCTCGCCGGGCGGGCGGCGAGATCACCCACGGTACGGAGGCCCGCACGGCGCAGAGCGACGAGCTTCTCGTCATCAAGCCGTAACGCCTCGACCGGCAGGCGACGGATCGCGGCGTCTTCATCGGGCGCGGCCACGGGAAAGCGGGCGAGCGCATGCGCTGCTTCCGCTGTGCCCGCGATCGCATGCCGGACGCGCATCCCACGCCGTTCCAGCCGCGCCGTCGCTTCGCGGGCAAGCGCAGCCTCGCCGCCCCACAAATGAACACAGCCGCTTATGTCGAGCATCAGGCCGAAGGGCGGATCGATCGCCACGCTGGGGCTGTAGCGTGCCGCGCCGTCGCAGAGCCGCTCAAGCCAGTCCTGATCGGCATGGGGGTCGGTGTCAAAGGCGCGCAGATCAGGCTCGCGCGCGCGCGCGTCGGCTAGTGTCATGCCGGGGCCAAGACCGATGGAAAGCGCGTCGGCATCCAGCGTCGCAAGGCGCATTGCCCCGCGCACATTCTCAACGATCATGGCCGGGCCTTCGCCGGCCGCCCATAGGTCAGGCCGCGCGATCCGCAGCCGATCGAGGGGGAGGAACGGAAACCATAGCGCCAGATAGCGCCGCGTCGCGCTCTGCTCTGCCTGTTCCCCCAACTGCCCTATCGTCATCGCGTTCATCGCCGGCGTCTCCAAATACCCCTTTTTCGCTATCCCATCGCAATCGCCACTGCTTCCCCCCAGGCCCCGCCCGTTGTCGCAGCAGGGTCAGGGCAAAGGCGCTCATCCCCGGCGCCTGCCCCGGCAGAGGCCGGGAAGGCGCAGCGGTCACGCGCCAGCGTGTGTCGGCGGCGCTGGGGCCAGGCTCCGCGCCGATGCGCAGCAGGAAGGCGGTGACGCCCGACCCTTCGGCCGCAAGCGCCAGCCGCCGGCTGGCGGTAAGGTCGAGCAGCGGCGCGGGGCCGCGTAATTCGATCAGCAGCGCACCTAGTGCCTGATGGCGCAGCGCGTCGACGGCGGTGCGCAGCAGCATCGTCTCGTCCGCCATCATGCCAACGAGCAGCCGTTCAGGATCAATGCCGAGCGCGGCGAGACCCGGCCCATAGGCAAATCCTCCGGCACGTCCGCTCGCCGCCGTGCGCAGCCAGAGGACGGGCGCGGTCAGCCCGGCCACATGCGACGCAAAGAGCAGCGCCAGCCCGGCCGCCGCGCCTTCTTCCTCGATCGCGCCGAACAGCTCATGGGTGCGGCCGCCGGCAAGGCCGCCACCCAGCACCCGGTCGATTTCGGCGTGGCCGATCGCCATCCGCACCGGCGCGCGATCCGCCACACCTCGGTCGAGTGAAGCAATCTGCCGCTTGAGCGCAGCGAGCGTATGGACAGACTCGACCATGGCTTTGTTCCCTTTTTGTTCTTTTGTCGCTTACAGGCCTTTCTTGTCAATCGCGGATGGGACGGCGGTGCTTCAATCGGCGCGTGTGACCCTTATCGACTGGGCGTTCATCGTCGCGCTGCCAAAGATCGTCAGGAAGGCGATGTCGGTCGCGTCGCGTCCCACCGCGATCCGCACCATAGTCTCGACCGGCGCGAGCGCGCTCGAATCGACCAGATGCCATGCACCGTCGAGCCAGACTTCGACGACCGCATGAAAATCGGGCGGATCAAGATCGAGCGCGTAGACCGAAACGAGGCGTGCCGGAATGTCGCAGGCGCGCACGAGCGCCGCCGTCAGATGCGCATAGTCGCGGCATACGCCTTGTCGTGAGAGAAAGGTGTCGGCAGCGGTCGTCACCCCGCTCGAACAGCCCGGCACATAGCTCAAATTGGCGTGGACCCAGCGGGACAGCGCCGCAACGAGCGCGCCGCCGTCGAGTCCCGCGAAATGGCTGGCGACAAAGCCGGTGAAGCGATCCGCCTCGCAATAGCGGCTCGGCCAGATATAGGGGAGCACGTCGCCCGGCAGGCTGGGCAAGGACGAACGGGAAAGGCCGGCCAGTTGCGGGGCGGCGCGGGTCACGTCGACCAGGGCGCGATAGGTGGCGACCACGCGGCCCTTCTGCGCCAGCGTCCAGCCGCGACGACCGACATCATTGTCGCCATTCAAAGTCGTGACATCGCCTGCGCCGACAATATCGAGGCTATGTTCGATAAGCTGTTGATCGGGCAACTGCGCCGCCTCCAACGCCAGCAGAATATCCGTCGGTTCGGCGAAATCATAATCGAGCACGGCTTCGATTTTCAGGCGCATGGCATGTCCTTGAAGGAAGGGGCTGTGAGGCATGTTCGGGACGAAACGTCACAGCACCCCGGCCGGTCAGCCGATGCGCCATCTGCCCGTTCGAGCGATGGCCGGATAATGAACGAGACCGCGTCCTGATCCATCGGTCTTGAAGAAAAAAGCAGGCGCGCTCAGGCAGACCTTTTGCATGCCTTGAGGGGCGCGCTTTCCTCCGCCCCGCTATCTCGACATCATCGGCGCGGTTGCGGCCGCATAACCAAAGACAAAAGCACCAGACGACCAAAAATGGATCGTCCGGTGCCCGGTCAGATGGATTTGTCCCGTGGGTGAGGAACAGCGCACGCCGCCTCATCGTCCGTCCTGGCGCATGACTTGGAAGGTCAGCGCGTCTTATTCGTCCCCATCGTCCGGCTCAGGCCCACCGATCATGCCTTCGGCAACTTCCTCGGTCTTGCCGCGGATCGCTTTTTCCAAGCGCTCGGCCATTTCGGGATGCTCGCGCAGGAAGGTCTTGGAATTTTCCCGGCCCTGCCCGACGCGCACCGAATCATAGGAGAACCAGGCGCCCGATTTCTCGACGAAGCCCGCCTTGACGCCGATGTCGAGCAGCTCGCCAATCTTGGAAATGCCCTCACCATACATGATGTCGAACTCGACCTGCTTGAAGGGCGGGGCGACCTTGTTCTTGACCACCTTTACGCGCGTCGTGTTGCCAACGATATCGTCGCGATCCTTGATCTGGCCGGTGCGGCGGATATCGAGACGGACCGAGGCATAGAATTTGAGCGCGTTGCCGCCGGTCGTTGTTTCCGGATTGCCATACATCACGCCGATCTTCATGCGCACCTGGTTGATGAAGATCACCATGCACTTGGAGCGTGAGATCGAACCGGTGAGCTTGCGCAGCGCCTGGCTCATGAGACGTGCCTGAAGGCCGACATGGCTGTCGCCCATCTCGCCCTCAATCTCCGCGCGCGGAACCAGCGCGGCGACCGAGTCCACCACCAGCACGTCGATGGCATTGGAGCGCACCAGCGTGTCGACGATTTCCAGCGCCTGTTCGCCCGTATCGGGCTGCGACACGATCAGCTCGTCGATATCGACGCCCAGCTTCTTGGCATAGCCCGGATCGAGCGCATGTTCCGCGTCCACAAACGCAGCCGTGCCGCCCAGCTTTTGCGCTTCGGCGATGACGTGCAGCGCCAGCGTGGTTTTCCCTGAGCTTTCCGGGCCATAGATTTCGACGATCCGCCCCTTGGGCAGGCCGCCAATGCCAAGCGCGATGTCGAGACCAAGGCTGCCGGTCGAGATCGCCTCGATCTCCATCTTGTCCCGGCTGCCCAGCTTCATCGCCGAGCCTTTGCCAAAGGCGCGATCGATTTGGGAAAGAGCGGCTTCCAGTGCTTTTTGTCTGTCCATGGTCCCCGTTTTCTTATCGATGAGTGAGAGCATTGCTGTCATGGGGCCTGTCCCTTGTCGATCCTGAACCAAAAGCGATACGCCGACTCATCGACGCCATACCACCCATGTATCGCTTTTGTTCTATGGGAACAAGAAGGGAACGGAAATTTCCTATTCCAGGGCGAACACCTTGCCCAACGCGCGTTCGACCGCGCCCATGGTAAAGGGTTTGGCCAATGTCTGGTTGTTGGCATAGGCGCTGGGCAGATCGTCGGATGTGCCGCCGGTCGCGAAGACGAAGGGGATGTTCTTTTCGGTCAAAATGTCCGCCACCGGCCAGCTTTTCTCGCCCTGCAAATTGCAGTCGAGCAGCGCGGCGTCGAATCCTCCCGCCTCCGCCTGAGCACAGGCTTCGTCAAGATTGGCGGCGATGCCGTGCAGGCGATAGCCCAGAACATCGAGATAATCCTCCAGCATCATGCCGATCATCGCTTCGTCTTCGACGACCAGAATGGATTTGCCTTCGTTCATGATGTGATCCTGCTGCATTTGCGCATTGGCTATCCGATAGGCGTCCGATTGCCCAGCATAATTCGTTGCGCACGCCGTCCCTTTTTCTCGCCTGGCGCGCACCCGGCCAATTCGATCTATTTCGCGTTTGTCGGTGCCCGCATTTCAAGCGCGTCGCGCGCCGCCTCGGCAAGTTGGTTGACCGAAAAAGGCTTGGGCAGGAAGGCGACATTGGCAAGATCGATCGATTTGCGCAGATGCTCTTCGGCGTAGCCTGACATGAAGAGCACGGGCAGATCGGGATGCATGCGCCGCGCCTGCGCGACCATGGTGGGACCGTCCATATTGGGCATGACGACGTCGGACACGAGCAGGTCGATCGTCTCGCCGCGCCCCAGGACCTCGAGCCCCTGCTCGCCATCTGCGGCGGTCAGCACCCTATAGCCCTGCCGCGTGAGCGCACGTTCGGCGACCGTGCGCACCATATCCTCGTCCTCAACCAACAGCACCGTACCCGTGCCCCAGGTCTCGCTGCGGCGGGCGGGCGCTTTCTTATCCTTGCCGGCATCCGCATCGGCACCGGCATAGACCGGCAGATAGAGGATGAAGCTTGCCCCCCGGCCAAGTTCGGACTCGGCAAAGATGAAGCCGCCCGATTGCTTGACGATGCCATAGACGGTCGAAAGGCCAAGCCCCGTGCCCTTGCCCAGTTCCTTGGTGGTGAAGAAAGGTTCGAAGATCTTGGAAAGAAGGTCGGGCGAAATGCCCATGCCGGTGTCCGATACCCGCAGCGCGGTATAATCGGCGACGGGCAGGATTTCCTGCCGCATCTCGCGCACTTTGGCTGCGGGCACGGCATAGGTCTGAATGTTGAGCGTGCCGCCGCCCGGCATCGCGTCGCGCGCGTTGACGGCGAGGTTGACGATCACCTGTTCAAGCTGCCCCGGATCGGCGCGCACCGCGCCAAGATTGCGGCCATGGGCAACCTCCAGCTTCACATTCTCGCCCAGGAGCCGCTTGAGCAATGTCGAAACGTCGGCGACGATATCGGGCAACTGCAATATCTGCGGCCGTAAGGTCTGCTGGCGCGAAAAGGCAAGCAATTGCCGCGTCAGCCCGGCGGCGCGATTGGAGTTGGATTTGACCTGCTGGATATCGTCATAATCGCTGTCGCCCGGCGTATGGCGCATCAGCATCAGGTCGCAATGGCCGATGATGGCGGTCAGGATATTGTTGAAATCATGCGCGACGCCGCCGGCGAGCTGGCCGATCGCCTGCATCTTGGTCGCCTGCGCCACCTGCCGCTTGAGCTTGCTCTCCTCGCTATTGTCCTTGAGGCTGAGCAGCACGGCGGCTTCGCCCAGACCGCGCACGCCCGCCAGGCTGAGCGCCACCGGCTCTTCGGGCTGGCCGCGCAGGCGGACGGCGACGTCGCCCGACATTTGCGGGCCGACGGCAAAGCGCCGCACCGCGTCGGCCACCGCCGCCTGATCTTCCCGCACCACGAGGTCGCCGGGATAGCTCGGCTTTTCGCCGGGCTGGAGGCCGACCGCGCGCGCAAAAGCATTATTGACGAAAAGCACGCGCCCGTCGCGATCCGCCATGGCAAGGCCGAAGGGCAAAAGCGAAAGCAGCGTCTCGATATAGGAGAGCGCCGATCCTCCGCTCCCGCCCGAAGGCTCATCGATCAGCAGGAGCAGCATCGGCCCGTCCTGCACGCCCGATTGGGGCGCGGCCTGATGCGCGGAACGGCGCAGCGGCACCTGGAGCAGGCGAAGCGGCATGGCTTCGGCTTCCCGATGCGCGATGAACAGCCGCCCCTTGTCATCGACGCGCATATGCGCGGCAAAATCGCGACCGGTGATATTGGCGTCGACCCGCCCGGCGGCGCGCAGCAGAAAGGCACCGTTGGCGGCGCGGATGCGGCCTTCGCCGCCGACGAGCACGGCCATGATCCCGGCCTCGCCCATCTGCCGCCCCGCTTCGCCGGTCAGCAGGCGGTTGACGTCGTCGAGCGCGCTCGGCTGGCGCACCGGACTGAAGCGCCAGAGCAGATAATCTTCCGACCGCCCGGTGCGCGTAAGATCGATGTCGAGGCGCAGCGCGCCATGCGCGACATTTTCCATGCGCGCCCGCCCGTCACGCCAGGCCGCGCGCGCCGCCATGCCGAGCCCCTCGGTAAGGTCCTCGTCGCTCGATAGGCCGGGGGGCGCGGGATAGCCGGCGAACCATTGGCCATAAAGCTCGCTTGCGCACAAAAGCCGGGCGGCGCGATCGGTGACGGCGATGGCGATCCCCGCCGCATCGGCCGCGTCGCGCGCCACCGTCCAGTCCGGGGTCATGTCGCGCGCGTCGACGGGCGAGGCGATCAGGCGGCGCGTTCCGGCGATGGCCGCCGCCAATAGCAGCAGCATGCCGCCAAACCCTGCCGCGACGGTCCAGTCGCGCACCAGCAGGAAGACGATCCCCGCCGAAACCAGGGCCGCCGCACAGACGAGCGGCAAAAACAATGGCGCGCGCGGTTCGCCGACCCATGCTTCGCTATCGGTGCCGAGATAGGCGGCCACTATAAAGTTGATCCTCGCGCGCTTCGCTGCCGCGTCAGATCGCGGCCCGCTTATCCAATGCGCTGCTTTCGGGGGCCTTGCCAATCCTCAATTTGCGCGCCTGCCATTTGCGCCCCATGCGGTGGCGCCAGATCCAGTCGGCGAGGAAATAGCCGATCACCGCCGACACGATCGAGATGAGCGCAAGGCCAAGCAGCATGGCGGGCGCGGCCTCCGACAAAAGCCAAGCTGTCCATTGCCCGACCGTGGCATGGCCATCGACCAGCGCCATGAAGCCGGTCGCATCGGCGCTGCGCCCCAATATCCAATTGCCGAGCCATACCGATGCCCACAGGATCAGAGGTGTCGTCGCCGGGTTGGAGAGGAAGGTCATTGCCGCCGCCACCGGAATATTGGCGCGAAACGGTAGCGCCAGCAAAGCGGCGCCGGCGATCTGCACGCCGGGGATCAGCAGGAAGATGCCGACCAGCAACCCGAGCGCGACCCCGCGCGGCACCGAGCGGCGGGTGAAGCGCCAGAGCGAGGGTTCCAGCACGCGATGCGCCACCGGCGCGAGGAAGCGATTATGCTCCAGCGATTCGCGTGTGGGGGCATTGGCATGCCACCAGCGCGCCAGCCGCCCACGCGTCTCGCCATGGCTCATCCGTTATGCGCCTTCATGATGCGCTGCTGGTCCCGCTTCCAGTCGCGTTCCTTGATCGTCTCGCGCTTGTCATGGGTCTTCTTGCCCTTGGCGAGCGCGATCTCGACCTTCGCCCGGCCGCGGCCGTTGAAATAGATGGAAAGCGGCACCAGCGTCATGCCCTTGCGCTCGACAGCGCCCTGCATGCGCGCAATCTCCCGCTCGTGCAGCAGCAGCTTGCGCGGCCGCTTGGGCTCGTGGTTGAAGCGGTTGCCGTGGCTGAATTCAGGCACGTTGCTGTTGACCAGCCAGACCTGCCCGCCCTTCACCTCGGCATAGCTTTCGGCGATATTGCCTTCGCCGAAACGCAGCGACTTGACCTCGGTCCCCTGCAAAGCGATCCCCGCCTCGAACACGTCCTCAAGGAAATATTCAAAGCGCGCCCGCCGGTTTTCGGCGACGATCTTCTTCTTGTCGAATGTCTCGGGACGAGGGCGGGCCATCAGTTGTCTATTCTACCTTCATGTCAGCGGGCCGCTGTTAAACCAGGCCCGCAATCTCCAAAGCTCTATCGACTGCGGCGCGGCTTTGTTCCGACGGCCAGGTGATCGGCAGGCGGACGTCGCCGGGCATGTCGGGGCGTACGCGCGTGAGCGCATATTTGACCGGGCCAGGTGAAGAATCGCTGAACAGCGCGTCGTGGAGCGGATAAAGCCGGTCCTGAAGCGCCAGCGCTGCCGCCCAGTCGCCCGCGAGACAGGCCGCCTGAAACTGCGCCGACAGACGCGGCGCGACATTGGCGGTGACGGAAATGCAGCCTCGCCCGCCCATGGCGTTGAATCCCAATGCGGTTTCGTCATTCCCCGACAGCTGGCAGAAGTGCGGGCCGCAGGCGAGCCGCTGCGCGGTGACACGCCCCAGATTCCCGGTGGCGTCCTTGATCCCGACGATGGTCCCATAATCCTGTGCCAGCCGATGGATCACCGGGACGCCGATATCGGTGATGGTGCGGGTGGGCACATTGTAGAGGATGATCGGCAGGTCGCAATTTTCCGCCAGATGGGCGAAGTGGCGAAACACGCCCTCCTGATTGGGCTTGTTATAATAGGGCGCGACCACCAGCGCGGCGGTGGCCCCCGCCCCTTGTGCCGCCATCATATGGTCGAGCGCGATGCGCGTATCGTTCGAGCCGCAGCCCGCGATCACCGGCACCCGGCCGGCGGCCTGATCGACGCAGACGGCAACGACGCGATTATGCTCCTCGACCGTCATCGTCGCGCTTTCGCCGGTGGTGCCGCAGGGCACGAGTGCGCTCGACCCTTCCGCGATCTGCCAGTCAACAAAAGCGCGAAACGCCGCCTCGTCGATCGTCCCGTCGCGAAAGGGCGTCACCAGGGCTGGAATCGACCCGGAAAACATGTGTAAACTCCTTCTATTCTCCGGGCTTCCGGGGCAGTGTGCGCTTGGGCGCGCTATAGCGCGTCATTCAGGGCCTGATAAGGACGCAATGACGATCATGTCCAGCATGTCCATGCATTCCCATATCGAGACCTTTACCCGTATGTCCCTTGTCACGCTCCTCCTCCTTGCCGCCGGCGCCAGCACGCAGACCGAAGCCTTTCAGACCGAATCGGGCATGGCCCCGCCTGCCTATCCGAGCGGCGCGGTGGTGCAGCCGCTGCCGGGCGCGGGTCAGCCCGCGCAGCCCAGCCCCTGGCAGCAGGCGCAGAGTCGGATCGGCGTGGCTTCCGACCCGTCGATCGGCAGCACGATCAGCCAGTGGCGCACGCTCCAGCAAAGCGATGGCCTGGGCTTTTCCACCTATGCCAATTTCATCATGGACAATCCCGGCTGGCCGGGCGAGGACCGGATGCGCCGGCTGGCCGAAACGGGCATCAACCCCGACAGTTTCGATCCCCGGCAGGTCACGGCCTTCTTCGCCCGCTTCCCGGCACGCACCGCGACGGGCCATGCCCGCAATGCGCTCGCGCTGGTGCAGGTCGGGCGCATGGACGAGGCCCGCATCGCGGCGCGCAATGCGTGGATCGGCGGCGCGCTGACGCCGACTGACGAAGCGCGGCTGCTCAGCCTGTTCAGCAACAGCCTGACGCCCGCCGATCACGACCAGCGCGCCGACGCCCTGCTGTGGGGCGGATCGACCGACGGCGCGACGCGCATGCTCGCCTGGGTCAGCCCGGCTCGCCGTCCAGTGTTCGACTCGCGGATCGCTTTTCGCCGCAAGTCGCCCGACGCAGGCGCGAAGATGCAGATGGCCGAGAGCTTGGGGGGCGCCGACGCCGGCTATATCGCGGATAAGGCGATCTGGCTGCGCGACACCGGCAATTGGGTCGCGGCGC